>JBBRZQ010000050.1:0-28971 GCA_038236535.1 Actinomycetales bacterium
GAGGAACAGCACCGCCAGCACGCCGCTTAGCCGATCGGGGAGGTCGGCGGCCTCGGGCACCCGGTAGGGCACCTTCGCCGCCGCGATCTTCTTCTTCGCCCGGGTGATCCGCTGCGCCATCGTCGTCTCGGGCACCAGGAACGCCTGGGCGATCTCGGCCACGGTCAGCCCACCCAGGAGGCGCAGCGTCAGCGCGATCCGCGCCTCCGGCGCGAGCGCCGGATGACAGCAGGTGAACAGCAGCCGCAACCGGTCGTCCTCGACTGGTCCGGTTGGCTCGTGGGGCGTTTCGTCGTAGTGCATGAAGGCCGCCTGGTGCTTGGCGTCGCGCTTCTTCTCGCGGCGGATCCGGTCGATCGCGCGGTGGGCCGCGGTGGTGGTGAGCCAGCCGCCAGGGTTGGCAGGTACGCCGGACTCCGGCCACTTCTCCAGCGCGGCCAGGAGCGCCTCGCCCGCCGCCTCCTCTGCGATGTCGATGTCACCGAAGCGGCGGACGAGCGAGGCGATCAGGCGGCCGTACTCCTCGCGGAAGACTCGCTCGACGGCCGCCGTTGCGCCCTGCATCGATCAGTCGTCGCTCGGGCCGGCTCAGGCAAGGCCGTCGAAGGGACGGACCTCGACCTTGCCCCGGCACGCCCTGGACCCCTGCGCCGCGAGCTTGAGCGCCACGTCCAGGTCAGGCGCGTCGATGACCCAGAAACCCCCGATGACCTCCTTGGTCTCCAGGTAGGGGCCGTCGGTCATCACCGGCGTCTCACCCTGGCCGTCGACGACGGTCGCCGTCGACGCCGACTGAAGCCCACCGCCGAAGACAAAATAGCCGTCGGCGAGAAGCTTCTCATTGAAGGAGCCGGTCGCGGCGAACGCCGCCTCCATCTCCTCCTTGGAGCCGTAGCTGCCGAACTCATCCCTCTCGGCGGGGCCGTGCACGGTCAGCAGGTAGTGCGTCATGTCAATCTCCTCTGCTCGGGCGATCCGGATGACCGCTTGCACTCTCACCACGAACGACATTTCGCCGATACGACAACCTGCCACAGAAACCTTCTGACCGGGTTCCTCGGAGGCGAACCGCCCGTTCGACGCCCTGGCGAGGACTTCTGAAACTGCCTGGTCTGTGCTGACCTACCTGCTGGGTCGCCGGAACGTCCGGACGTCAGCAGAGGTGTTGCCCGAACGGAGGACGACCACCTAGTACCTGTGGACTGATCGTCTGGAAACGGCCGCCATACCCGTCGACTCGCCCGTAGCGTCGGTTGAGCAGGACCACCGCGGCAGGCCCTCCCGGTTTGCCGTCCTTCGGTGGTGCGTCATCCAGATCTCGTGCACAGCCCCTGCACACCCTCAGGCCGGCACAGCCTGACCTTGGATCCATAGCTCATGACGCGCGCCCAAAGGACCCAGCCGCCGGTCTGTCCCGCTCACCCAGGCCCATCAACGGGTTCGCAGCCATGAGCTACCCTTCCCGAGCCCTGTCCGCCAGTCTGCGCACCGCCCTGGTCGCGCTCTTGTCCTTGGCCACCATCGCAGCAGGCACTTCCGTCCCCGAGCTGGCCGTCGCGGCGGCCGGGACCCCCGGCGGCTTCACGGCACTGGCCCCCACCCGGCTGCTGGACACCCGGACCGGTCTGGGACTGCCCGGAAGCAGTCCCGCAGCCGTGGCTCACGGCGCCGAGGTCAGCCTGCAGGTGGAAGGCCGCGGAGGGGTCCCCAGCGTTGGCGTTGACTCGGTCGTGCTGAACGTGACAGTCACTTCCCCCAGCTCAGCTGGGTACGTCACGGTGTATGCCGGCGGGACCACCCGTCCGGCCGTGACCAGCGTGAGCTTCGCTGCGGCCCAGACGGTAGCCAACCTGGTCGTTGCCCGGGTCGGCTCCGACGGCAAGGTCTCCCTGGCGAACATCTCAGCCGGGACCATCCACCTGGTCGCCGACGTCTCCGGGTACTTTCTGGCCGGGACCGGGCGGGTCGCCGGAACGTATGCGTCGCTGGCCCCGGCACGGGTTATGGACACCCAGGTGGGTGTGGGCGCACCCAGGGCCGCGGTTGGCGCCTACGCCTCGGTGAGCCTGCTGGTCGCCGGCGCCGGCCGGGTGCCGGCTTCTGGCGCCGCCGCGGTGGCGCTCACCGTGACTGCTACCGCGGCGACCACCGCGGGCTACCTCACGGTGTACGGGTCCGGTTCACCTCGCCCGGCCGCGTCAGGCCTGAACTTCAGGCCGGGCAGGGCGACCTCGAATCTGCTGGTTGTCCCGGTCGGCCCGGATGGGCGAGTCGTGCTGTACAACGGTTCTCCGGGCTCCGTCGGGCTCAGCGCCGACGTCTCCGGGTACTACCTGGGCGGCCGCGGCTCAGCTGCTGGCACATTCGGGTCGCTGGCGCCGGCTCGTCTGCTGGACACCCGCACCGGCCTGGGGCTCGGGCCCGCGCCAGGCCCGAGGGTCGCCACTGTCATCGCGGCCGCCCGCTCCATCCTGGGCATTCCGTACTCCTATGGCGGCGGCACCCCGGCCGGCCCGACCCTGGGAACCGGCTCGGGGGCGCACACGGTCGGCTTCGACTGCTCGTCCGCCGTTCAGTACGAGTACGCCAAGGCCGGGGTGGTCCTGGCTCGGGTCACCACCGGACAGGAGAAGCAGGGCACCGCCGTGGCCCTGGTCGGCGCGTCCGGACTGGGTGGCGCGATTCCCGGTGACCTCCTTTTCTGGGGCAGGCCCGGGGCAACATCCCACGTGGCCCTGTACATCGGCTCGGGACAGATGATCGAGGCCCAGCAGACGGGGACGCGCATCCAGGTCGACGCAGTGTGGGGCAACCCCAGCGTCATTCGGCGTATCTTCCCGACAGTCGCCTCGAGCGTCGCGGTGCCGGCGGGGGCCACGGTTCGCCTCGTGGTTGCCGGTCGCGGAGGCGTCCCGGCGTCCGGGATCTCGGCAGCCCTGCTGAACGTCACGGCGGTCTCGCCGACCCGAGCCGGATACCTGACCGTCTACGCCTCCGGCACGTCCCGGCCGACGGCCTCCAACCTCAACTTCGGCCTCCGTCAGACGATCCCCAACCTGGTCGTCACCCCGGTCGGTGCTGACCGCTCGATCCTTCTTTACAACGGTTCGTCAGGCACTGTCCACCTGGTGGTTGACGTCTCCGGCTTCTTCCGGACGTAAGCGGACAACCCTCCGCCACCGCGGCGCGGAGGAAGGTCAAGAACCACGGCGGCCTCGGTACACGGCAGGCCACTGACGGCCATGTTCGACAGAACCGGCCGGGCTCGGCCGGGGCTAGGCCGGGTAGAACCCGTCGCCATAGCCGGAGACCTGGACCGGGCGGAATCCCTGGGCGGTCAGATCGTCGAAGGTCTGCTGATAGTCGTCGGCGCTCAGCCCGTGCCGAGCCTGCCAGGGCCCGGACGGATCCTTGTGCCACGCGGAGGCGTAGCGCGCGATGCCGGTGTCGCTGTAGCCGCAGACGGACTTGAGGTTGAAGCCCACCCCGGTGAGCTCGTTGAACGCGTTCTGGTGCTGGCTGCTGGTGAGGCCGTGCCGGCCGACGAACGGTACCTCCTGCAGCCTCTCCCACAGGGCGGCGAACTGGACGTCGACGCCCACCCGATACCCCGAGACCTCCACCAGCACGTATCCCTGGGCGGCCATCTCGTCGAAAGCCTGCTGGTACTGCTGACGGCTCAGCCCGTGCCGTGCCTGCCAGTCGGGGCCGGGCTGCTGCTCCCAGATGGCGGCGTAGCGGGCCTGCCCCGCCTCGGCATACCCGCTGATGCTGGTCAGCCGGAACCCCTGCGCCACCAGCGAGTCGAAGGTGGCCTGGTAGTCGGCCGCGCTGAGGCCGTGGCGCGCCTGGAACGCCGGCCCGTCGCGTTTGACCCAGACGGCGTTGAAGCGTGAGCCGGTTCCCTCGCTGTACCCGCAGACCGAGGTCAGCCGGAAGCCGTCGGTGACCAGGGTGTCGAACGTCTGCTGGTAGGTGGCCGCGTCCATCCCGTGTCGCGCCTGCCACGGTGAGGCGTCGGCCCGTTCCCACAGCGCGGCGAAGCGGGTGCTGAACCGCGACAACGACACCCGGTCGCCGGTCAGTGTCACGCCCGCGGCGTTGTAGATGTCGCTGAAGTCGAGCCGGGCCTCGATCTGGGTTCCTTCCAGGGTGCCCGGCGTGGTCGGCCCGGTTCCCGGCGCGATGAAGAGCCGGATCCTCGCGCCGCCGTCGAAGAACTGCCCGTTGACGTCGTGGCGGCCGTCAGCCAGATACAGGCTGCCGAGCCGGGTGGGGGACCCCGGTGAGGCCATGTCCTCCGAGCGGCGCAGCAACAGCCGGTGGGTGCTGACGCCCAGGGTCAGCCACCAGCTGCCGAGCCAGCACGCCTCGTTCTGCACGAAGGTCGGGTCGACGACGTCCTTGATGAACCACCCTGAGGTGATGGTCCAGTTCGGGTCGTTCTCGTAGGCGATATCGATGAACGCGTTCTCGCCCCAGTGGTTCTTTGCCTGGAACATCCGCCGGTTGCGGTCGAACCCGATGATCAGCAGCACGTGCCCGCCGACCGGCGCGGTCAGGTGCTGAACGTCGCAGACCACTTCATGCTGCGAGAGCAGGGTGTTCTCGATCGCCTCGATGCTCGGGCTGCCGCCCAGAGTGGCCCAGTCCGACGCCCGGTACCGGGCGTTGACCCGGGCCAGCAGGGGGATGTGCTGTTCGCAGAACTCGATGGCGTCGTAGTCCTCCTGCGACTGCAGCGACGCCTGACCACCCGGGTATCCGAGCACGGGCAGGATGTCGAGCAGGGCCCGCTGGCTGCTCAGGTAGGGTGCGGCGCCCTCGATCGGCGCGGCGTTCTCGCTGAGCTTCTGGACGATGTCGCCCGAACCCTGGAAGCCGGTCAGCGAGGTGTTGTTCTCCACTGGCTGTACGACGTTGCCCGCGGCGTCCCGGTTGAGCGCGAAGGACTTGCCCATATGGAAGATGTACTCCTCCGAGACGTCGATCTCGGTCCCGAACTTACGGCGGTAGGCCGCCTCGAGCGCCGCCGCGCCGGCGAAGGCCCAGCAGGTCCCGCGGTCGTTCTGCAGCTTGAACGGCGACTGCCACTGGGCAAGGCTGAAGACCTCGTCGGCTGCGATCAGGGCAGGGGCGACCGGAACCTCGACCTTGCCGAGCAGCTCGGCCTGGTGGATCGCCTCGGCCACGATGGCCTGATGGGCGTCTGCGGGAAGCACCGGCGAGGCAAGCCTCTCGACGGGCTTCGCGGGGTTCAGCTGGGTGGCAAGAGTCGGCTCGTCTGCAGGCATTCGGGGGCTCCCTCGGACTCGACGTGGGACACGGTCACTTCCCAGAGTCAAACTGGCGATTGTGTCGTGTCAAGAGTGTGGTGTGCCTTACCTCACCCAGATTCCCTCGCCTGCGCGTGGACGCCTGAATCCGCCGTACCGTCGCCGGTTCACCCAGGGACCGATCGACGAAAGTGCCGGTACCGGGTGGTGTTTTCCGGGCAGATGTATACGTTCGCGGGAACCTGTGTCACACTCCAATGAAACGTTTCCAATGAAACGTTTCCACGGCTCGCGTGAAGGAGGACCCCGATGGCAGTCAGGGACACCTCGTCGCGGCCGACGATCCGCGATGTGGCCGCTGTCGCAGGCGTCTCGCTGGGCACGGCCTCCCGCGTCCTGAACGGCCACAAGAACGTCTCGCAGGTCAGCATCGACCGGGTCAGGGCAGCGGTCAGCCAGCTGGGGTTCCAGCTCAACGCGCACGCCCGCTCGCTGCGCTCGGCGCACAGCAACACGATCGGGGTCCTGGTCTCCGACATCCGCAACCCGTTCTTCGCCGAGATCGCCCGGGCAGCGGAGATGGTCGCCCTCGAGAACGGCTACGTGACGTTGCTGGCCAACGCCGACGAGTCCGTCAGGCAGCAGAACACCTACCTGCGGGAGATGGTCTCGCACAGGATCGACGGGCTGCTCGTGGCACCGCAGGGCGACGGCACCGGTTCGCTGAGGGAGATCGTGGCGTCCGGCCTGCCGGTGGTCTTCGTCGACCGGACCATCGACGGCCTGGACGTCCCCTCGGTCACCAGCGACTCCCGACCTGGGCTGCGCGAGGCGCTGGCCCACCTGCGTTCCCTCGGACATGACCGGATCGGCTTCATCGCCGGGCCCCAGGCCACCTCCACCGGCCGCGAGCGCCTGGTGGTCTTCCTCAGCGAGGCGCGCGAGGCCGGCATACCGCAGCCGCCCGAGCTGGTCGCCCAGGGCGACTTCCAGTCCCGCAGCGGCGAGGCTGGGGCACACGAGCTGATGTCCCTGGCCAGCCCGCCCACCGCGCTGATCGCCGCCGACAGCCTGATGGGCGTCGGGGCCCTGGTCGCGCTGAAGTCGCGCGGACTGCGGGTCGGCCGGGACCTGTCGGTGATCGCGTTCGACGACCTGCCATACGCGAGCCTGCTCGACCCCGGGCTGACCGTGATCGACCAGGACGTCGAGGTGATGGGGCGTCTGGCGGGGGAGAGCCTCTTCGCGGCGATCCGCGGGGAGCGTCCCGCGTCAGCAGTCCTGCCGACCAGGCTTGTCGTGCGCGGCTCCTGCCAGGCACCCGCGCCCACCCGCACAGTTCCGCGCACGGTCAGCCAACAGTCAGCGCGCCCTCGCCAGACGCACCTGCACCTCATACCGGAAGGCGGGACCAGCCATGAGTGAGCAGCCGATTCTCACCCTGGAGCACGTCAGCAAACGCTTCGGCCCGATCACCGTGGTGGACGACGTCACCGTCACCGTGCACAAAGGCAAGATCCAGGTCCTGCTCGGTGAGAACGGAGCCGGCAAGTCCACCCTGATCAACATGGTCGCGGGCGTCCACGAGCCGAGCAGCGGTCAGATCATCGTCGACGGCCAGCCCACCCGGATCCCGGACACCAAGGCGTCAGAGGCGCTCGGCATCGCCACGATCCACCAGGAGCTGCAGCTGGTCGCCAGCCTGAGCGTCGCGGAGAACATCCTGATGGGCCGGCTGCCCCAGCGGTTCGGCCAGGTCGACAAGAAGGCGATGTACCGCCTGGCGACCGAGGCGCTGACCACGGTCGGGTTGCACGTCGACCCGCGCACCAAAGCCGGCTCGCTCGGCATCGCTCGGCAGCAGCTCGTGGAGATCGCCAAGGCGCTGAGCCTGAACGCCCGCCTGCTCATCCTCGACGAGCCGACGGCCTCGCTGACCAAGCACGAGATCGAACACCTCTTCGGCGTGATCCGCCGGCTGCGGGACGAGGGGGTCGGGATGGTGTTCATCTCCCACCACCTCGACGAGATCGCGGCGATCGGCGACAGCGTCACCGTCATCCGGGACGGGAAGTTCGTCGCCGAGGTCCCCGCGACGACCCCCGAGCCCGAGCTCGTCCGGCTGATGGTGGGCCGCAGCATCGACGCGCTGTTCCCTCGTGAAGCCACCCCGCCGGCCGAGCCGCTGCTCACCGTCCAGGGCCTGACCCGCAAGGGCGCCTTCACCGATGTGACGTTCGAGGTCCGCGCCGGAGAGGTGCTGGGGATCGCCGGGCTCGTCGGCGCCGGCCGCACCGAGGTGGTCCGGGCGATCGCCGGGGCCGACTCCTACGACAGCGGCACGGTCACCGTCCGCGGCAAGGTGCTCCCCAGGGGCGGAATCGCGGCAGCCATCGCAGCCGGCGTCGGGCTCGTCCCCGAGGACCGCAAGGCGTTCGGCCTCGTCCTTGGCGCCTCGGTCCAGGACAACCTCGGGTATGCGACGCTCATGTCGAGCGCCAGGCACGGGCTGGTCGATCGCCGCGGCCAGGCGAAGCGGGCCAGTGAGGTGGCCACCCGGCTCGGGGTCCGGATGCGCGGGCTGACCCAGCGGGTCGGTGCGCTCTCCGGCGGCAACCAGCAGAAGGTCGTCCTCGGCCGGTGGATCTCGGCCGGGTCCCGGATCCTGCTGCTCGACGAGCCGACCCGCGGCGTCGACGTCGGCGCCAAGGTCGAGATCTACCAGCTGATGAACGAGATCACCGCCGCCGGGGGAGCCGTGGTGATGGTCTCGAGCGAGCTGCCCGAGGTCCTCGGGATGAGCGACCGCATCCTCGTCATGTCCGACGGTCAGGTAGCCGGCGTTCTCGCCGCATCCGAAGCCGACCAACCCACCGTGATGTCCCTCGCCGTCAAGGAAGTCGAGTCCGACCGTGTCTGATACCCAAGCGTCCACGCCCTCCGCCTCTCCCGCCTCACCCGCGCCTGCCGGACCGACCGCCGAGGCAGCTAAGTCGAAGGGGGCCAGGGTCGCCGACTTCGTCTCCGACAACGGCGCGCTGGTCGGCCTGCTGGTGCTCTGCCTCGGCATGTTCATCGCCACGCCCTCGTTCCTGACGCCGAACAACCTGCTCAACATCGGCATCCAGGTCGCCGTCGTCGCGATCCTCGCCTTCGGCCAGACATTCGTCATCGTGACCGCCGGCATCGACCTGTCGGTCGGCAGCGTGGCCGCCCTGTCCGCGATGGTGGCCGCCTTCACCGGCCAGTCCTGGGGTATGCCGCCGATGCTCGCCCTGCTCTTCGGCCTGTTCACCGGCCTGCTTGCCGGGAGTCTCTCGGGAATGGCCACGGCCTACGGCAAGCTGCCCCCGTTCATCGCCACCCTGGCCATGCTGAGCATCGCGCGCGGCCTGACCCTTGTTGTCTCCAACGGCATCCCGGTGCCCACCCCGTCGGTGGTCACCTGGCTGGGCGGCAGCATCGGGCCGGTCCCGATGCCGGTGGTCGTGATGGCCGTGATGGGCGCGATCGGCTGGTTCATCCTGAACCGCCTGTCGATCGGGCGGGCCATGTATGCCGTCGGCGGAAACCTCGAGGCAGCGCGCCTGTCCGGTATCCCGGTCAAGCGGGTCCTGGTCACCGTCTACGCGCTGTCCGGCATCTTCGCCGCCGTCGCGGGACTGGTGCTCAGCGGGCGGCTCGCCTCGGCCCAGCCGCAGGCGGCCACCGGCTACGAGCTGGACGCCATCGCCGCCGTCGTGATCGGCGGGGCGAGCCTGGC
The DNA here is from genome assembly GCA_038236535.1 of Actinomycetales bacterium. Taxonomy (GTDB): domain Bacteria; phylum Actinomycetota; class Actinomycetes; order Actinomycetales; family Dermatophilaceae; genus UBA4719. The sequence goes on from JBBRZQ010000050.1 coordinate 9,040, forward strand.
CGGTGGGATCGGCAAGATCTCCGGCACGCTGATCGGCGCACTCGTGCTGGCCGTGATCCGCAACGGGCTGAACCTGCTCAACGTCTCTGCGTTCTGGCAGCAGGTCATCATCGGCCTGGTCATCGCGGTCGCCGTGGGCATCGACGTCCTGCGCCGCAAGCGAGGCTGACCGAGCCTGACCCGGCCCGGCCCCGGCACACACCTCCGCAGCATCCACGCAACACCGACATCCGCAGCAACCACGGTCACCGTGTGGCCACGTCATTGGAGAATCTGATGCATTTCAGTCATTACCGCGCCACTGCCATCGCCCTGGCCGCCGGGCTTGTTATCCTCCCGCTTGCGGCTTGCAACCGCACCTCACCCTCTGAGGGTGGTGCGGCCGGCTCCACCGCGAAGAAGATCACCCTCGCGGTCTCGACGCTGAACAACCCGTTCTTCGTCTCGCTGAAGGACGGCGCCGTCGCCGAGGCCGCCAAGCTCGGCGTCACCCTCAACGTCGTCGACGCGCAGAACGACGCGGCGACCCAGGCCAACCAGCTGGCGAACGCCCAGTCGCAGGGTGTCCAGGCGGTCATCGTCAACCCGGTCGACTCCGACGGCGCCGGCGCGCCGGTCAAGGCCCTGAACACCGCCAAGATCCCCGTCGTCGCTGTCGACCGCACCGTCAACGGCGCCTCCATCGCCTCCTTCGTCGCCTCGGACAACGTCGCCGGCGGCAAGCAGGCAGCGGCCGAGCTCGGCAAGCAGCTGGCCGGCAAGGGCGACATCATCGTCCTGCAGGGCACCGCCGGCACGTCCGCCTCCCGGGACCGCGGCAAGGGCTTCGCCGAGGGCATCAAGGCGTTCCCCGGCATCAAGGTCGTGGCCACCCAGACCGCGAACTTCGACCGCACCCAGGGCCTGGACGTGACGACCAACCTGATGCAGGCGCACCCCAGCGTGGTCGGCATCTTCGCTGAGAACGACGAGATGGCGCTCGGTGCCATCAAGGCCGTCGGCGCCAAGGCTGGCAAGACCGTGAAGCTGTGCGCGTTCGATGGCACCGCCGATGGCATCGCCGCCGTCAAGGCCGGCACGCTGAGCTGCACCGTGGCCCAGCTGCCCAAGGACCTCGGCAAGCTCGCCGTGCAGCAGGCCGTCAAGGCCCTGACCGGCAAGGCTGACGCCACTGTGCCGGTCATGACCAGCGTCATCACGGCCGCTAACGTCGCCACCTTCAAGGGCTGAGCAGAGCCCGACATGGTGCGTCACGGCATACTCAACGCGCCTCTGGCGGGGGCACTTGCCCGCCTCGGGCACACCCACCAGGTGGTGATCGCCGATGCCGGGCTGCCGATGCCGTATGGCGTCCCGGGCTGCACCGTCGTCGACCTGGCTCTGGTCGCGGGCATCCCGCGGTTCGAGCAGGTCCTCGACGCGGTCCTGGACGTCATCGTCGTCGAACGTGCGGAGGCGGCCGCGGAGAGCAAGTCGCAGCCGGCCCTCGCGTGGATCGCCGGGCGGATCGACAACCTGGCCTTCATCTCTCACGAAGAGCTGAAGGCACGGCTGCCGCAGACGCAGCTGGTGATCCGCACGGGGGAGTCGACGCCGTTCGCCAACGTGATCCTGCACTGCGGCGTCCCGTTCTAATCAGTCTCATCACGAGGAGTCATCACATGTCCGGGGCCTCTGGGGTCGTTGTCGTCGGTTCGCTGAACGCCGATCTGACCATTACGACGGACCGTCTGCCGTCGGCGGGGGAGACGGTCGCCGGGCGCGACTTCGTGACCCGGCCGGGTGGCAAGGGCGCGAACCAGGCGGTGGCGGCCGCACGACTGGGCGGCCGGGTGTCTCTCATCGGGGCGGTGGGTGACGATGCCCACGGGAGCATGCTCGTGCAGGCTGCGGCGCGCGACGGCATCGACACGGACTCGATCGTCAGGATGGCCGGCGCGCCGACCGGGGTGGCCGTGATCGAGGTCGACGCTCATGGGGAGAACAGCATCGTCGTGTTTCCGGGAGCCAACGGTCTGCTCGAGCCGGAGTTCGTCGATGGCGCCGCCGGCCGGATCGCAGGCGCGGCCGTTGTCTGCCTGTGCCTGGAGAGCCCGCTGGAGACCGTGATGGCGGCGGCCCGGCTGGGCCACCAGACCGGCGCCACCGTGGTGCTCAACCTGTCGCCCTACCGGGAGGTTCCGGGGGAGCTGCTGGCTGATGCGGACCTGCTCCTGGTCAACGAGCATGAGGCGGCCCAGCTGCTGGGGTCGGGCGATGTGACCCTCGACTGGGAGGGTGCTGCGCGCGGGTTCGCCGGGCTGGGGTTGCGCGATGTGGTGGTGACGCTGGGTGCGCAGGGGTCGATGGTGATCCAGGGCGGTGCTGAGGGTATTCCGGTGCTGACGCCGATTGCCGTGGTGCCGACTCAGGTCGTTGACACGACTGGCTGCGGGGATGCGTTCACCGGTGCGGTGGCGGACACACTGGCCCGCGGCGATGGCCTGGTCGCCGCCGCGCGCCGCGCCGCGATTGTTGCGTCGATGGCTGCGGCTTCGGAAGGCGCGCAGGACTCCTACCCCAGCCTGAGCGCGGTCAACGCGCACGCCTGAGCTGGCGTCTTTCCTCCAGCGGTGAGGGTCGCCAGGATCGGCGGTCAACGCGCACGCCTGAGCTGGCGGTTCTGGCGAAGGTCCCGGCCAGCCATCGGGAAAGGCCCCCATCGATGCGTGATGGGGGCTTCACCGGGGTGTGGCCAGGGCTGGGTCAGCTGCAGGCAAGCTGGATCAGGGAGACGTCCATCTTCTGCAGATCCTTCTGGTTCTTGTCGCGGCCGACGTAGTAGCTGGCGTACTCGCGGGCGGTCTGGTCAGCGCTCTTGTCTGCGATCAGGGCGCGCATGCCGGTGGTGATCTCGGCGGGGGTGCCGGTCAGCAGGGCCTCCCTCACCACGGCGCACGAGGCTCCGGCCTCAGCTGCAGCAGCTTTCGCGGGGGTCTTGGCAGCGGGAGCCGATGCGGCGGGCGCGGCTTCGGCGATGGAGGCTCCGGCTGACGCGAGGGCCTCTGGCGTCGTCGGGATGGAGTCGATCACGGCAGCGGCTGCGATGTTGACGATGACCGAGATGGTGAACGCGACCAGGGCCAGGATGATGGCCGCGATGGACAGGCCCTTGCCGGAGCCCCGGGCCTTCGACTTGATGAGGCCGAAGACAGCGAGGACCAGACCGACGAGGGCGAGCAGGTCGCCGCCGATGTTGACGATCGGGATGAAGGAGCTGAGCGCGCCCAGGAGGGCAAGGACGAAGCCCGAGACGGCCAGCCCGTTCGACCCCTTGGGCTGAGCCGGAGCCTGGTACTGCTGAGGGGTGGGGGTCAGCTGATCGGTCATGGTGCGTCCTTACGGTGTGGGATGACGGCACAGTGGGGAACGAGATCACCACTGCGGTCACGAGATTGGCGCTGCTGGTGCGGCTGCAGAAGCCTCCGCCACCAAGAATCATCCTTGCCGCGGCGGTGACCCACATCGTCAGAGTTGATGAAGCGCGATCAACAGACTTGATGAGCTAGCGCGCGAAAATTGATGAGTGCCGGCCCATCGGGGAAGTCAGATGGTGATGACGACCTTGCCGCGGGCGTGGCCCTCGGCGAAGGACGTGAGGGCCTGCGAGGTCTGGCTCAGCGGGTAGGTGCTGCCGACGACCGGGCGCATAGTGCCGGACTCGAGCAGGTCTTGCAGGACGAGCCAGTCCTTCAGGTTCGGGGTCAGCCGGATCGTACGGACGCTGCGGGAGCCGAACCGGGACAGCAGCGGCGCCTGGATCATCAGCACCGGCGCGTTGGCCAGCCAGCGCTTGTCGAAGCGGCCGCCGTTGGGGATCAGCACGCCCTTGGGGGTCAGCAGATTCCGCAGGCGTGGCAGCGAGATCCTCGAGACGTTGTCGAGGATGACGTCATAGGCGGCCTGGCCGGCGGTGACGCTCTCCGTGGTGTAGTCGATGACGTGGCCGGCGCCGAGCGAGCGGACCAGATCGACCTTCGACGCACTGCACACGCCGGTCACCTGCGCGCCCAGGGACGTGGCGATCTGCACGCCGAAGGTGCCGATGCCGCCGCCCGCGCCGATGATCAGCACCCGCTGCCCTGGCTGGACCTTGGCCACGTCGCGAAGGCCCTGCAGGGCGGTGAGCCCGGACATCGGGACCGCGGCGGCCTGCTCGAAGGTGACGTTGGCGGGCTTGGACACCAGGTCCTTCTCGGCGGCCACCGAGAACTCGGCGAAGGTGCCGGCGGCCGCGCCGAACACCTCATCGTCGACGCTGAACCGCCGCACGTTCTTGCCGACCGCCTCGACCGTGCCCGACAGGTCCGTGCCCCGGATCGGGGTGTGCGGCCTGCGAACGCCCACCATCGTGCGGACGACGTAAGGCACGCCGGTGACGCTGGCCCAGTCGGGAGGGTTCAGGCAGGTCGCCCGGACCCGCACCAGCACCTCGTCGTCCCCGGCGACCGGCGCGGGGACGTCCCTGAGCTTCAGGGAGTCGAGCGTGCCGTACCCGTCCTGGACGATCGCCTTCATGCCTCGACGGTATCGGGGATGAGCCCGTCAATGGCCCAAATGGCCCAATGGGCCCAACGGCTCAGCTCGCGCGTCGTGTCCGGGCGTTTCGGCGTTTCACGGTGCGCCGTTCGTCCTCGGACAGCCCTCCCCAGACCCCGGCGTCCTGCCGCGAGTCCATGGCCCAGGTGAGGCAGGTGTCCACCACTGAACACCGCTGGCACACTGCTTTGGCTTCTGCGATCTGACGCCGCGCCGGGCCGGTGTTGCCGATCGCGAAGAACAGCTCAGGGTCCTCGGTCAGGCAGGCAGCTTGGTCGCGCCAGGGCATGATCGTGCTCCTTGATTCAGAGGCATGTGGGGTCGGCGTCTTGCGGGTCAAAATGCAGTTCATCTCACAACATACTCAATGGCTGCACTGCGTGCCTTAAGACACTCCTAGGCCGCGGTTAAGAGTCAGCCGAGCTGCCGGCTTTCCTGCCCGCGTGGCCGCTGTGCGTCCGCTCCGGGCAGGACCACCTCGGTGGGCATTCCGCCCCCGGTGGCGGCCCGGACGGCATACCGTCGTGTTGCAGAGTTGGTGGCGACGCGACGCATCCTGGAGGACCGTTTGACCGTGCAGCCGAGCCCGCCGTGGCCCGTGATGGAGGTGGCCGGGTGGGCGGATACCCGCGACACGTTGCACCTGTGGACGCAGATGGCGGCAAGTTCCGGCTCGCGCTCGCGCCGCACGTCAACCACTGGTGGAGCGTGCCGCTGTATGTGAACGCGGTCGGGCTGACCACCTCGCTGATGCCATATCGCGGGGGCGGGGTGGAGATGACCTTCGACTTCTTCACCCACCAGCTGCAGGTCCGGACGACCGACGGTACTGGGTGTGCGATCGCGCTCGAGCCTCGCAGCGTCGCCGACTTCTATGCCGAGTTCCGTTCGCGGCTGGCCGGGCTCGGCATCGACGTCCCGCTGATGGCGTCGCCGGTCGAGGTGGCCCACGCTATCCCGTTCGCCGAGGACACGGAGCACTGCTCGTATGACGCCGAGGCCGCGCACCGGTTCTTTCTGTCCCTGGTGCACTCCGCGCGGGTGATGAGCGAGTTCCGGGCGGGGTTCACCGGCAAGGCCAGCCCGGTGCACTTCTTCTGGGGGGCGTTCGACCTGGCGGTGACCCGGTTCTCGGGCCGTCCGGCGCCGCGTCACCCGGGTGGTATCCCGAACTGTCCGGACCGCGTGATGACCGAGGCGTACAGCGACGAGGTGTCCAGCTGCGGGTACTGGCCCGGCGGCGATGACGAGGGCCTCTTCTACTCCTACGCCTACCCGGCGCCGGACGGTTTTGACCGCGCTCCGGTCAGGCCGGCTAGCGCCGCGTACAACACTGACCTGGGCGAGTTCGTCCTCCCGTACCTCGAGGTCCGGAGAGCGGAGGACCCCGACGCCTACCTGATGGAGTTCCTGACCAGCACCTATGACGCCGCGGCCTCGCTGGCCGGATGGCCGGGACAGGCAGTCAGGCACCGGCCTTAGGGCCTGTGGCTCGCCGCGCAGGCCGTTGCGATAGGAAATCGCTCACTTGTTGAGCTCGCAGGCAAGAGCGTCATCGCCCGAGGACTGAATCCGGCTAGCAGGGTGAGGGATCGGCCCGCTGCCCGGCGTGGTCGATCAGCCACTGACCCTCAACCAGCTTCATCCGGTAGGTGAGCAGCCAGATGGTGCAGGTCTGCCCGGCGGGACCAGAGGCACTGTCCTGCTCTGTCTGGAGAGTGGCTTCAGCGATCGCGGTGTTGCCGACGCGGTCCACCTTGCTCACTTCTAATGCTGTCCAGGACGTGCTGCCCAAGCCGGACTGCCACGTGTCGAGACTGCCCATCCCCTTTTGCAGCGCCGACGTGAACAACGTCCACGCGCTCGCATAGGTGCCTTTGTTGATGCCGTCACCGTGGCTGTAGAGGGTTTGGGCAATGTCAGCGGCGTCCGGCTGCTTGCTCAGGACTTTCAGCTTCAGAGGGGGGCCGGGATTGGCGGGAGGCGTGGCGTCCTGACCGCACAACTGGATGGGAGGCGTGGGCTGGTCGCGCCAAAGCTGTAGCCGGGTCACCAGCTCGGTGGACGGGACGATGTAGTTGATGCCCACCACCGGCCGACGGGAGGTCACATCTGTTGAGTCCCAGTTAGTACCGCCGCTGACCAGCCCGATCACCACGCCCGCGTGGTTGATCACCGGTCCGCCACTGTTCCCGCCGTTGGTCGCGGCATCGGTCGTAAAGACATTGTCGACGTGCTGGCCGGCGTAGTCGACGGAAGACCCGAGGCCGCTGACGATCCCTTGCGCGATGCGCAGGTCATTGACCCACAGGGGGAAGCCAAGCTCAAGGAGGGCAGACCCTTGAGCCGGTTCCTCCGCAGACATGTCAATGGCCTTGGCGCCGAGGGACTGATCAGTCCTCAGCAGGGCCATGTCGGCCGCCATGTCCAGCTCCACTGGCTGGGCCGTGACGATCGTCCCGTCGCTGGTTCGTATGGACACCGCCCGCGCGCCAGAGATCAGGTGCGCGGCGGTGATGACGAGGTCGTCGCCCACGATGAAACCGGAACCCATGCTCGGCTGGCCGTCGCATTTGGTGACGCTGAGCCGGACCACCGACTGGCGGACACTCGCCAACACTGTCGACCAGTCGTCCGAGGGCGGTGGCGGTTCCGTCGGCTCCGTGGTGGGGATATCCGGGGTGGGCGTCGTTGTCGGCGCCGCAGAAGTCGTCGTCGGGTCACTGGGGGTGGTGCTCTGGATACTGGAGGATCCGGCCCTGGGCGGGTCGACACACCCGGCCATGAGGAGGGCAACAACGACACAACAGGACCACGCCCGGTGAATGCGCATGTGCACTCCTCAATGACTGCCAAGCCAGGCCATGCCGCCGAATTGCGTGATGGCTCAGACGATTGGTGCGCTCCAAGACTCGAAAACGTGCCCCTGAGTGTTGCGCATCTGGGGGTCAAACGGAGGAGTATGGCGCCTGAATCTCTGGGCCGCGACACCCCATAGCCGGGCCCGAACCTGCAGGTCACCGTGCCGGCGAGTCCATGAGACCGAGGGTTACGGTGCTGCTGCTCTCTCCGAGTGAGTGGATCCACGGCCATGACATCGTCGATGCCCTGACTGGAACGAAAGTGGACTCAGACCTGCCGAGGAATAGTGCCAAACTCAGGGGCGCCGTCAGTCCGCCGAACAAGGCGCATCCCGTGGGAGAAGTCGACAGCGAAGTCGGATCCGGACTCCGTCAGGATGGACTGAAGCGCCGCGACGAGGACTCTGAGTCTGTTCCGGGCAAGGATGTCGCCCGGCTTATCCAGTGCGGGAAGGCGCTTCAGGATCCAGTCCACGACCTCGAGTATCGAGGAGTCGTCGTTCATGAGGGTGGCCCCGGAGACGGCCTTGAACGTCGGACCGCCGGGGTTCGCCTGAAAGTAGCCTTCCAGGTCGTGGTCCCTGACCATCGACCAGACCCATCCGAGCGCTGAAGGGCCCGTGTACGACGAAACACCTGCGTGAGAATCCGAGCTGTCATCAGGTGGCGAGACGTCCCGTCGAGCCAAGAAGGCGAGCTGGGCGTTGCCTTTGGTCACTCGTCTTCTCCTCGATGCGGGCTGACTACCGACCTATTGTCTACCAAACGCGGGGTGTTCGCGCGAACAAGCTGGCAGTGGCCATGAGCGCCGACGGCAAGATGACCTGCCAGCTCCCCGGTCCCGCTGCCACGGGGCGGGGCTGGCAGCTGGGTCTCCCGTACCCCAGAGGGCTGTCGGGACTCTGTGGCTCTGACCTCAGGCGGCCAGGCTCGGGGCGACGGCCTCGGCGATCTTGCGACCGGTGGCCCACTTGGCGGTGGCAATCCGTAGCCCAAGTCGTCGGACGAGGTTGGGGTAGTCCTTGTCGAGGCTGGTGAAGACCGGCTTGACCGAGATGGCCTTGAGCAGCTTGGGCACCAGCAGGCAGTCGAAGGCCGCGGACTCCATCCAGTCGACCTGCCGGGTGTATCCGACGATGGCTTTGGCCCCCGTCTTTCGACAGAACGTCTTGAGGTCTGCCTCGGGCGCCGCCATGGTCGAGCAGGACCCGAAGTACAGGATCCGTTCGGTGGCCTTGCCCGGCCCGATGATGTCGGTCAGCTCCTCCAGGGTCACGTCGGCGCCGCCGATGGAGAGCGCCCCCCGGGTGCCATGAAATGCCAGATAGCCCAGTGGGTAGGGCCCGTACTTCCTCTTGAGCCATTCCTTCAGGTAGTGCTCGAACTCTGGCAGGGTGGCCACGTCGCGGTGGATCACGGCGCAGATCCCGGCGCCCTCGAACATGCGCAGCTGCATCTCGACGCTGAGCCGGTTCGTCAGGTCGCGTTTCTGGTCCCACGCGCCCTCAAGACAGAAGATTCCCTTGCTCACGGCCATGATGCAGGTCTACCGGTTCACAGGTACTGGCCGGTGGGGGCGTCGACCGACGTGCGCGACCGGCGGGGTGCGGGAGTCTCGGCCTCAGCCGGTTCTTCGGCGAAGGTGAGGCGACCGCCATACCGTGCGGCCATGCTGGGCGCCATCTCCAGGGTGACCGTGGCGATGCAGTTGCAGGCGTTGGCGAAGCCGGCCGGGTCCAGGGCCTCCGCCAGCAGGTCGGTCTCGATCAGCACCTGTCGCCGCAGATGGAAGGCGCGGGCGAAGCGGATGTCGGCGTTGAGCGTGTTCAGCTCGGTCAGCAGCTCGAGGCTGGAGTCCACGTCGGCCACGGCAACGGAGAACACCTGGACCAGAGGCTCCTCGGACCCGACCACCCGCACGTAGTAGAGGCAGTTCTGGAACCGGATCGGGTAGTCGCCGTCGCCGTCGCGGATGACGGTTTCACTGTCGGTGAGCTTCTTCAGGAGGGACTCGACGTACGCGCGGGCCTGGTCTGCTCTCATCGTGAATCCGATCTGCCGGTGGCGGCCCCCTCGGAGGGGCTCCGCGCACAGACTAGGGCGCGGTATGCCGGTTCGCCCGCTGGGGGTCAACCGGCCGGCGCGCTGTTGCCGGTGCCTGTCGGTGCTGGGTGCCACAGTCATCAGTGGGTCAAGAGCAGCGGCCATATCGCCTCGTTGAGGCCGCTCAGCAACCGGAACCGTGGGCTCACGACAGTGGGACCTTAGTCCCTGTTTCGCTGTGTCTCCGCTGGGAACGATAGAGGGTCCAGGACGACAGTGATTCGGCATCGTGTTCTCGATCGCAGAGATCATCCGGGGGGCCGAGATGGGGGCACGCAGGCCGAGGCGGTCCGTCGTCGCGGTGGGGGCCGTTCTCCTCGTCGCCGGCTGCCAGGCGCTCACCACCGCCGCCACGGACGTCGGCGCGAGCGCCTGCGTGGCGATGACCAACGACGTTTGAGATGGCTTGACGGGCAGCGCGACGATATCCACCTGGGGGATGGAACGCATGACGGAGCCGCAGAGGAACGAAGCGATCGCCACCCGACCGGATCGCGACCTGGTCGCGGATCTGACAAGTGCGGCGCTCGCCGTCGCCGCACCCGAGGAGGTCGAGGCCTTCGCGGCGAACCGCGAGGGGTTCCTCGACGGGCGGCTGGCGACCACGTCGAAGGGTGACGACCAGCTGGTCGGCATCGGCGTTGAGGTCATCGGAATGCTGACCCCGTACGTGGTGGCCGCAGCGACCGCGGCCCTGCGGGTCATCGCCGCTGCAGTTGCTGACTCGGCGACGGCCGAGGCGCAAGGTACCGTCCGTCGGTGGATCCACGGGCTGCTGCACCACGACCCGAAGGAGCCGGCCGCCGAACCGCTGCCGGCCGATCTGCTCCGGCGGGTGCACGAGATCACCTACGACGTGGTCAGCCAGATGGGTGCCCCCCCGGCCGACGCGACCCTGGTCTCCGACGCGGTAGCCGGGCGTCTGGCCACCACGCCAACCCAGGGGGAGGAGCCCAGATGACTACCCGCGGCTGGAATGAGGAGCTGGGCGATGCGACCAGGCTGGGCCGCGAGAAGTCCGGGATCGCCGTCCTCCGCGACTCGGCAATGACGGCAGGGAAGCAGGCCAGGCCGACTCCCCAGGCCCGGCGCGATCTGCTGGTCGGTACCGTGCTGCCGCTGTACGACTCGGCGATCGTGACCTCCGAACGGGTGACCGGGCGGGACAGGCCGGTGCAGAAGCTCAACAGCGCGACCCTGGCGATGCTGCGAGCCGAGCGGGCAGCGTTCGCCGCCGAAGCGCAGGCCTGGCAGAACCCGATCGGGCACACGTGGCAGCGGTCACCGACGCCTCCGTCAGGGCTCAGGAGGCGACGATCCTGTGGCAGGAGGAGTTTGACGCCGCGAAAGCCTCGCTGCCGCCGTCCGGCATACCGTCGCAGCCGTGAGGTCGGCGCCTGCGGAGGCGAGAGACAGCAGCTGGGGCACCGATGCGGGTTCCCTGGGACCTTTGGCCCCTATTTCCGGGGCCTGGCGGCGGAAACGATGAATGATGGAGAAAGGGGTCAGTCGTGATGTCCGATTCCGAGCAGATACCCACCATCCAGGTCACCCAGCGGGGCACGGGAAACCCCGCCGAGGCGGACTACGCACGAGAGAAGATCGCCAGCCTCCCGCGGTACGCCAACCGGCCGGTCCTGTTCGTCCGGGTGACACTGACCCGGCTGGCGAACCCGGCGCTGGAACGGCCGGCCGTGGCCCAGGCCAACCTTGACCTCAACGGCCGGCTGCTTCGCGCCCAGGCGGCCCGCCCGACCATGCCTGAGGCGGTGGACGAGCTGCACGACCGTCTGCGCGAACAGCTCGGCCGGGCTGGTCACGACTGGGAGTCGATCCGGGGCCGGATGACCTCGGGCGAGCCCCACGAGTGGCGGCGTACCGGCGAGCGGGCGCGCAGGGATGGCGGTGTCTTCCCCCGGCCCGCCGAGGAACGGGAGGTCGTGCGCCACAAGTCGTTCGCGCTGGCCCGGATGACCGTCGACGAGGCAGCCTTCGACATGGGCCTGCTCGACTACGACTTCCACCTGTTCACCGAGGACGGCACCGGAGCCGACAGCGTGTTGTCCCGGGCCCCGTACGGGGCGGGCTACGAGCTCAGCCAGGTCGTGCCGCTGGCGGACAAGGTCACCCCGGGCGCGGTCCAGGTGAAAGTCGGCGACCTCACCCCGCCCCGGCTGACCACCGAGCAGGCCAGGGACCGGCTGGAGTACTCAGGCTGGCCTTTCGTCTTCTTCCGGGACCCCGCGACCGACCGCGGCCGCGTGCTCTACCGCCGCCACGACGGTCACTACGGCCTGATCGTGCCGGCCGAATGAGGATGCGCTCGAGGGCGATAGAGGGGAATGATGAGGCTGAGGACACCTGAGCCGACTGAAGCTGGCGACGACTACGGGAGGACGACAATGGATCTCTTGACCCGAACCGACCTGGAGAGCTTCGCCGGGCAGAGTCACCCGGGAACGCATCTGTCGTTGTTCATGCCGACCCGCCGGGTCGGTAAGGATGTGGAAGCCCTCTCGCTGCGCTGGAAGAACCTGCTGAAGGGCGTGGCCTTGGCGCTGGCCGGCACGGGTCTGCGCAAGGCCGAGATCGACGAGCTGCTCGCTCCCGCCTGGCAGCTCCAGAAGGATCCCTTTGCCTGGCAGTACATGAGCGAGGGCCTGGCGGTCTTCCTGCGTCCGGGATGGCACCGGGAGTTCCGGGTGCTCGTCGAGGTGCCGGAGGTGGCGACCGTGGGCGACCGGTTCGTCGTCGGCCCGCTGCTGCCCATCATCTCCAGCGGTGACCGATACCTGGTGCTGACCGTGAGCCAGCGCAAGGTCCGGCTGCTGGAGGGGACCCAGCATCGCCTCGAGGAGGTCGAGCTCCGTGACGTCCCCACCAGTCTCCGGGACGTCATTGAGGTGCCGGTGCCGCACTCGGAGCGACGCTCGGACGCATCGGCCCGCCCGCTCAGTGGCAGCAGGTCGGGCCCGGCGGTCTTCTATGCCTATGAGGCAGCCGACGGGCAGTTCAAGAAGGACCAGGTGCACACATTCCTGCAGAAGGTGGCGGGCGGGCTGCGTGGCTACCTGGCAGACCGGAGCCTGCCGATGGTGCTTGTCGGGCTGGACCAGATGCTGGGGATCTACCGGGGCGTCAACACCTACGGCCACGTCCTGGAGCACGCGGTCAGGCGCAACCCCGACGAGCTCTCGGCCGAGGAGCTGCACCGTGCCGCCTGGCCGATCGTCGCCGAGGCGCTGGCTCAGGTCAAGGGCCGGGCCATCGAGCGGTTCGAGAAGCTGCACGCCGCCGGCGACGCCCCCAGCCTGCTGCGCGAGGTCGAGGAGGCTGCGGTTGCCGGCAGGGTCGAGGCGCTGTTCCTTGCCACGGATCCGTGGTGTTGGGCACAGGCGGCGGTGGGCGGTCCGGCCGTGGTCGTGCTCGGCGCCGACGACGACTTCGCCCGCTGCGAGCAGACCGACCGCGCACTGCTCGGCACGCTGCTCGGGCGCGGGCAGGTCTATCCGGTCAGCGAACCCTCGGTCCCCGGTGGCGGGCAGGCAGCGGCCATTCTCAAGGGCGCCCCGCACCGGTAACCGGGCCCGACCTCGCCGTCCGGGGCCTCTGCCCGGGCCGCCGGAGGAGTCGATGACCGCCCCGCGCTGACGGTCACCGACCTGCGGACACCACTGCCGGGGCGATCCGCTCCCGGCCCGGGCCAACTCGGGTTGCGCCGTGCGAGATACCCGTCATGGTGGTGATACGCGGCCTTACCGGGGCCTGACTGGAGGGATCGCCATGAAGCGACACGTCGTGACCTACAGCCATGGCAACGCGACCTCGGAATCGGCTCATCACGAGATGGAACGCGCCGAGGCCTGGGCCACCCAGAACGAGGGGCAAGTCCTGCTGACCCGCCGCGATGGCGAGTCGGCGAACGGGCTGAGTGCCCGTCACGGGCTGCACCAGGCACTGTTCTGCCTGCGCGCGAACCTCGCCAGCGTCCTGTGGCTGCCCGGCTGGGAGGCGCTCGGCGATGTCGCCACCCAGGAGCTCGTCTGCGCGCACGTCTGGGCGGTCGGCGGCGAGATCGTCGTGAACGATCAGGTCGTCGACTACTTCGGGGTCGTTCCCGAGGCCCAGCAGGCCCTGCGCGACATGGCCCGCACCAGCGTCCGCCTGCTGACCACGGCTGCGCCCCGGGCCGAGATACGGGACGAGTCGAGCCACCACCTGGACATCGGCGAGTGGGACGACGACTGGGAACGTGCCCGCCTGGCCCACAAGCTGCGGATGGACTTCGGCCTGACCCTCGCCGAGACGGCGCACGTCCTGAACGCGGCGAACTACTCGGCCCAGTCGCAGCGGGGCCACTCCGGCGGGAGCGTCCAGCGGCTCCTGGCCGACCACCACGAGGAGCTCCACGTGCTCGCCCGGGCCAGCGCGAGCACTCCCGCCCACTCGGCGGCTCTGGACGGCGTCGCCCTGGTGACCTTCGGCGAGGATGCGGCCGCCCAGCTGCCGGCCGCGACGAGGTACAACGCGTCGCTCAGCCGGCCGTTCCCGCACGTGCTCGAGCTGCCCCAGCGGGGCGACCTGGACCGGGACCTGCGGGTTCTCGTTCTCGGCTTCATCGCGCCGGTGTTCGGGGCCGTGTACGTCGGCGACGAGTCGGCCCTCGGCGGCGTGCTGCAGCGCGAGGCCCTCTACGGACACATCTGGCGGTATGGCGGGTCTGTGGTCGTCTCCGGCGACCCGCTGGACCCCGACGCGCCGATCGCCACCAGCCACCGGCTCGCCCGGGAGCTGGCCAGGTCCAGCGCCCGCCTGTTCGCCATCCTGCGCGCCCACGACTCCGACACCATCGTGGACGAGGGCCCGATCAGGGCAGCCACCACGATGGCCCTGTCCAAGCGCACCCTGGGCTGGTCGTACGACGAGATCGCCGACCTGCTGAACCGGGAGTGCTTCATCACCCGCAGAGGCACCGGCGCCTGGCACTCGGCCTCGGTCCGCGAGCTCCTGAGATAGGCGCCCGGCCATCGCGACACGTCTTGCCGGAGCCGGCGAGGCGGCCGGGCAGGGCGACCCCGAGCTGACGCGATGAGCCTGCCGGTGCACGTCGGTCTTGACCTGGCCTGGAGCATCAGGGCCCGATCCGGGATCGCCGTGGTGGACAGCACCGGTGCGCTGCTGGACTCGGCATCGGTGCGCACCGATGACGAGATCCTCGCCTGGCTGGCCGAGGGCGCCTGGCACCCCGTCGTGGTGGCCGTGGACGCACCGCTGATCGTCACCAACGAGTCCGGTCGACGGGTCTGCGAGGCCCTCATCACCAAGGCCTACTCGCGCTTTCACGCCGGCGCCTACCCGAGCAATCTGGGCAACCCGATCTTCAACCCGCCGCGGGGCGGCGCACTGGCCGGTCGCCTGGGCTGGAGTCTCGACCCGGACCACATCCCGACCACGCACACGCCTGTCTGTATCGAGGTGTATCCCCACCCGGCGATGGTTGCCCTGTTCTCTCTCGGCACCGTGCTGCCCTACAAGTCCAGGCCCCATCGCACCGTTGAGATGCGGCGGGCGGCCTTCGGCACCCTGGTCGAAAAGCTGGAGACCCTGACACCGCTGCGGCTGACCTCGAATGCGCGGTGGGCCGAGCTGAGGTCCGTCGTTGGCTCGGCCACCCGGCCGGTGGACCTGAAGAACGCCGAGGACGAGATCGACGCCATCTTCTGCGCCCACCTGGCCTGGCTGTGGCAGCACGACCGCAGCGCCCTGCAGGTCTACGGTTCCCTGGCCGAGGGCTTCATCGTCGCTCCGCCCGCCCCGACCCACCCCGCCGCGAGGTGAGTCGGGCGGAGCTGAGTACGGGTCCTCAGACTGGTTCATGGGCCCAGATCCCAGGGCTTACGGCGTCGGCAGCCTTTCCCCTCTGCGGTGTCCGGACGTTACCGGCCCCCGAGATGCAGTCCTCACGCCGCACGAGATCACGGGGCTCGTCGAAACGACCAGCCACTGTGCTGCTCGGTGCGCGTTTCTGTGTCTGACCTGACAAAGCGCCCGTGAAGCCGGGAACGCCCGCGGGGGTTGTCTACTTCTTTGTGGCTCCTGCCTTGTTCAGCGAGCGGTCCGCGCTGCGCACGACGCTGCGCAGGAAGTCGTACTGCGTCGTGACGAGTCTGTCGGCCATCTCCAACGCGGCATCGATGACAGTCTCACGGCGAGACGGGTGGCCACCGATCGCGGGAAGCGCCTCGTCGACAGTGTCGACGAACTGACGCACCGCCTTGAGCGCCGCCACCTGACCCGCCTCGACGGACTTGAGTACTTCCTCGGACAGGTCTGCCGTCCTGGCAACCGCTCTCTTCAACTCGGAAGACGTGCTCTTCTTGGCTGCCGGGCTGGGGCGTGCCGCAGCGGGTTTCGTGCTCTTCTTGGTTGCCGGGCTGGGGCGTGCCGCAGCCGCCTTCGTACTCTTCGCACCTGTCTGAGCCATGACCGCTCTCCTTAGGCTTGGCGTGCGAACTCCAAGCCCATCGGTGGGCCGGGCCCGACACGCACCCTTCCGATCCAGCCTCGGCCGCGCGGACGCCGTTCGGCCAGTGCCGAAAGTCCCGGTGCGGGCACGCATCCCGGCCGCAACCAAGACGGCCCACACCTCGGCCAGCCCAACGCCTTGCCCGGTTCATCGCGTCGACGGCAGTGGTCTTTACCGGCGGAACGGAGGTCGCCATAGTCACCGCATACGACGACTCGCTCGCGTCGCTGCCCGGGTCCCGGTGGCCGATATATGGGCCCCCTCGACATACGACTGCGGCTCTCTGCGCTGTGGGTCGCGATGGTGTTTGTCTTCGCCTACGTCGACCTCTTCGCGCTGTATCGCCCCGACGTGCGGGCCGCCTTGGAGGACGGGAAGATCTTCGCTTTTGACATCAGCCAGACCGCACTCTTCGGTATGACCCTCTACATCATCATCCCCAGCCTCATGGTGTACCTGACCCTCGTGATGGGCCGACACCTCAGCCGAATCGTGAACATCACGGTAGCCGCGATCTACGCCCTGACCATCGTCGGTGGCGCTGTCGGCGAATGGAGCTACTACATCTTGGGCAGCATCGTGGAAGTGCTGCTCCTAGCTGTCGTCATCCACCATGCCTGGACCTGGCCCCAAAACACCACCATCGACCGAGCGGATCATGCCCCAGCAACCCACCCGTTAACGAGGCGCCGTCTCTCTCCTCAAGGCCCTGATGAGCGCCGCCGACGCCAGATGCTCAACTGAGGCCGAATGCTCAACTGAGGCAGGTGATGGACCTCAGGAGGGGACCACGACAACCTTGCCGAGCGCGCGCCCCTGACCGACGTAAGCCAGCGCGGCGGGCACCTCGTCCAGCGTGAAGGTGCGGTCGATGTGGATCCCGACGTCCCCGGCGGCGCAGAGGGTCGCCAGCGGCTCGAAGTGGAGCGGGCCAGTCTTCACGGCGAGCACCCCGATGGAGCGACCGGTGAGCCGGCCCACTGTCCAGCCGGCGGTGACCACGCGCAGGAGCGCGCGCACCGACCCACCCACGCATCGATACCTGCCGCCGGGTGCCAGCGCGCGGCGATAGGCACACACCGACCGGTGTGCGACCAGGTCCAGGATCAGGTCATAGGGCTTGGTTCTGGTGAAGTCGTCCCGGCGATAGTCGATGACCTCGTCGGCGCCCACCGACCGCATGAAGTCTTGCTTGGTGGCGTTGTCGACGCCGGTGACGTGGGCACCGAGTCGCTTGGCGAGCTGGATGGCGAAGGTCCCAGACCCTCCGCCCGCGCCGTTGATCAGCACTCGCCTGCCCGGAGCGGCTTGTACCGTGCCCTGCAGGGCGATCGCGCCTGCCTGCGGGATGGTCGATGCCTCGGCGAACGTGAGCTCGGCCGGCTTGCGGGCCAGGGCGGACTCCGCGATGAGTGCCTGCTCCGCGAAGCCGCCCATCAGCGCGAGGTTGTCGGCGTACACCTCGTCGCCCCGCCGGAACCGCGTCACCCCCTGGCCGACCTCGTCGACGACCCCCGCGATGTCTGAGCCCAGTGTCCGGCGAGACGGGGCACGCAGACCGCCGATCCGCGCGTACGCCGGCAACCCGCGCAGGCACTCCCAGTCGCTGAGGTTGACCGACGTCGCGGCGACCCTGACCCGCACCTGGCCCGCGGCGGGCCACGGGATCGGGACATCCTCGACTCGTAGGACGTCCGGGGGCCCGTAGCGGTCGTAGACCACCGTCCTCATGGTCCGAGTTTCGCGCATCAAGGCCGGCCTACGCCAGGTAGTGGTCGAGGAGGTATTGGCGTAGCTGAGAACGTCGCCCGAGACTGGGCACGATGTCCCGTCGCGTCCACCGATGGCTCAGCGATGAAGTCTTGCGGCCATATCCCGCGGATGCTAAGGCTGGGTGCTCGAATGGAGTTCGCCGGCAATCTCGGCAGCCCACGCGTCGATCGTCGGCCAGTCGCGAAAGTCGCCAGAAGGCATGGCAGCCTTCGATTTCGGCATGAGCCGGAGCATTCGCTCACCGATCCCGACCACCGGCGCATCGGGGTCCCAGGCGCCGAAGAAGATGCGTTCTCCGCGTGGGCTGATCAGCGCCTTCAGCCGGTCTCGACGCCGTACCCGTGTGCGCTGACCTTGTCCTCGTCCTCCACACAGAGCCAGCCGGACGGGGAGAACTTCAGGCGCTTACCCTTTCCGTCGAAGACCACCAAGACTCCGCTGTGAGCGTTGAGGTCGTGTCGCGCCCCGGCTCCCGAATAGGACGTAACGACGCCATCTGTGGATGTAACGGTGAAATCAGCCATCCGCTGAGTCTGCCATGAGGCTCATCCCCGCGCCGCCTCTGCTCTGCCCTTCATCGGGGGCAGAGCAGAGGCGGCCTCTTAGGGCCCCTGCACGTCACCGCGGGAGGATCGCTGGGTGCCTCAGACGCTGCTACTCCGGCGAGGGCTCACCCTCGGCAGCGGCAAGGAAGAAGCTGACCTGGCCGCCGTCAAGCTGGGCGTCCAGGGTCTGCTCAGTGAGGATCTGGGCAGCTTCGGGCTCAACGAACACCCGGGCACCGCCGTCGTCGATAAGGGCATCACCGGGCGCCGGCTCGGCGACGACCATGAGCTCGAGTCCGTCGCTGCCGGGCGTGATGCGCAGCCCGGCGCCCTCAGGGGCCTCGGGGTCCTGGGTCAGGGCGCGGATGGCGTTCTGGGCGTCAGCGGTCAAGGTAAGCAAGGTTCGGGCTCCTGTCTGGTGAGGTCGTTCCGAAGCCATCAAGCCTCGGTCCAGCGGCCAACCATGTCAATCCCGTGGCACGGCCCCGGCATGTCGCGGAACTTCTCGCCGACCTGCCGAGGCCGCGATGTCGACGCCTTCCTGCCATCGACGGGGCCAGGGCTGCCTAGGCCGTGGCCAGCCGGGTCTCGAGCCGGTCGAGCTCGGTCTGCAGGGTCGCCGGCAGGGTGTCGCCGAACTTGTTGAACCACTCGTGGATCTGCGGAACCTCGGCCGCCCACTCCTCGGCGGAGACGTGCAGCGCCGCCTTGACCTGCTCGGTGCTCAGGTCGAGGCCGTCGGTGTCCAGGGACTCCGGGGTCGGCACATAGCCGATCGGCGTCTCGGCAGCCGCGGCGCGGCCCTCGATGCGCTCGACGACCCACTTGAGCACGCGCGAGTTCTCGCCGAACCCCGGCCACAGGAAGCCGCCGTCAGCATCCTTGCGGAACCAGTTGACGTAGTAGATCTTGGGCAGCTTGTTGGCCTCGGCGTTCTTGCCGACGTTGAGCCAGTGGCTGAAGTAGTCGCCGGCGTCGTAGCCGATGAAGGGCAGCATCGCCATCGGGTCGCGGCGGACCAGGCCGACCGCACCGGTCGCCGCAGCCGTCGTCTCCGAGGACAGGGTGGCGGCCATGAACGTGCCGTGCGCCCAGTCGCGGGACTCGGTGACCAGCGGGATCGTGGTGTTGCGCCGGCCGCCGAAGAGAATGGCCGAGATCGGCACGCCCGCCGGGTCGTCATACTCCGGCGCGAGGATCGGGCACTGCTCGATCGGCGTGCAGTAGCGGGAGTTCGGGTGGCTGGACAGGACACCGTTCTTGCCGCTCTCCGGCGTCCAGTGGTTGCCCTTCCAGTCGGTGGCCTTCTCCGGGGCCTGCCCAAGGCCCTCCCACCAGACGTCCCCGTCCTCGGTCAGGGCCACGTTCGTGAACACCGAGTTGCCCTGCTCGATGGCGCGCATCCCGTTGGGGTTGGTCTTCTCGTTGGTGCCGGGGGCGACGCCGAAGAAACCGAACTCGGGGTTGACGGCATACAGGCGGCCGTCCTCGCCGAACTTCATCCAGGCGATGTCATCGCCCAGGGTCTGCACCTTCCAGCCGGGGA
>JBBRZQ010000051.1:0-28477 GCA_038236535.1 Actinomycetales bacterium
CTGCTGGACTACCAGGTTGGCAACTTCTCCCAGTGGAGCGAGCAGCAGCTGGCCCGATCCGCGCAACAGGCGATTGTCACTAGCCCGGCGCGGGCGGGCTACCCCCGCACGGCCCGCTACACCGTGGCACCCGGCGACTACACCAACGGGGGGACCAGCGCGGAACGCTCCGAGGTGATGGCATCGGTCGCCAAGACGGGCAACCCCACCGAGGGTCAGACGCAGTGGTTTTCGTGGTCATCCTTCTTCCCGACCGGGACTCACGTCTCGCCCGGCGGGTGGCTGCTCTTCACGCAGTGGCACCAGTCCGGGAACTCGGGCTCACCAAACATCGCCTTGGAGCTGACCAAGACCACCCCGGTTCAGGTTGTCGCCAGAGTGCGCGGCCAGTCCGCGAGCTCGCCGTGGACGACCGAGAAGATGCTCGGCGCCCTGCCCATGAACAAATGGGTGGACTTCACCGTCGGAATCAAGTGGTCCTCTAGCCCTGGCGTGGGCCACGTCACCATGAAGATGAACGGGGTCCAGGTCATGGACATACCCGCCGCGACTCTCTACGCCGGGATGAGTGCCTACCTCAAACAGGGCATCTACCGGATGTCCTCTCCCGAGACTCAGACGATCTATGACACCGGTACCCGCATCGGTGCCACAGAGGCCAGCGTCCACCTGTGACCGAAGCCAGCTCTCGTGGAACGCGTGAACCCCCTGCCTGCCCCGCAGGGGGTTCACGCGTTCTGGTGCGGGCTGACCCGGTCCGCACCGTAGGCTGCTCAGTAGGTTCGCAACGCTTCGGCCGACGTCGCTACTGGAAGCACCGCGAACCGATTGTCCCGAAGGAGCACGCGCCTCACGGGAGAACCATGAGCGGGCCTCCTGTCTTCCCACCACAACGAGGGTGCAGGACTACGGGTGCAGGGCGATGTTCTGGGTTGCAGTTGCGGGGAAGACGGTGACCGTAGCGGTTGAGAAGTCAGACCCGCCCGCCCATTGACTGGGGTAGCTGGCCGAGGAGCTGATCACCAACAGCTTGTAGCTGCCCGGCGGCAAGGCCATCTGGTAGGCCCCTGCGGCGTTACTGCCCGCAGCCGACACCAACACATTAGCAACCGTGTACGCCTTGACCCAGGCGTTGACAATTGGCACTCCGTTCAGGGTGACCGTGCCCGACAACACCGCATTGGCATGCAGCGCGATGTTCTGCGTCGTGGTTGCGGAGAAGACAGTGACGGTCGCGGTGCTGAAGTTGAGCCCACCCACCCATTGACTGGGGTAGCCGGACACGGAGCTGTACGCGTAGAACTTGTAGCTGCCCGGCGGCAAAGCCATCTGGTAGGCCCCCGAGGCGTCAGTGCCCACGCCCGACACATACGCACCGGCAGGCGTGTAGGCATTCAGCCGGGTGTTCCCAACGGGCACTCCGTTCGCGGTGACCGTACCCGACAGGGTCGGTGTACCAGGAGTACGCGGAGTGACAGCAGCACTGGGCAACGACGCTGGTGACGTCCCAGCCGCGTTGGTCGCGGTCACCCGGAACGTGTATGCCGTCCCGTTGGTCAAACCGAGGACCGTAGCTGTCGTGGCTCCTGTGGTGGTCGCGCTTCTTCCACCTGGGGCCGCAGTCACCGTGTACCTCGTGATCGGGGAGCCGCCGTTCGAAGCCGGAGCGACGAAGGTCACGGTTGCTCGCTTGTCGCCGGGAGTCGCCGCCACGGCCGTCGGCGCCGTCGGGACGGTGCTCGGGGTGACCTTGGGGGTGACCGGGGTGGACGCAGCCGACGCCGGGCTGGGGCCAACACCGTTGGCGGCGGTGACGGTGAAGGTGTACGCGGTCCCGTTGGTCAGCCCGTGGACGGTGGAGCTGGTGCCCGTGGTGGTCAACCCGGTGCAGCCAGAGCACGGCGGCGATGGGGTGATCGTGTACCCGGTGATGGGGGAGCCGCCGTTCGAAGCCGGAGCGGCGAAGGTCACGGCAGCCGTGCCGTCACCGGCTGTGGCGGACACAGCGGTCGGCGCGCTTGGCGCAGTTGGCCCGGTTGGCACGCCCAGGGCCGTGGTCTGGCCCTGCGTGACGGTCACCGCGGTGGCAGCCGCCAGGGTCTGTGCGTTGTTGTAGTAGAAGTACGTGTTGGCAGGCAGCTGCGCGCCGGAGTAGTCGATGAACCCGACCTTGTAGCTGCCCGGCGGAACCGACTGGGTGATGAACCGGCCGGCGCTGTCGGTCTGTGCGCCATACAGACCAGGACCGCTGGAGCCGGTGGGGAAGAGCGTCACATAGACGTTCGCCAGGGGGGTCGTCCTGCCGCTGGCGGTCGCGACGCCGCTGATGTCGCCACCGCGCTGCATCACCACGGTTTTCAGGGTCTGGTCGCCCGGCCGGGTCACCAGCGGCGTGGCGGTCGAGTGCTGGCCGAGGGTATCGAGCAGGCTGTCGTACCACTGTGGGATGAGATAACGACTCTCGTAGTCGAGGAAGACCAGGTGGTAGGTACCGGTCGGCGTACCGGCAGTCATCGGCAAACCGGCGGTCGTGTATCTGCCCGAGCTGTCGCTGCACTGAGTGACGCCGTTGACGTACCCGTCGGCGTTGGCTGGCAGGACGCAGATGTCCAACAGTGGTGCGCCGCCCGCGTCGGTGACGATGCCGCTGAACGTGGACCCGAGCGCGGCCACGTCGTTGATACCGGTCGTCACGTGACTCAAGGTCACATGGACAGGCGTGCCCGGGCCGGCGGCGGTGGTCGCGATGATGTTCGGGTAGCTCTGTGTCAGGAAGGCGCTCGTATTCACCCAGGCGCCCGAGACACTGTTCCGGTAGGCGTACGTCTCACCTCGGAAGGTGACGTAGTAGTCGCCTGGGGCAAGGCCGATGACCGAATAGGTGCCGTCGACACCCGTGTCGACTGCCACGCAACCCCCACCTGCCGTGCGGCACGCGGTGACCTGGATACCGCGCAAGGGGCCCGCACCGGTTGTCACCGTTCCGGAGATGCCATCGCCCGGGGCGGCTTGCGCCGACGCTGGCGCCGCAACTATGGCCAGCGCCACGGCCGCAACAGTGAGCACGGACCACACGGCACGTCGACATGATGAAAACGCTGACATCTATCTCCCCCACGGCAGCCCGGTACGCGCCCGGCCTGACGGCCCCGACACGAGAATCTAGAGATCATGGCGGACGCGCCTCACGACCGCAAGGGGTCACGTTGACTCAACACATGATTGCGCGCACGTGGGTCCCGACAGACCCTGCCATCACCTACAGCGTCAAAGGCCAACCCGGTTCTGTATGAACGATTTCACCCTGTCCAGCGGGCTGGGATCCAGCCACACGCGTCGTGCCGGCTCACCGGACTCCAGCGCCTGTTCGAGGGAGCGGCAGAGGAACCCCTTCTCGTTGCACACGCTGATGAGTTCTCGGGTGAGCCCGCCGCGGTCGACGTGAGGTGCTGGCCCGTCCTCGGCCGCGTCAAGACCAGCGGCGAAGCCGTCATGGGCCATGATGATCGCGCCCTGGTTCATCGCGCGTGCCTCCGCAAGCCGGATGTCGTTCGGCAGGTCGACCCAGTCCCTGCACCCGACATTCCACCCCACGGGAGTCAACCCGGTATCGCAGATAGCCTGCCAGGTCGCGATCGACTGGCCGCCGTACGGCGGACGGAACCATCTGACAGGTCTGCCGATCGCGTCCTCTAGCTCGTGTCGGGCATCGGTAGTACGGCGTGCGACCTCCGAGGGATCCAGAAGGGTCAGCCGCTGATGGTCGACGCCATGCAGTGCGATCTCGTGCCCGGCTGCAACCGTGTCCGCCAGCAGCTGCGGGTAGCGGCGGGTGCGGGAGAGGAGAACGAAGAAGGTGGCGGTCGCCTTGTTGTCGGCAAGAACGTCGAGCACGGCGTCTGTCCCGCCTGGTTCGGGACCGTCGTCATAGGTGAGGACGACGTGTGGGCGCTCGGCACGCGTATCGACTGCGAACACCATCGCGCCTGGCCTGCTGGCGTCGACGCGCTTGACGGCTCTCTTCATGGGCCCGAACTTACCAATGTTCGGGACAGTCCGCCGGGCTCGCGCTTGTCGCCGGGGCAGGTCCATAGCTGCCTGATCTGCGGCGAGCGCCTGCTGCCTGGCATCGGTGGCAACGGATCGTGGTGGTGGGCTAGATTCTGACGAGGCCCGACTCGGACCGCCGAAGATGCCGCCCGGCTGAAGAACGCCCAGCTCTCGCGAGCAGAGCCCTGATCAGTCACGGTCACGATCTCAATCGCTCGCAGCAGTCCCAGCAAGCCTAAGAGCCCGAAAGCAGGACGCGGAATAGTGCCAACCGTCAAACACTTTGCCCCACTCCAGCCTCCAACGGGCGGTATTGCCACCGTAGTGTCCACTCTGGTTGAGCAGGCACGAGTCAGCGATCAGAGATGGCAGTACGTTTCCCAAAACACCTATGGCAGCCGGCCGATCCTGGCGACGCTCCGAGTGATCGCCTGGGCGCTTGCCACACGCTTCCGCAGGCTTGACTTCGACGTCGCGCACCTGCACGTTTCTCACGGTCTCAGCGTCGTTCGCAAGGCAATCGTTGCGACCGCGATTGGAAACCGGCGGCCAATCGTCATGCAGCTGCACAGCGGGACCCTTCTAGTGCCTGGTGCCCGCAGCAGGTGGGAACTTGCGGTCTGGGATTTCCTGACCCGTAGAGCAGATGTCGTTCTATGCCTGAATCGCGAGGTGGAGTCCCTTGTCCTGGCGCGACTCGCCGGCTCCAGAGGGGCACCGACCACCGAGGTCATCGCCAACTGCGTTGCCGTGCCGCCGAATATCGAGGCCACCGAGGCTACCGGCCGGACGACTCTGGTCTTCCTGGGTCGTCTGGGAACCCGCAAGGGTGTCGATACCCTCTTGGATGCCTTCGCACTGCTGGACAGCCCCACCACCACTTTGCTGTTGTGCGGAGATGGTGATGTTCAGCCGTGGGCCGCCCAGGCCGAACGTCTGGGTATCAGCTCGTCGGTGACGTTCACCGGATGGGTAGACAAGCGCCAGAGCTGGTCCCACCTCAAGTCGGCCACTGCCCTGATCCTGCCAGCGCGTGCCGAGGGTCTGCCGATGAGCGTTATCGAAGCCCTTGGCGTCGGAGTTCCCGTCATTGTGACCCCCGTGGGAGGCATTCCAGACTATCTGGTCGACGGAAGAGACGCTCTCATCATTCCGGCGGAGGATCCCGGGGCGCTCGCGGACTCGATGAGACGCGTCATATCAGATCCTGACCTGGCGGCGGCTCTATCGCGTGGAGGCCTCATTACTTATGCGGAGAACTTCGATCCCGTTATCCTGATAGATCATCTCTCCGATGTATACTCGGCTCTGGAATCCCATCGCTTCAAGGGTGCCGGCAGCCAGTGAAAAGACTCGGGGAGTCGATGTGAGTACCAGTAAGATGCAGAGCGAGCGTCTCATGTTGGAGAACGTGCGCA
Organism: Actinomycetales bacterium; assembly: GCA_038236535.1. Lineage (GTDB taxonomy): Bacteria > Actinomycetota > Actinomycetes > Actinomycetales > Dermatophilaceae > UBA4719. The sequence goes on from JBBRZQ010000051.1 coordinate 5,469, forward strand.
CACATTTTGATGCTGCCAGGGCATTCGCAGCGACGCGCGTCTACCGTGGGTACGACGCCTATGACGGACTTGCGAGTCCCATTCTCCGCCGACTACCAGGCACCTTGGGGAAACGAATCGCCACTCAGGCGATCAAACGCTCACCGCCCGGGTTTCGCCCCATGTTCGGCATACGTCCTCGTGCGATGACGAAGGCGCTCGCGCTCTTTGCCTCAGCGGACGCGCGAATGGGATACGTCGACTCCTCTCACCGGTTGATCGACACCCTGCTGGATCGTCAGCCATCAGAAGGTGTCTGGGGCTACGAGTTCGACGTTCAGGTCCGGTGGGCCTTCTATCCGGTCGGCACCTCAAACATGGTAGTGACCGGGCAGGTCATGGAAGCCTTCGCGGACACTGGTCGCATTGACGAGGTCTCGCCCGAACGCATGTTGGCCTATATCCAGTCAGAGATGTCATTCGACGATTCTTCACTGATGTATGTTCCGAACGCTGAAGAGTTTATCGTCAATGCTCACGCACTGGGGACCCGTATGCTATGGCGACTCGGCGCGGACCGCCAATGGGTGAGCAGGTGTGTTGACCGAATTCTGAGCTCACAGCGAGCCGATGGTAGCTGGGGGTACGGGGAGAAGGAGAGCACCGGCTGGATTGACAACTTTCACACGATCAATGTCCTTGACTCGTTGAATGATTTAACACCGGTATTTCCTGAGATCGAGCCGGCCCTGGGCAAAGGTATTGAATTTTGGCTGGACAATCTTTTTGAGAGTAACGGAACTCCGCGCTACTATTCCAACAAAAGTGGTCCTATAGACGTTCACAACGTGGCGACGGCGGTGTCCGGGCTCGTCCGCCTGGGTGTGCGTGAGCCCAGATGCCATGACTTGCTGGTTGGTGCCGTAGCCGCACTTCTGGATTTGCAGTCGGCCGACGGTGGATTCAGGGCACACAGGACTGGGGTTCCCCTGATGCGATGGAACCAGGCCCATGCCACGCTCGCGCTGGCCGACCTGTTGAGCCGGAGCCAGCCATTGGGTTCGGACGATTCACCGGACAGCTAGGGCGACGTACTCTCAGGCTCGATCTGCGTGCCCGTCACGGGAAGCCCGCCTATCCAGACCCGGTCGGGCCTGACACCATTGGTCGGTATCAAAGGTCATGCACCTCCCTCGATCCGCCGGCCTTTCGGACCACGCGGGCGAGGACGGTAAAGCCGAGTGCCATCATGTGCGTAGCCGGGCTCATGGGCGAGGACACCTTGAAACCCCGGACGAGCTCCTGGAGCCCGTCCGGGTCCCCGGATCGTGCCAGCCTCCTGCCGGCAACCAGTGCGACGTACCGCGCACCGGCACCTTTCTGGATCAAGTCCAGGCGACGTGCCCAGTCGAGCTCTGTGTCGGTGGTAACCCGCTCTCGCTGGCGCGTCGGGTCGGGGAACACGCGGACTCCGCAGTGCTTCGACTGGTAGATCTTGCAGCCTCTGGCCTCAAGATCAAGAAGCCAGGCCGTGTCTTCGTGATACGCGAGGTGACAATCCATCTGAGTGGTGTTCACGCTCTCTCGCCGAGCCACCAGGGTGGGCGTAGGCAAAGACCGGTTTCGCCCCAGAAGTGCCCGCCAGCCATAGCGGAAGGACAGGAGGGTCATCGACCCGCCGTAGACGACGCGCGGGTAGACGGACCGAACTCCATGAGTCGTCATCTCGGCGCTGGCCGCATAGACATCGACCTGTCCCGGTCCAGTCAGAACTCTGAGGGCATCGTCCAGGTGACCGTCGAGCCATTCATCATCATCGTCCAGGAAGGCAACGAACTCACCGCGGCTGGCCGCGACTCCTATCTGTCGTGCACCCGCTGCGCCCAGACCGCCGGCGGTGTCGATGATGCGAACAGGCGGCTCGTAAGAGCCTTCCAAAGGGGCCCCGCTGTCATTGATCACCAGAATCTCGGAGACTGACGCACCCTGCCTGAGCGCCGACTCGACAGCGCCCTTGAGGGAGGCGCGTCCAAGGGTCGGAATCACCACGGAGATCAGCACCGGCACTTCCTTGTCACGCCGCGCGGCACAGGTTGTGCGGACCGAGCCACGGCGAAACCAAGATTCGTGTCCATGGACCAGGATTCGTTGCTCAGTGCCATATGCCACGGGTATCGAAGACGATCTTTCCCTCGAGCAGCTTCCGCCGCAGGGCGTAGAACTCAGCATGGTCGACGAGCAGCAGGACGATGTCGGCCTCATGGATCGCCGTCTCCGCCGCGGCCGCTTCTACGTTCGTCATACCGGCCAGAACCTCGGGGAGGTCGTCCAGGTGCGGTTCGACGGCGAGGATACGTGCGGCCGGCAGGACGGATGCGAGCTCCGTGACAATTTGCAGGGCCGGACTCTCCCGCACATCGTCCACGTTGGCCTTGAAGGTGAGCCCGAGGCAGGCGATCACGGGATCGACGAGGCGTTTGGCTCGCTCCACCACCTGGGCAACCACCTGATGCGGTTTCGAGTCGTTGACCTCTCGCGCCGTGCGGATCAGCCTCGCGGCTTCGGGTGCGGCCCCCACGATGAACCAGGGGTCCACCGCGATGCAGTGGCCGCCGACGCCGGGACCCGGGCTCAGGATGTTGACCCTGGGGTGCCTGTTCGCCATCCGGATGACCTCCCAGACGTCGAGCCCCAGCTGATCGCAGACGAGGGAGATCTCGTTGGCGAACGCGATGTTGACGTCTCGGTAAGCGTTCTCGGCGAGCTTTGCCAGCTCTGCGCTGTCCGCGTCGGTGACCGCGATCTCACCCTGGCAGAAGATGCGGTAGACCTCAGCTGCGCGCTCGGCACATTCACTCGTCAAGCCGCCGACAACTCGGTCATTGGTGACGATCTCGATCATGATCCGGCCAGGAAGGACCCGCTCGGGGCAGTGCGCCACGAACACGTCGGGCCGGCCGAGGCCGTCGGTGGGGAACTTCAGATCAGGGCGCAGCTCCGACAGCCACTGACTGAGCTTCCTGGTCGTGCCGGGGGGCGACGTCGACTCCAGGATCACGACCTCGCCGCCTTTGAGCACCGGTGCCACAGCCTCAGCCGCCTGCCTGACATAGGTCAGGTCGCCCTGGTGCTCATCGGTGAACGGGGTCGGCACCGCCAGGATGAAGACATCGGCGTCGGGCATCTCCGTCTGTGCCTTGAGATTGCCATGGGCGAACGCACCGCTGACCGCTATCGCCAGATCCGGCTCAGCGAAAGGGACCTCACCACGGTTGACGGCGTTGACCGTGGACTGACTGACATCCACGCCGATCACATTGACGCCCCGGGTAGCCAGGGCTGCGGCTGTCGGGAGCCCGATGTAGCCCAGGCCCACCACCGCGATTCGCTCGAGTCTCATCAGACCTCCGTGAGAGTTAGCAGTTCGTCTGGCTCATTCACGAGTGAGACGGGTGTGAAGTCTTCGGGCTTTGGCCCGAAGCCGAGCAGGTGGTCCAGAGCGAGCAGGCTGCGGGCAGAAGCCCTTCCGTCGCCGTACGGGTTGGTTGCCTCGGCCATCCGCAGGTAGGCAGCCGGGTCATTCAGGAGCGTGGAGAGCTCGGCGACGATGCGGGTGCGCGAGGTGCCGACCAGCTTCGCGGTCCCGGCAGCGAGGGCTTCGGGGCGCTCGGTGCTTTCACGCAGGACGAGCACCGGTTTGCCGAGACTGGGTCCTTCCTCCTGTACACCGCCGCTGTCCGTGAGGATGATGTGGGCCGCAGCCATGAGCTGCGCGAAATCCCGGTAGTCGGCCGGCTCGACCAGATGGGCGCGAGGGTGGTTGGCCAGTGCCGGTGCCACCGAGTCGCGAACGACCGGGTTGCGGTGCACGGGGAAGATCACCTGGACGTCCTCAAACGCGTCCAGCACATCTCTGATCGCCCAGCTGGCCTCGCGCAGCGGACCGCCCCAGGACTCGCGGCGATGCGCAGTGACGAGAATCGTCCGTCGCTGCGCCGTGGCAAGGACGCCGAGCGCGGGATCCCCCCAGAAACTTCCCATGGCGATGGTCTGCTGAAGAGCATCGATGACGGTGTTTCCGGTCACACAGATCGACTCGGCGGGCACGCCCTCACGTAGCAGGTTCCTGGCTGACGTTGATGTCGGCGGAAGGTGCAGGCTCGCCATCCGGGAGGTCAGCACGCGGTTCATCTCCTCCGGAAACGGCGATCGCGTCTCGCCCGTCCGCAAGCCTGCTTCAACGTGCACCACCGGTATGTCCTGGTAGAAGCCCGCCAGCGCAGAGGCGAACGTCGTGGTCGTGTCTCCCTGAACCAGAAGAAGGTCCGGGCGCACCTCGCGAAGGGCCGCCGAGACGCCGGTGACGGTCCGGCCGGTGAGCCGGTCGAGCGACTGGCCTGACTCCATGAGGTTGAGGTCCGTATCAGGGACGATGCCGAACAGGGACAGCACCTGGTCGAGCATCTCCCGGTGCTGAGCAGTGACCAGAACGTAGGGCTGATAGCGATCCGACTCGCGCAGCGCACTCACCAGGGGTGCCATCTTGATCGCTTCGGGGCGCGTCCCGAAGGCCAGCATGACCACAGGCCTTCCCCGCTCTTGCACCCTCACGTCGTCCCCCATCGCAGTGTCACCTGATCCCGCCTGCGCCCCACGCAGACACGTCAGTATCGCGACGCGCGGCGCGCTCTCGTTGCCTCTTGTTGCCCTGGTTGCTTGTTGTTATCCGACGTCTCGCCGAATACGCAGGAGCCGAGCAGGCTGGGCAACCACACTTGCCCCGGGCGGGACATCCGTCGTGACGACGGCATTCGGGCCGATGGTCGCACCGTCACCGATGCGGATCCCGCCGAGCACCACACAACCAGCGCCGAAGGAGACTCGCGCACCGATCTGCGGCGCCTGAGCCTGGCTCTTGGACGACGCGGCGATGGTAATGCCATGGCGGAACACACAGTCATCTCCGATCACGACCGGCCCGCCGATGACAACTCCGTGCTGGTGGTAGAACCGCACGCGTCGCCCCACCCGAACCGACGGGTGGATCTCGAAGCCGAGGATGTTCCGGACGTAGACCCACATCAACCGTTGGAGGACCGCTGCCGGACGTCGCAGGAGTGCCGGCGGACCGCCCGCCTCGATCCATTCACCGAAGCGATGGACGGCAAGCGCGTGGAAGCCTGGCGTAAGCCAGCTTGCGGGCCGCGACACCCGGTCCTCTCGCAGCGCTGCGGGCGTGGAGGTCCGGTCCTCTCGCAGCACGCTCATCAGCCCCGCGAAGCCAGAGGTGTCCCAGGCGGTCGGTGCTGAGATCGTCCAGCGGCGTGCCTCCCGGGCAGCGGTGTTATCCCCGTTGGACTCCATGGTTCTGTCGGCTGCTGAGGTCACAGCGTTCGCGCCCTCTCGCGTCGCGGCATTTTCGACCACTGAGCCCCCCTCCTTCTGCCCCGCTATGCGTGATGGGTCATGCGTGATGCGAGGAACGTAGCATTCGTGCGAGCACTCGGCCAGCCCACCTGACGTCGTCATCGCCGGGCTGAAACCAGGGCGAGCGTGACTAAGAACGACCTGTGGCGGGTTTGCCCTGCCCGGCAGCCGAGGATGTGATGCACGTCTCATCCGATGCTCGACTCGAAACCGGTGCGCGGCTGGGGTAGATTTCCTACCCCCGAAGGTTTCCAGCATGGGGCGGAGCCGGGGCGGGGGTAATCGTGGGAGGACTCTCAGTGACAAGTACAACCGAGACGGCGAAGAGCGCAGCAGAGATCCGGCGCGAGCTACGCGATCTCATCATCTTCCAGCTGGTCCCGCTCGAGGAAGACGAGCTGAAGGATGACGCCCAGCTGGTGGATGACGTCCTCGACTCGCTCGGGATCTCCGAGATTGCCATCTTCATCGAGGACAGGATCGGCCGCCCGCTGAACGAGTCCGAGGAGACCCGGGCGACCTTCTCATCGATCGACTCGATCGTGGAGTTCATCGTCAAGAATCGCTGACCGGCATGTGCGGAATTGTCGGGCTGGTCGGCCCCGGTCCTGACCCTGCCGAGGAGATCAGGACTGCCGGGCGGATGCTGGCCGCGCTGGCTCACCGGGGCCCCGACGAGAGTCAGGTATCTCGTCTGGGCGACGCCGTGTTCGGCACTGCCAGACTGGCGCTGGTCGACCGGCCGACGTCGCAACAACCCATGCAAGACCCCGGCGGGCGATACCTGCTGTCCTTCAACGGGGAGATCTACAACTACCGCGAGCTGCGCAACAGCCTCGAGCTCGAAGGCGTCAGCTTCCGCACCGCCGGTGACACCGAGGTGCTCCTGCAGTGGCTGATCCGCTGGGGCACCGACCGGCTGGCTGACCTGAAGGGCCAGTTCTCGCTCGCGTTCTGGGACTCCCTGAGCGCAACTGTGGTGCTGGCTCGCGACAGGTTCGGTATCGTCCCGCTCTACTTCACCAGGGTCTTCTCGGAGCGCATCGCGTTCGCGTCCGAGGTCAAGGCCATCCAGGCCGGCGGGTTCCAGGTTCCGTTGTCCATGCCGGACGTCATCGACAGTGGCGTCTTCTGGGGGGTGCACCCGGGGCGTTCCCCCTATGCGGGCGTCGAGAGCGTTCCTCCGGGCAGCTACGTGCGGTTCCGCTCGGGGGTGATCGACCGCGGCGCCTACTGGCAGTTCCGGTTCCCGCCGGAGCGTGTCGGCGGGTCCCTGCATGAGCAGGGAGAACACCTTTCCACGCTGCTCACGTCCGCCGTGGAACGCCGGGTGCCTGCCTATGGCGACCCGGCGGTCCTGGTCTCCGGTGGCCTCGACTCGACCGCGGTGCTGTCACTGCTGCGTGGTGTCCGGCCGGACGCCCGCCTGCGTTCGTTCTCGATCCAGTTCGCCGAGAAGGCGCTGGACGAGTCGGGCTTCCAGAAGCTCGCCATCCAGATGTTCGGCACAGACCACTGCTCGGTCACCGCGGATGACGAGACGGTCGCCACCAATCTGGTGCAGACGATCCTGCACGCAGAGGCTCCCCTGGTGCGGACAGCCCCGGCGTCGTCGTACCAGATGGGACGAGAGATCGCGAGCCGCGGCAGTCGTTCGGTGCTCAGCGGCGAGGGCGCCGACGAGCTGCTCTGTGGCTATGACCTGTTCAAGGTCGCGGGCATCCGCGACTCCTGGAGCAAGGACCCGGAGTCGGCGGTCTGGCCCCGGATGCTCGAAGAGGCGCTGGCGCCACAACGCGGGCTCGGGCGCACGGTCGAACGCGCCTTCTACGAACAGGGGCTGGACCAGCGGGCCGACCCGATCTTCTCTCACCAGAACAGGTGGCGGAGCTCATTCCGGATCACCCAGTACCTCGCGCCGGAGATCCGCGCGCAGCTCGATGTCGAGCGGGTGCTGGACGGGGTTCGCGACCGGCTGCCGGGGGAGTACGCCCACTGGTCGGCAGTCGAGCAGGCCCAGTATCTGGAGGTCACCTACTTCCTGTCCTCCGCGCTGCTGGGCAGTCAGTGCGACAGGCCCTACATGGCGCACAGCATCGAGGCGCGTTACCCGTTCCTGGACGAGGACGTCGTCGACTTCGCCCTGACCCTGCCGCAGAGCTCCAAGCTCGACGGGATGAACGAGAAGGCTGTCCTGAAGGCTGCCATGGGGTCGACGGTGCCGCAGCAGATCCGTGATCGGGTCAAACAGCCTTACACGGCGCCCGAGGGCAATGTGTTCCGGTCCGAGGCAGGCAAGGTCCTCCTGGAGACCTACCTGTCCAGGCCGGCGTTGAAGCGGATCGGCGTCTTTGACATCGACCGGGTGGAATGGCTCCTGCGCAAGCTCGAGCGGTCCCGGACCAGCTTCTATGACGACCTCGCGATCCTCTGGGTGCTCAGCACACAGGTCCTCGCAGACACCTATGGCGTAGCAGATCATCTCTAGAAAGGCTTTCCCGTGTTGGATATTGCTGGTCTGAATGCGTCAATCCATCTCCAGGACGTGGAGCGGACGACGGACGACCTGGTCCAGTCGATCCGGGATGCCGCTCGCCGGTTCGGGCGGACCCAGGCTGTCGTCGCGTTGAGCGGCGGCATCGACTCCTCGGTCAGCGTCGGACTCGCCGTCCGCGCGCTCGGCGCGAAGCGCGTCACGGCGCTCACCCTGCCCGACAAGGAGAGCGGGCCGGAGACGTCCGGGCTGGCTCAGGAGGTGGCCCGTCACTTCGGCGCGCAGCCGATCGAGCGGGACATCACCGGGGTTCTCGATGCGCTGGGCTGCTATGGCGACCGGCTGGCTGTGGTGCAGCGGCTGGACCCTGCGTTCGACCCGGCGACCGACAAGTTCTCCGTGGAGTTCGAGATCGGGACAGGCGAACGGCTGCCCTCGTTCTCGCTGAATGTCGTACGCGACGGCAAGTCGATCCATCATCGCCTGGGTGGTCGCGAGTTCCTGATCATCATGGCGGCGACCAACGAGAAGCAGCGGGTGCGGATGATGCTCACCTACCGGTGGGCCGACGAGCACAACGGGCTGGTCATCGGCACCTCGAACCGTCTCGAGCTCGACCAGGGCTTCTTCGTCAAGCACGGCGACGGGTGCGGGGACGTTTTCCCGCTGCGCCACCTGCTCAAGACGCACGTCTACGAGATCGCCGCGCACATCGGAGTCCCCGAGGCGGTCCAGAAGCGACCGCCGACCACGGACACCTTCAGCGCGCCGCAGACGCAGGAGGACTACTTCTACGGTGCGTCCACGCAGACCGGTGACGACCTGTGGCTTGCCTACCACAACGGTGAGGACCCGGCCGCCGTCGCCGCCCGGCAGCGGCTGACCATCGCCGACGTGGAGAAGTACTTCAGCACCTATCGCCGCCGGGCTGGCTACGCGGACTACCTGCGGGAGACCATCTGAGCGGCGTGAAGTGAGCAGACCCGGCTAGCGGTCTGAGGTGACCAGTCAGAGACCGGTCACCTCAGACCGCCTGGCAGCCTCAGGACACTGTCGTTCCGATGGAGTGCCACACCCTGTTCTGGCCCTCACCGCAACACCCATAACCGGTCCCGGTCGTCGTGGAGTTCGTGGTGACCGTGCAGGTGGTGACGACCTTCCCGTCGCAGATGACCTCGAGCTGGGTGCCCTTCATGCGCATGGCCAGAGTGTGGTCGATTCCGTCCTTTGACCAGCTGGCCGGGAAGGCGGGCGTCGGAAAGCGGGCGGGAGCCGTGTTGTAGCCCGATGCCTCGCCCACCATGAGGTCGGTACGACCACCAGGACCGAAGAAGACTCGCACGCCCAGACCACTGCTCCAGCGACCGACCAGACCCCAGTAGCCACCGGTCAGCGCCGGAATGCTGGCAGTCACGGTGTAGTCGGCGGGCAACATCCCACGGGCCTGGTTGAGGAACAGCTGGTAGCCGGCAGTGTCCGTTCTGACCAGATTCCCGCCGGCGATACTTGCTGTGGCCTGTCCCGGGGTGAACCAGCCGTTTCCCACCCCGGCGATGCCGGTCGCATCCGCACGCCCGAAGTCGTCGGCAAGAACCCCCGGGCTCGAGCCTGTGACGACCCGCCAGCCGCGTTCGGTCAGCATCGCCGCCGAGGCGACCCCGGTGGCAGATGGACCGCTGTTGGCGGAGAGGTCCACGGTTTGTCCGACCGTCCCCCAGGAAGCGACAGCGGCAAGGACGCCATCGACCGCTGCCGTGCTGAGCCTGTTGTTGTTGAGGGTGACCGTCACGAGTCCCTCGCACCCGCTCAGGTTCACTGCGGTCAGCTCGTTGGAGCTGGCATCCAAGGTGGCGTTCCGCCCGGCCGGGAACTGGCCGGTGAGCTCGGCGCTCGTGTAGTGGTTGCCCTTGGTCAGCAGCAAGCGGATCGCACTCGAGGCCGTGGTCAGGACTCCGGACTGGCTGGAGTTCCAGTCCCAGCGTTCCTGGACGACCGGAAGCTGGGCGGGCAGTGGGTGGTTGATCACGGTCTGGTCTCTGACGCAGAAGTGGTAGAGCGCCGCAAGCGGTGCGGCGAGCGGCACGAAGGTCAGGCGGCCGCCTTGCTGGGCCGCTGCGCGCAGATCGCGAAGGCTGGTGGCAACCGGGTTCAGGTTCAGCTCGGTGAGGTCGTTCTGTTCCACGCAGAGCCGGATCAATGACGTGCAGCCGGACAGCGTGACGGACTGGATCCGGCACTGAAAGCACTCGATGTACTGCAGCCGGGAGCAGCCGGTGAAGTCCAGCGATCCGGCCAGGCTCGTGTGTGCTGCAGCAAAACGACGGAGTCCGGTGAGCTGGGAGATGTTCTCCACCGCAGTCACCGCCTGGCCCGGCTTGTCGTAGCTCTCCCCCATGGTGGTGAGGCCCTGATCGTCCGTGTGGTTGAAGCCGAGGTTGAAGGTGATCACCTGGTCCAGTGCCTCGGTGCCACCGTCGTGAACGCTCATTCGGACATGACGGGTTGTCGCTGTCCCGAAGCTGATCGTGGGGCTGAGGCCGGTGACTGTCGTCCCGCCCTCGACCATCCAGGAGACGGTTGCGGTCGAGCCGCCGGCGAGCTCCACGGTGGGGTTGAACGTCGCCCCGGTCGTGGTGATCCTCACGTATGGCGGCCTGTCGGCGAGCTCGACGGCAGGGCTTACGGCCACCCCGCCCGGGGCGGCGTCAGGCCGCCCGTCAGCTCGGCAGGCGGCCACGAAGGCAGCCAGGCCCACGCTGCCTCCCAGAGCTAGTACCACCCGGCGGGTGGGGCCGGCTCTGTCATGCTCCCGGGGCGGCGGGTTTGCGCTGTGCTCCATGGCGATACTCTTTCCCGATCGGAGGGGGGCTGTCCGAGCTCTTCGTCCGGGACCATGAGGTTCTGCCCGGAGGGGACTGGCGCTCTCACACCCGGATTGGTGTGAGGAACATGCTGTGCCTGGTTCGGCCTGAAGGGCCGGGATGCTTTCCATCACTCATCGGCTCACCATTTGCTCGTCGTGGATCACCGCGAGTGCCGCCACGTACCGCCCTCCGGCGTCCAGGTCGAACAGTGATACCCGGCCCGTGGGATCGCCCCACGGCCAGCGGATCACCTGCGGTGCGCCCCCGGTGGTGATCTCGACCGAGGCGGTGCTCACCGCAAGGCCGTGCCCGGTGGCCTTCAGCACTGCCTCGGTCCGCACCCATGCCGTGGCTGCCGTCTGCGCGGCCTCCGGCCCGCTCTCCGGCTTTGCAGAGACGGGAGGGCGACGCCCGAGAATGCGCCAGATGGTCCGCCAGGTGTCGGGGCCTCGGGCCTGCAGGTTCTCGACGTCGAGGCCGACCGCCCCCGATGTCGAGAGGGCGACTCCGATGAGCCCGTGCGAGTGAGTTGCCGAGACGTGAACCGTTGCTCCGTCCGCCGCCGGTGCACCAACGACGGGTCGACCGTGCGGTCTGCCGCAGGGGCAGTGTCGTTCGATCGGGGCCCGGAGAGGGGGGACGTCCAGGGCGATCGCGACGAGCCGACGGGTGAGCCAGGCTGATCCCAGACTCAGGAGGCGATCCCCCTCGTTCGTGTAACCGGCTGCTCGCTGCCGTTCGGTCGCCGTGACCTCGCTGCTTGCCACCGTGACGTCCAGCCGATCACTGGGCAGCCAGACGACCGTGCACTCGCCGGCTCCGCCCGGGCCTGTCCAGCGGACAACCTCGACCTCGGTCCCGGGAACCCGCTCCAGCGGCTTCGCGGCGGACCCCCGGCTGATGGTGGTCACCGGAGGTGTTCGCGCCGCACGGACCTGGCCGGTGGGGGCCACCTCACAGCACCGCTTGCACCGCGGGCACGATCGCACGGGCGGCCGTCTGGGCGCCGGCCACGCTGAGATGCGAGTCGCGTGGGCGCACTCGCCGGTACCGGAGCCGCAGCGTCCCTGCTGCTGGTCCGGAGCGGTACGTCAGGACGTCGAAGATGTTCGCGTAACCCAGGTTCGGGCCGGTCCACTGCGCACCGAGCCACCCAGCGATGTCGGCTGCCCGGGCCGGCTGGCCGGGCCGGGTGGCGTCGAGGACCAGGGGAGGGGAGGACACCAGCAGCACTGCCTGTGTCATGGCCAGGGCGACCTCACGAATCTCCTGGTAGAGCGCCTTCAAGGAGGTCGCGGCCGCCTCCGAGCCGATGGCGTTGTTCGGGAAGCACGACTTCAGGATCAGGACGTCGAAGGCTCTCGCGCGCTCGGCCCAGGGCTCACCCGCCGTGATCCCCTGCAGGATCGCGAGGAGCCCGCCAGGGTCGGTGTTGTCATCGGGAATCGGGAAGGCAGTCCCCAGAGGCGACCCGCTGCCGTCCGCCAGCCCGGGCTGGTTGTAGCCGTGGTCCCACAGCTCCACAGACGGGACGGCGGCGGACAGCTTCTGGCGCAGCCCGCCCTCCTGGATGATCTGGCTGCCCACGGAGTGGTGGATGAAGAGGGCAGTGGTCATGCGAGGCTCCCGGCGTCGAGCCGGACGTTCATCAGGCGATAGCCATTCAGATGCTGGAAATACTGAATACCGGGTTCGAGGAGGAGCGGACCCTTGCCCTCCACGAGCAAGTACTCCCCGCCGTTGGCCCGAAGGTGTTCAACAACGGCCGAGTGCAACGCAAAGCGTGCCTGCGACGAAGCAAGGTGGTCGGTGCGCGCAAAAAGGCGGATGAGCAGGCCGTATCTCGAACTCTGGCTGATGAGCGCCATCGCAATCTGCTCACCGTCGCCGGACCGAGCCTCCATCCAGGTGACGTCCTGCGGGAAGCGAAACATCTCCTCGTCACGGATGTGGAACTCGCGCTGACCCTTGGACATCGCCTGAACCAGCGCTCGTTTGTCGTCCTCGGTGTCGACCACGGCGCAGGTGATCCCCAGCTCCCTGGCACGACTCAGGTTTGTGCGCAACGCCTGGCGCGACTTGCCGGTGAGGTACTTTTTCTGAGTCGCCTCCAGCGGCAGGACAGCCTGACAGAGCCGGAGCCCGCGCATCCCGGGAAGGCGTTGTCTGGGCTGCAGACGCTCTGCGACGGGCAGGTCAACCTCGCTCATGGGCACGACGAGGCTGGGCAGTGACCTGATCAGCCGCGTCAGGCCCGGCACCCCGCGCAGCGCCTTGGATAGCTGCAGTGGATGACGCCGGCTCGCCCGCAGGAGCTTCGCGGACCTGGAGGCGTCCTTGAAGACCTGGTCGCTCATCTTCACTGACCGGCGGGGCTGCGACTCCGCGTTCACTGGTGGTCCAATCCGTGCTCTGGTGACGAGGGGCTCGCGGGCGTTCCTATGTCGGAGCTCACGAAATACCAGAGCGGTGAACTGCGAGTTGCCGACAAGGTACCGCTTGAACATGCGTCGGGGCTCCTGCAGCAGACGCCAGAGCCATTCCATTCCCATGCGCTGGAGCACCCGGGGCGCTCGGCTGGTCTTGCCGGCAATGACATCGAACGAACCTCCGACACCCACGACGAGATTCACGTCCAGGCTCGAGAGCCATCGGGCGACGAACAACTCCTTCTTGGGACTCGGGATGCCGAGGAACAGGATCTGCGTGCCTGTCGCGGCGATCTCGCTGACCAGTGACTCTTCGTCTTCCTCAGCCCAGAAGCCGTGCCTCGTGTAAGAGAGTGACACCCCTCGAGCGCTGAGCAGCCCGGCCACCCGGTCCACGACCTCCTCACTGGCCCCGAGCAGTCCAACCCGCAAACCGAGAGGGATCGCCCGCTGGATGAGCTCTTCCATGAAGTCGATACCGGTAACTCGCTCAGGCAGCCTGTCCCCGAGCAGGCGACTCGCCCAGACCACTGACTGCCCATCTGCATTGACGATGTCAGCATTGCGGACTGACTCAGCAAGGGGCCCCAGGTGTTGGGCACTCACCACTTTGGCTGCGTTGAGAACGACGTGCTGGTGTCCGGGCCCGTCATGGATCAGCTGCAGGGCCCTGTCAACTGACTCTGACATCGTGAGCCGGTCGACCGGAAGCCCGCCAATCCAGACCCGGTCCGACCCGACAGGACTGACCAGTCGCGCGGCCAGGCTCAGGGGTGAGGATGCCCTGAGCCCGCGGGAGCGGTGGATGAAGAGGGCGGTCATGCGAGGCTCCCGGCGGGGATCGGTGTCGCGACGGTCGGATCCAGCCGGATCGCCTTGCCGGAGCGTGTCTTCTCGAGCATCTCCACGAAGGCGATCTCGCGGATGAGGCCCTTGGGTGTGATCGTCCTGATGATCTCCCGGCGGATTTCGGCACGGTCGGCGTCTGCCGCCGCGACCACCCGCAGGGTGCACTGGGCGTCTTCCTCGAGGCGGTCGGGCTTGAGCCGGGCGTCGAGCACACCGGTGAGCTGCATCACGGCGGCCTCGACCGCGACCACGGAGACACGGTTGCCACGGAAGTTCAGCACCTCGCTGTCACGTCCGGTGATGGTCAGGTTGCCGCAGACGTCACTGACTCCGAGGTCCGTGGTAAGGAACGACGACCCGGGTATCCGTGGCTCCTGGCCAAGATAGCCGATCATCAGGGATGGCGAACTCAACCGGATGAAGCCCTCGCCGGCCGGCGGTTGCACCACTCCCGCCTTCGAGACGATGTCGACATACGTGCCGGGCAGCGGGAGACCCACCGAGTTCGGGGCGGCGCCATCGCCCATCCGCCGCACGGCGACGCGCGCTGTCGCTTCGGTGCACCCGTACATCAGGTAGATGCCGCCGCCGTAGTCGGGCAGCAAGGTGAGCAGGTCGGCGTCGCACACGCCGCCGCCGGCGAAGAACAGGGTGCTCAACTGGTGGGCGCAGTCGCCGCCAAGGGAAAGGCCGCGGTGCGACATCAGGCGAAGGAAATACGGTACGCACGCGAAGATGGTCACCCCGTGGCGGTCGAACGCGGTCGCCAGCCGCCTCGACGGCGTACCGTCACCGAGCAGGACGACGGGAGTCTCCCGGGCCAGGGCGAGCAGCGCCATCGACAGGCCGAAGGAGTGCGTGACGGGCAGGATCTGACCCAGCCGGTCGGCCGGGCTCCAGGGCGCCGTGACTCGCATCATGGCCGTCAGGTTGGACGCAATGTTCCTGTTCGACAGGCGCACCCCGCGGGGCTTGCGGGTGGTCCCCGACGTGTACAGGACGACGGCTTCGGGAGAGATCAGCCCGGTTGTCCCGCCCGCGCGGGGGTCCAGCAGGCCGAACGGGTCCTCCGGCGAAGGCCGCGTCACCCGCTGCACGACGCCATCGATCAGGATGGCCGCGCATCGTGCGTCGCTGGCCAGCTCCTGCACCTGCGGGTCGTTCACCCCAGAGACCGGCAGGAGCGCCACCGACCGCCCGGCCATGAACGCCGCGAGTATCCCCACGATGCTCGAGACGTTCTGGGCATCCACCAGCCCGACCCGATGGTCGGGGGGAACCTGCAGCTCGATGTCCCGGGCCAGCGAGGCCGCCTCTGCCCAGACTTCGCCGCGGGACATCGACCGGTCGCCGGCGATCAGGCAGGGTGCTGACGGGTTTCGTCCCAGCTCCAGGACGGCGAGAACCTCATGCTCTGACATATTGAGCGATCCTTCCACGTTCGGCCTCGTTCAGGGAGATGGAATTCAGGTGGATGGCGCGGCACGGTCGTCGGGAGGTCGCCGGAAGGCGTTCATGTGGGCTGGGCACGGGTCAGTAGGCGCCTGCCCCGTGCAGGACCGCGTGGGTCGTGCGCCAGAGGATCATCATGTCGGAGGTGACCGACCAGTTCTCCACGTAGTAGAGGTCGTAGCGCACCGACTCGTCCCAGGACAGGTCGCTGCGCCCGTTGATCTGCCACAGACCTGTCATCCCGGGTTTGACGAGCAGCCGCCGGCGAACGTGCTTCTCATACGTCTCGACCTCACTGGCAAGCGGGGGGCGCGGTCCGACCAGGCTCATCTCACCACGAAGGACGTTGACCAGCTGAGGGAGCTCGTCGAGGCTGTATTTACGTAGCTTTGCTCCGACAGAGGTGATCCTCGGATCGCTGCGCAGCTTGAACAGTGGTCCCTGACCCTCACTCTGGTCCAGCAGCGAGGCCAGCATCGTCTCGGCCCCGACCTGCATGGTCCTGAACTTGAACATCGGGAAGGATTCGCCGTCCTTGCCGACGCGTTCCTGCCGGTAAAGCACCGGACCTGGGGCGTCGCGCCGGATCAGCACGGCGACGACCGCGAACAGCGGTGACAGGAGCAACAGCAGGAGTGTCGCACCCAGCCAGTCGATGGTGTTCTTCAGCGCGAGCCGGGGGCCTGCGAAGACAGGCGCCTCTACGTGGAGCAAGGACAAGCCGGCTACCGGCCTGGTGAAGACACGTGGCCCGGCGACATCGGTCAGTGCGGGCACCACCAGCTCGACGTCCAGCCCTTCAAGGGCCCAGCTGAGACGACGGAAACCATCGTTGCCCGACATCGAGGACGCTGCGCAGGCCACCGTGTCGATGTCGATCCGCCGGGCGACCTCAGCTGCCTCTGACTCTTTACCCAACAGCGGGATCTGGTCGATGTCGCTGCGGTCAGCGGAGTCGCTGCAGGCGGCCACCACGTGGTATCCGGCCTCGGGAACAGACTTCAGAGCCCGGATCAGGCTTGTCAGGTGATCACGATCGCCCACCACCAGAACTGATGGGGACAGCAGGCCCTGTGCCCGGTGCAGCCTGAGCCACCTGCGCCAGAGCCACCGCGACACCAGGAGGCCGACCATACCCACCGGCATCGCCATGGCCACATAACCTCGGGCCAGCTCCAGACGCAGCACGTAGCTGACAACGGCCACCATGCCGAACAGCCAGAACGAGGCAGTGACAACCGCTTTGTACTCCTCGGGCCCGTGACCCAGGATGCGGGGCTCGTGGGCGTCCTGTATGTGCAGCAGCAGCATCCAGGCGCCGATCAGCAGCACGGAGAAGACGGCGTACTGGAGCTGTACCGGGCTTTCACCAGCGTCAGACAGCGTCACCGCGGGGGCGTCCGGACCGAACCGGATCAGCTGTGCGCCCAGAACCGCCCAGCTGATGACCAGGAAGTCGGAGAGACCGATCTTGACCATCAGTCTGGGCAGAGGGCGGTTTCTGAGTGTGGTGGAAGGATCAGCATGGTGACGAGCCGTCAGGGTCATGGCGCAGCGGACCTGCCGGCCTCATCTGCGGCCGAAGGCGAAATCAGCCCGTCGCTTCGCGGGCCATCGTCTTCCCGGGGCCGGCGGAGGAGCCGATGAGCGCGCATCAGGTGCAGATTTGCCCAGATGAGAGCGAGCAGGGCAATGCCCAGCCAGACGCCCAGATCCACACTCTGTTGACTCACCACAAACCCCCTGGATCTGTCCCCTTGGCGATCTGTCCCCTTGGCCTGCCGGTCGGTGCAATTGAGTGCCACCGAAGGCCGGATTCCCCCCGCAGGCATTGAGTGTTCACTACTTTTCCAGCGGCTCGCAAAAATGTGAGATAGATCACATAATCGTTGGCAGACCGACCGTCCCCCGGTGACCTGACCCCCCCGTACGGGTTCCACGCGCTAGGCCGGCTGGACGTCCCGGGTGATCGCGGACAGGCCGACGATCGCGCCCTGGGCATCCCAGACCGGCGACACGCTCAGGGAGACCGGGAACGTCGACCCGTCCTTACGGATACAGACCGTCTCGAGGTTCTCGACATGCTCGCCTGCCCTGATCTTCGCCAGGATGGCGAGCCCCTCCTCCAGGCGGTCCCCGGGGGTCATCGAACGTCCGGACCTGCCGATGATCTCGTCGCTGGAGTAGCCGTAGATCCGCTCGGCGGCCGGGTTCCAGCTGGTGATGATGCCGTCCAGCGTGCTGCTGATGATGCCTTCCCCGCTGAGCTGGACGATGGCCGCCATGGTCCGGGAGGCCTCGGCCGCCTCCTTCAGCGCGGTCATGTCGCGGCTGATCACCGAGGCCCCGACGATCGCGCGGTCCGCGTCGTGGATCGGCGAGACGGTGAGCGAGACCGGGAACCTCATGCCGTCCTTGCGCAGCCGGAAGGTCTCGAGCCGCTCGACAGCCTCGCCGGCCAGGACCCGGGCCAGGATGTCGTCTCTCTCAGCCACCCGGTCGTCGGGTACCAGCCGGGCCATCGACTGGCCGATGATCTCCTCTCCGGACCAGCCGAACATCCTCGCGGCAGCCGGGTTCCAGCTGGTCAGGATGCCGTCGAGCGTCTGGCCGAAGATGGCGTCATCCGAGCCCTCGACGATGGCTGCCAGCCGCTCGGCAAGCTCGACCGCCGCCCGCTGCTCGGTCACGTCCCGGTGAACCGCCGAGACCCCGACGATCTCGCCATCCTCGGTGCGGATCGGTGCGACGGTGATCGAGACCGGGAACACGGTTCCGTCCTTGCGGACCCGCATGGTCTCGAGTCGCCCGATGTCCCGGCCGGCCGCGATTCGTGACAGGTTGCCGTGTATCTCGGCCGTCCGGTCAGCTGGGCTCAGCAAGCCGGCGAACCTGCCCAGCACCTCCCGGCGCGAGTATCCGTAGAGCTTCTCGGCGGCCGGGTTCCAGCTCGTGATGACACCGTCGAGGGTGCTGCCGATGATGGCGTCGCTGGAGTACTCGACGATCGCGTTGGTCAGCTGTGCCGCCTCCACCGCCCGGTGCCGGCTGTCCACGTCACGCGCCGCGGTGATCACCAGCAGGACGTCACCGGTGTCGATGTGCGACAGGCTGATGCTCACCGGGAACTCGCCGCCGTTCTGGTGCCGTCCGTCCAGCTCGAGCTCGACCCCACTGGACCGGGTCCGCGGATCGGCGAAGTAGCGCTCCCGGTGCTCGGCATAGACCTGCCAGAGCGGGCCCGGCAGCAGGAGCTCGACCGGCCGGCCGGTCAGGTCGTCGCGGTCATAGCCGAAGAGGGCCTCGGTCTGGCGGTTGACGAAACGGATCACGCCCTGCTGGTTCATCCCTACCAGGGCATCGGGAACAGCCTCCAACAGGCTCTCGAACTTCGTCGCCGACATCTGGTCCTCTCGACCTCTGGCGGACAGCTCGAAGCTGGGAGAAAGGGGATCTCACTCAGCCCACACGCCGAACCCGTCACCAGAAGGTTAAGGGAATTACCCGGACCAGGTAAGCGTTTTACCACTTCCGCCGTAATTCTCCGGTCCTCAGGACAAAGGTGCCGATGCCTTCGCCCGGATGGAGCCACAGCAGTGGCGCTTTCAGCCGACATTTCTGTCGGGCCGGTGCTTCAAAGCTTCCCTGCAGAACTTGTCTCAGCTGATGTCGTTCATCCGGCCCCACCCGTTGCCGACCTGGCGTCTGGGGCCGAGGCCACCGGCATTGTCTCCGGGGTAGAGCCACAGGCGCCCGTCGCCGTCACGGGCCAGCAGGTCATTGCCCAGTGCGCGGTCCCAGTTGCCGGGAGCGGCAATCAGGTCGAGGCCGTGCCAAGCTCTGGAGACCACCCTGCCCTCGTCAAATCCGCCGGTGCCGTTGCCCCGGAAGAGTCTCAGCGTCCCCGTGCTGTCGCGGGTGATCAGATCGGCCCGCTGGTCGCCAGACATGTCCACGGCGGCCAGGATGGTGGGCTGGGACCACCTCGAGCCCGCGCCGATCTGGCGCCGCGCCCCGAAGACCGCGTTGCCGCTCAGCGGGTACAGCCACAGGTGACCGGAGGAGTCCGGCAGGAGCAGGTCGGGCCGGCCGGCGCTCTTCGGGTTGGCGGCGCTGGCGAGGTAGCCGTGGCACCCGCTGCCGATCTGCCGGCGTGCGCTGAGACCGCCGGTGCCGTCGCCCGGGTAGAGCCACAACCGGCCTGGCGTGCCGCAGGCGATGAGGTCGCTCCGGCCATCACCGGTCACGTCACCGGGCGAGACGATCGTGGTCATCCCGCTCCACCCGGCGCTGATCAGGTGGCGTGGGCGGAAGCCACCCCCGCCGTTGCCCGGATAGAGCCAGAGCCGGCCGGCGGCGTCCCGGGCCACCAGGTCGGTGAACCCGTCCCGGTTGAAGTCGGTCAGCCGGGTGACCGGCGCGGTCGCGAAGCTCACGATGTCGGTCGACGCCGGGGCTGAGGTGGGAGCGGCGTTGGCGAAGGCCATCAGCCAGCCGACCACCGCAACGGCCAGCAGGAACCCGAAGGTCAGCACTGTCCTTACGCGCCTCATGCTGTACCCCCCCAATGACGTCGCGCCCCGCCGTCACGCCAACCCGCATGGTGCCCCCTGCAGTATTCCGTCCCCTTTCCCGAGGTTGTCAAGATGCCTCGCCGCGCTTGCCAGTAACGCTCCAGTACAAGAGGTGCGCCTGGTGCACGTGGGCTCTCTTGCGGAACGTCGTCACCTTCGCGGACCGCAGTCCAGCGGCCGAGGCCGATAGCAATGAAAACGCCACTTACCTCGGTAGCCGGACAGACCCCAGATAGCGACAAGCCTGTGGAGCTTCTCAGCCGAACGGGTGAGGTTCTCTGGCTTCTGGGTGGATTCGTCCCGATTGCCCGGCACGGGCGTAGGGCATCGGCCAGTGTGTGAGAGACAGGACCGCGCGACCCGAGGGAAAGAAGCCGTGACCGTGTTGGACCACCCTGGTACCGGGGGAACTGCCCATGCCGTGATCGGGAGAGGCATCGCTGCCGGCGTTGTCCTTGCCGTGGTTCTGGCCGGCGGGCAGAGCCTGACGGCCTTCGGCGCCTCCGCAGCGGTGCCGTCGCCCCCGCCCGGGAAGGCACAGAGGATCGCGGCCGAGCAGGCCGGTGCGACCAATGCTGGCCAGGAGCTGGGACTGGGAGCCGGCGAGAAGCTCGTGGTCAAGGACGTCATCACCGATGCCGATGGCACGACCAATGTGCGCTACACCCGGACGTATGACGGTCTTCGCGTCATTGGCGGCGACCTCGTCAGCCATCGTGACAGATCCGGCAGGATCAAGAGTGTCAGCCCGAACGGCTCGCAGAAGGTCGTCTTGACCTCCACTGCGCCGAAGGTCAGCCTTGCCTCGGCCAGCGCAGCCGGATCCCGGAAGGCTTCGTCGACGCAGAAGAGCACGGTGGCCACCAAGGGCGATCTGGTCGTCTACTCCGGCCCTCGGTCAGGAGGACCCACCGGCAAACCCGTCCCGAAGCTCGCCTATGACGTGCTGACCACGGGCGTGAAGGCGGACCACACCCCCAGCAGGCTGCACACCATCGTCGACGCCATCACCGGAGCCACGCTCACGTCCTGGGACGAGATCGAGAATGCCGGCACCGGAAACAGCCTCTACTCGGGTCAGGTGAGTATTGGCACCACGGCCGGTCCTCCCTGGTCGATGGGCGACGCGATGGGCAACTACACGACGAGCCTCGGCGGAGGTACCACCGGCAACGGCACCACCTTGACCGACGCCGACAACATCTGGGGCAACGGGGCGGTCACCGACCCGGCCTCGGCAGGGGTGGACGCGCAATACGGCATAGGGAAGACCTACGACTACTTCAACACCGTCCTGGGCCGGGACGGCGTGTGGGGCACCGGGGCCGGGGTGCGCGCCAGGGTTCACTACGGCAGCGGCTACGTTAACGCGTTCTGGGACGGCTCCCAGGTGACTTTCGGCGATGGCGCCGGCGACACCAACCCTTTGGTGGGTCTCGACGTCGTCGCCCACGAGACGTCCCACGGCGTCACCGAGAACACCGCCGGACTGGTCTACACCGGTGACGCCGGCGGTCTTAACGAGGCAACCTCGGACATCTTCGGCACGGCGGTGGAGTGGTACGCCAACAACCCGACCGACCTTCCGGACTACCTGATCGGTGAGCGGATCAACATCAACGGCAACGGGACGCCGTTGCGTTACATGGACCGGCCGTCCCGGGACGGGGCGTCGCCGGACTGCTGGTCCTCGTCCGTGGCCGGTCTGGATCCGCACTACTCCGCGGGCCCGCTCAACCACTGGTTCTACCTGGCCTCCGAGGGCTCCGGTGCCAAGGTCATCAACGGCGTGTCTTACGACAGCCCGACCTGCAACTCCTCGACGGTGACCGGCATCGGCCGGGACACGGCCACCAAGATCTGGTATCGCGCCCTGAGCACCTACCTCACCTCAGGCAGCACCTATCCGGCCGCGCGAGAGGCCGCCGTCCAGTCGGCCAAGGACCTGTATGGCGCTGGCTCGTCCCAGTGCACCAACACCGCGGCGTCGTTCTCGGCTATCGGGGTTCCGGCCGGTGCCGCGACCTGCGGCACCACGCCTCCGCCCCCGTCGGGCAGCAACCTGGTGAGCAACCCCGGCTTCGAGTCCGGTGACACCCTGTGGAACGCCACTCCGGACGTCATCGCCGACTGGACCCTGACCAACCCGCCCCAGCCGGCCCACGGCGGCTCCTTCAGCGCCTGGCTGGGCGGCTACGCCACGGCTCACGACGACACGATCTCGCAGCTGGTGACGGTACCGGCCGCGAGCAGCGCCACCCTGAGCTACTACGCGCACATCGACACCGATGAGGCGCCGGGCGACCCGGCATACGACACGATGACGGTCCGTGCCGGCTCGACCACCCTTCAGACGCTGTCGAACGTCAATGCGGCCGCCGGCTACCAGCTGAAGACGGTGAACCTGTCGGCGTATGCCGGCACGACTATCTCGCTCTCCTTCTCCGGCTCCACCGACGCGGCGTTGTCGACCTCGTTCGTGATCGATGACGTGTCGGTCACTACCCCGGCCTCGACGACGGCTCCTGGGCCCCCGACGGGTGTGACGGCCACTGCCGGGAACGGTCAGGCTGCGGTCTCCTGGACACCTCCGGCCAGCAACGGTGGCTCGGCGATCACGGGGTACACGGTGACCGCGTCCCCGGGTGGGCGGACTGCGACCACGACCGGGGCCACGTCAGCAGCGGTGACCGGGCTGAGCAATGGCACGGCGTACACGTTCACCGTCACGGCCCGCAACGCGGCGAATCTGACTTCGGCGGCCTCGGTGGCAACCTTGCCGGTGACACCTCAGGCTCCGGGGTTCACCGGCATTGTGCCGGCCCGGGCCTTGGACACCCGCATCGGCCTGGGTGCTGCCCAGGCCAAGCTGGTCGGCGGCAGCGCCCTGACCCTGACGGTCCCGAACCTGCCGGCCGGCACGACCGCGGTCGCCTTGAAC
>JBBRZQ010000052.1:0-28120 GCA_038236535.1 Actinomycetales bacterium
ACCGGCAGGGATGTGCCGCGGCGGAGCCGCTGTTCTGCTCGGCAGGCCCGAGGTCCGAGGCGACCTGGGCGATGGGGTCCCTGACTGCTCCTCGCCCGAGCCTTGCCCTTCGGCGACCGCGATGACGTCACGCCGGAATTCGAGATGGAGTGCTTCGGAACGGGGGTCGAAGGTCCCTGTAACGACCCTGCGATGGGAGTGAGTGTGGGAGCAGGACAACCGAGACAAGGAGACCTGACATGTGGTGGAACGACGGAGTGGGTTGGGGCGGTATGGGCGGGGGTGGATGGGTCGTCATGGTCGTCCTCATGGTGGCCTTCTGGGCATTGGTCATCGGCGTGATCTACTTGCTTCGCCGGGGCCAGGCGACCAACGTCTCGGACACGGGGAGAGCTACGCCACCGAGTGCCGAGAGCATCTTGGACGAGCGCTTCGCGCGCGGAGAGATCGACGCTGAGGAGTACCAGAGTCGTCGAACCGTCCTACGCGCCACTGTGCGACGGTGACCACACGGGTGGTCGATTCCTGCCCTCTGGTTGCTCCCTGTCCTCGTGCGAACCGACGGCGGCAGAGCCGGAGTAACGGCCAGCAACGAGAGGCTTCCGCAGGGGCTTCACATGAGGTGCGTTCAGGTGCGGCCCTGCCCGGTCCGCTTGCGCAGACCTCGGGTCGTCGAGTCCCACGGTGAGCGTGACCGGCTCCGACGGTCTCACCATCCACCAGGTCGTCGCAATCCGGGAGGACAGGCACGGAGCTCGCAACCCGGTCCCCGGGCGGGGGCCCGGCCGGGGAACAGGGCTCGCGAGCGTCGGTCCGTCCTGACGTGCGGGCTACCCATGGGGATAGGCGATACGCGAACAAGTGGGCGGCCATCCCGCGGGCGGGCCACCTAGCTGGTGCGTCGTCCCGAGCCCGCACCGTCATCGATCCTTCAAGGATCCGCGTGGCCCTTGACGACAGGGCGCGAAGTCGAAGAGGTAGCGAAACGACGGGGTTGGGGCACTGCCCCAGTCGCGAGACCCCCGTATTCGAAGGAGCACACAATGTGGAGCTTCATCCAGGAGAACTGGGTCGTGATCATCTTTGTGTCCGCCATGTTGGCCATGCACCTGGGTCACCGCAGCGGACACGGTGGCGCGCGGCATCGTGGTGTGGGCGGATGCGGGGGTCACACCGAGCACCCGGACTCGTCCTCCGCCGAAAAGCCGCAACCCGTCAGCGGCGCCGACCGCACCCGGACACCCCTGGACTCGACACCTCAGGACTCGAGCCCACCCCGCGAAGCGCCCATGGCACTGCCCCCGTCGGCCGACCACCACCATTGACCGCCTCGCCTCGCGGAGCGGGGCCCAGTTGATCACGCCAGCCAGACCACACGAAGGGAACACCATCATGAGCCTGAGCAAACGTCTGGCCCTGATCTTCCGGGCGAAGGCTTCCCGGGCACTGGACCACGCTGAGGACCCGCGGGAGACGCTCGACTACTCCTATCAGCGACAGATGGAGATGGTGCAGCAGGTCCGCCGCGGTCTCGCCGATGTGGCGACCAGCCGCAAGCGGGTTGAGCTGCAGAGCCAGCAGTTGTCCGCCGGCATCGACAAGCTGCAGCAGCAGGCAGTCGCCTCACTGGCTGCGGGCCGGGAGGATCTGGCCCGGGAGGCTCTGACGCGCCGGTCGGCCGCGCAACAGCAGCGCGGTGATCTGGCCCAGCAGCAGGCCGACCTGCAAGCGCAGCAGGACAAGCTCACCGCCGCATTGCTGCGGCTCCAGTCCAAGGTTGAGGCCTTCCGGACACGCAAGGAGACGATCAAGGCCAGCTATACCGCCGCCGAGGCGGAAACGCGTGTCGGTGAGGCGGTCTCGGGCATCAGTGAAGAGATGAGCGATGTCGGGCTGGCCATGCAGCGCGCCGAGGACAAGACCGCTCAGATGCAGGCTCGCGCCGGCGCGCTCGACGAGCTCATGGCCTCTGGGGCGCTGGAGGACGCCACCGGGTCGACAAAGGACGACATCCAGGTCGAGCTCGAGCGGATGTCGTCGACGTCCGACGTCGAGGTCGAGCTGTCGAAACTCAAGACGGCTCTGCCACCGGGCGGGCCCGGGCCGAGCGCGTTGACCCCCGGACCGACCCAGGCACAGAAGGCGACGTCATGATCGTGCGCATCCTCGGCGAGGGACAGCTGGACCTGGGCGAGGAACACCTGGACGAGCTGAACGAGCTGGACGCGGAGCTGTCAGCAGCAGTGACCGCGGGTGATGAGACTCGATTCGAGCGTGACCTGACGCGGCTGCTAGACCGGGTACGAGCCCTGGGCCGTCCGGTGCCCGACGAGGACCTGAGCGTGTCCGACCTGATCCTCCCCAGCCTCGACAGCAGCCTGGCCGAGGTAACCGCGCTTCTCGGCGAGGACGGGCTGATCCCCGGATGAGTAAGAGCCGGTTCGAGCCCGATCGGGGCCTGACTGCACGGATGCTGGTCACCACGTTCCTCCTTGGCCTGCTGTGGGTGGTCTTCACGGTGGCGCTCATCGCGCTCGTCAAGAGCGCGGTGCTTGCCGTCATGATTGCGGGCGGGCTCCTGTTCGCGCAGTACTGGTTCTCGGACCGGATCGCGCTGTACGCGATGCACGGCCGGATCGTGACCCCTGAGGAGGCGCCAGAGCTCCACGGTGTCATCGACCGGCTCTGCGCACTGGCGGACATGCCCAAGCCCGCTGTCGCGATCGCCGACGTCGACGCACCCAACGCCTTCGCGACAGGACGCAGCCCCGCCCGGGCTGTCGTCTGCGCGACCACTGGCCTCCTGCGCCGCCTCGACACCGAGGAGCTTGAGGGTGTCCTGGCGCATGAGCTGTCCCATGTGGCACACCGTGATGTCGCCGTCATGACCATCGCGTCCTTCCTCGGCATCCTCGCGGGGTTGATCACCCGCTTCGGCCTCTACGCCGGCCTGTACGGCGGTGTAGGCAACCAGCGTGGACGGGACTCCAAGCAGGACAACACCGCGTTGGTGCTGATCGCCGTCGTCGCGGTCTCGGCCGTGGTCTATGCGCTGTCGTTCCTGCTCACCAGGGCGCTTTCGCGCTACCGGGAGCTGTCCGCGGACCGGTCCGGGGCGCTGCTGACCGGTCGCCCCTCTGCGCTCGCCTCGGCGCTGACCAAGGTCAGCGGCGAGATGGCTCGCATCCCCACCCGGGACCTGCGCGAGGCCGAGGCGTTCAACGCCTTCTTCTTCGCTCCGGCGCTCGCCGCGGGATTCAGCCTCACCTCGCTGTTTGCCACCCACCCCCCGCTGGACCGGCGTCTGGGCCAGCTGGCCGACATCTCCCGCCAGCTCGGGCAGGTGGTGTAGTCCGATGGGCTTCCTGGACTCCCTCCTGGGCCGGTCCACGCCGGCCGTACCCGACCTCGACCAGCTGTTCGCGCTCCCAGCCGCAGCGGTGACCCTCCAGAGCAGCACCCGGTTCCGCCCGACAGGTGTCGGGTCGGTGTCCTTCAAGGCCGCCGAAGGCGGCGGCTTCACCGGCCTGCGCGAGCAGGTCGAGCAGCTGCTGGCACTCGATCAGGGCAAGTACCGCAGCCAGTCCGACCGTTTCGGCTTCACCTGGCTGGTCTGCACCACCGCAGCTGACGACCTCGAGGGTCTGGTCACCGACCTACACGCCGTCAACAGCAGCCTCGTCGACGCCGGCTTCGGCGCGACCCTGCTCTGCACCCTCATTGCCTTCACCGACGGCACCCAGCCGCTGGGCCTGGTCTACCTGTACAAGCGCGGCACCTGGTATCCCTTTGCGCCCACCGCCACGGACCGCCGCGACACCGGCCTCGAGCTGCAGATCAAGTCCGCGATCGAGCAGGACCTGCGCGTCGAGACCGACCTCGCGCGCTGGTTCCCCATCGACAACGCCCCCGGCCTGTAAACGCTACCCGTGACCTGCTTGCACGCGGCACGGCGCCCGAAGCGAAAGGCTGACCACCTCAGCGAGCCGTTGATCGTTCGCCGGAGCCGACGTCCCACCCTGACTCTGGGTCGGACGCAGGGGAACCGCTCATCCGCCGCTTCCCTCGACGGATGCTCACCGACCTGCCGGTGAGCATTCGCGAGTCAGATGTCCCCACCGCAGTTAGGCCGACCTCGAGGACCTGCCCGGACTGGCACGGGGTTGACCCTTTGGTGAGGTGACCTGTTCGATCAGGGAGAGGCACCATAGAGGGTCGGTCAGGGGGAGCAGGTGGTCGGCGTGCTGGCGGATCTCGTGCCGGACATTCGGAAGTCGTCGGGCGAGCGCGCCGGAGCGGCCGGGGACGGGAACGGGATCCCGGATGCCGTCGGCGATGACGACCGGGGTTCCTCGCTCATCGAGGGCCTGCAGTGCCGGCGCCCACCCGCCGTCGCGGACAAGGCTGGCGAGGGAGCCGGAGAAGCTCGCCCAGGTGTGGTTGACGCCGCTGCGGGCGATCGAGACGGGGAGGTCGGGCCGGGAGACCACTGCCAGCCACGACGCGAGCCCACGGTGGCGGCACGACCAGGCGCAGACTCCCTGAGACACAGCGCCCGCGCCCGCAAGAAGGGCCACAAGCGGACCCATGGCCCCCATGCGTTCGTCGGCCTCCGCGCTGGTTCGATACAGCGGCGCTCCGAAGGTCACGACTGCATGTGTCCGATCGGAGTGGGCCGCTGCCCACCGGATCGCGAGCGCACCGCCCATGGAGTGTCCGACCACCGTGGTCGGCTGCCGGTCCAGGTCGAGCGCGGCGAGGGCGGCGTCGAGGGCGGCCACGTGTGCG
Source organism: Actinomycetales bacterium (assembly GCA_038236535.1). GTDB lineage: Bacteria > Actinomycetota > Actinomycetes > Actinomycetales > Dermatophilaceae > UBA4719. Next base: position 4,789 of record JBBRZQ010000052.1, read on the forward strand.
GCCGCGTCGTACGGACCGGCCGTGTCCCTCGATCCACCGAAGCCGAGCAGATCGGGCACGACGACGCGGGTCGATCGTCCCAGGTCGTCGTAAGGGGCGCCGAAGCTGTCGCCGGAGGCGATGAGCCCGTGCAGGAGCAGGATCACGGTCTCCCCCGTGCCGAAGACCCGCACCCGCAGGGGGCCGGCGCGCACATCGTCACCGGCCCCGGGTGCCCAGATCTGCACCGCAGACGAGCGTTGGTGACGCACACACCACCAACCGGACAAGGCAAGGGTGACCGCCGTCAGTGACCAGGCAAGCCGGCGCCTGGAACCCAGCTTCAGAGGTCCATCTCCCACGACGGGGTGAACATTCACGATCGTCACCGCGCCTCCTGGATGGGGGATCCTTGATCCTCGAGAGGACAGGCGATCGGGGTGGACGAGAGGGCCGGGATCATGGGGGGTCTCCTCGGAGCGTCAGGGCGATCCGATGGGGCCCACCGGGTAGGAGGATGCTGGCTTGGGCCTCGCCGCACGAGGTAACGAGAGGTCCCGGGCACAGCCGCAACCCGAGCCAGACCCGACCCGACCCGACCCGACCGCAGCCTCCATTTCGAAGACGACCGCGCGTCGTCCCGGAGGCGCACACCCGGGCCCCCTCGCTGCTCTGGGCCGCTCACGTCGGCTCTGCGCTAGCGGCGGGGTACCGGGCGAGGATGGAACGAAGCTGGGCAGCGAAGCGTAGCGACTCGTCGTGGTCGCGTTGCCAGACATTGCGCCCGTAGATCACCCCGACCGCACCAGCGTTCATTGCCTCGCGAGTGCGCGACAGCACCGTCTCGTCGTCAACCTTCATCCCGCCGGAGAACACCACGAGGGCGCGTCCGGCTGAGGCGACCACCGCCGCAACAGCCTGTTCGGTGGTGAACAGGCGGTCATAGGGCGCCTTGACGCCCTGCGTGACGGTTGGGTCGGGAAAGTTGACCTTGACGATGTCGGCGCCGAGCTCGGCCGCGGTGCGGGCTGCATAGTCGATGGCGTAGAAGCTGTCCTGACCTCCAGCGTTGTGTACCGCGCTGCCGCGGGGGTAAGCCCAGACGATGATCGGCATCCCGTACGACTCGGCGTCCTCGCGGACTGTCCGGAACTGGGCAAAGTCCTCAGCCTGCCGGGAGGACCCGACGTAGAGGGTGTACCCGACCGCGTCGGCGCCGAGGCGGACCGCGTCGCGGACCGAGGCGTTGAGCGGCGAGAACGGGGCATCGCCCGGCGGCAGTTCGGTTCGGCCGTTGAGCTTGAGGATGAGCGGCACCTGCCCGGCGTGGTCGCCGTAGAACTTCTCGGCGTTGCCCACCTGGAGCGCGACACCGTTGAAACGACCCTCCACGGCCAGACGCACGATGTATGCCGGATCAGCAGCGGGGGGGTTGGCGAAGAAGTCCCGAGGCCCGTGCTCCAAGCCCTGGTCGTAGGGCAGGAACATCGCGGTGCCGTTACCGAGGCCATGACCGTACAGGAGACGGTACAGCCGGGTCTGCTTCCCGGTGGGTAGCCCCCGCCGCAAAGGCGATCTGGGTTCGCTCATGAGGACGCTCCCTGGTTCGGCCAGATCGAGTCGATGATCGCCGGGTGGCCTTCCCCGCGGGCGCGGCTGTGGGAGCAGGCCCGCCACCGCTCGTCGACCATCCGCTGCCGCAGCTGTGCCGCGGCTGAGCCGAGACCGGGCCACCGGTTGACGCGGGTGACCAGGTGGAAGCGGTCCAGGTCGTCGTTGAGCCTGACACTGTCGAACCGAGTGGTCGTGGTGACGGCGTGCGTGTATGTACGGACGAGACAGACATTCTTCGCGGCCGGGGCCCTCTCCTTAGAGGTCATGGCGGTAGAGGGGGCGGTCGGCATGGACGTGTTGCTCACGGACACGGACTCTCCAAACTGTTGAGGGAGGTATCAGCTTTCAGGTACCTGGTGTCGTCATCTCGTCTGTCGCCCCGGTGCGAATTTTCTCGGTGCCGACGGGTTGGCACCCGACGCACAGGTGCCCGGGGGGTCCGCAGCCAGGGACGGGCTGCTTCGTGAGCGCCACCCACATGCTGCCCAACACCAAGGCAATGCCCACCCCCGTCCAGACGGTGGGTCGTTCACCGAGCACCACGATCCCGATCAGCAGACCGAAGACGGGGACCAGGAACATCCACACCGTCAACGAGGACAGCCGCGACCGTTGCGCCTCCACAAACCAGGCCAGCGTGGTCGCCGCGGTCGCTACCAAGCCCAAGAACCCCAGCACGATCACGAACCGGGGAGTCCACTCGATGGCAGGGGGACCCTCGACGACGAGCGCTACCACGGCCAGCACCAGTCCGCCGATCAGGAAATGCGCGGCACTGAGGACCACGACGTCGAGCCCCCCCAGGCTGCGCACCATCAACGTACCCGCGGTCACCGCGGCGGCCGCGAGCAGCGACAGCAGCGCTCCCGATCCGCCGCCTCCTGGGACCGAAACTACCAGGAGGCCCGTGAACCCGACCCCAAGAGCCACCCCGGCACGTACGGTGATGCGTTCCCCGAACAGCCACCATGCGGGGAGCAGGATCAGCAACGGCTGGGCATTGGCCAGCACGGCCGCCACCCCGGTGGCCAACCCGGCGACGCCGGCGAACATGGCGGCGAAGGCCAGACTGACGTTGACCAGCCCAAGGACCGCGATCCTCCCCCACGCTTTGACCGAGGGCGGCAGCGGTCGCCGCTGCCAGAGCGCGACGATGGCCAGGGCTGCGCCGCCGAGTAACGCGCGCAGCGCCGCGAACCACAACAGCGGCGCGTCGCGCAACCCCCACTGAATTCCGAGGAAACACACCCCTAGCGCAGCGGTGATCCACAGCATCCGTAACGGAGAGGGTCTGCCGGTCAAGGCCGGCACGCTTCCACCAGCGATCGACGTCGTCATCGACGAAACCGCGGCGGTGCATCGTCGAGAGTGAGTGCGTTGGTGACGACCAGGCTGTCGGACCCGGCCTTCATGACCGCGGACATCTCGGGGATCTCGGGGCAGACCACCAAAGCGAAGCAGGTAGTACGACCGCGGCCGCGACCGAGAGCCAGGTGTTGTGTCCGGTGACCCAGCCGGGGCTCTGTCGCTTCATACTGATCCGTCCGCACGCCACCGCGCCGTCGAGGGGATCTTGTGCGCCTCGACACCCTGTCGGCGGTCACCGCGACGTCGGCTGCCGCACCGAACACGAGCACCCAGATCCGCCTGGACCTCCTCGGGCGCATCGTTGACGCCGCTTGACGCCGTCGTCGACCATCCCCAGCCGACGGCATGAGTCCATCAGATCCTTGAGCGTGGCTTCCTCGGGCTGGGGCAACGTCTCGCTGATCACCGTGTTGACACCCGTGCAGGTTCCCGTCCTCAGGGCGGCAACCGCGTCGTCACCGGTCAACACGACGGGCTCGACCCCGAACTGGCCCGGCTTCGTGACGGCGGCCGCTCCGATGCACGTATGCCATCCGGGATGCCGTCACCGCTGCAGTCCCGGCCGTTGGCCGGGGCTGGCGCTGCGGTCTGACTGCCGCCGGCTCGGGCGTGCTGGGCCGTTCCCAGGGCATCGATCTCAGCCGATTCGTTCACGATCAAGCCGGTCGCCACGACCGACCCACATGTACCTAAACGGTCTCGGTAGCCAAGGTCAGGGCCGGTTCCGCCCCGGTAGACCACGTTGTACGCCAGCCCTGGCCTCATCTGTGTTCCTTCGGCTCACCTGACGTTGGCGCTGACTTGACTGATCGGAACCGGTACGGGCTGGGGGGAGCGGGGTGGCGACGGAATTTGGCGGGATCTACCGAGAAGACACGTGCGCAATGGTGTGAGCAGAAGTGGTAACTGACCCCTTCGAACTCGACGTGCGCAGGGGCCGAAACCGGGTCCACACTCATGCCACAGACAGGATCGGTCTTCTTGTCCAATTTCGCGGGCATCTCTGCTCCTTGTCGCGGATCCCTAATCTGGCGAGTTCTCGTGGGATTTTGATGAACCGGCGAGTGGGGCGTCCGTGGTTCGTCACGTGAGGTTTGACTCAAGAGTTACCCCCCCCCATCCGTAGTGCGGAAACGCTGTTTTCACGCTGCGAGGAGGCTGCCGGTCCATCCCGCAAAAGCCACTCCGGCTGCCAAAACAAGGAAACTCAACACGATTACCGTGACCAGTTCAATAAGGGACGGACCTGACGGGTGCGACTGTGCTGCCGACATCATGGTTTCCGGTGTGCCCTGACCACCGGGCGAACCCCCCGAATTGGTCGAGCTGGCCGCGGTCGCCTGACGGTCAGGTCCACGGGTGACCGAGTTGGCGGGCCCGGCTACCGGGACGTTCGGCTCCGCATGCCGGGACTGACTCGCCAGGGGAACGATGCTGTCGCTGTGCACGAGGTCAGCCGCGACCTGTGGTGGATCATCGGGTGTGACGGTCTTCATGCCGTGCTTGAGGCCACGAGCGACCAGCCACCAGTTGATGGGGTACGAGACGAGAAAGCCTGCGCATAGCGCGACCGACATGACAAACCAGAAATCAGGACTCAGCGGGTTGCCCGCGGCCGGGACGGATCCCTTCCACGGCACGCTCACCGCTGCCATGGCTGCCATCACTCCGTTCATTGACACCATCTCGGGCAGGAAGGTGCTGCGCAGTGAGCCCCGGTAGGAGCCGGCCATGTCCCGCATGAACAGCGCCTGGAAGATCGTCCAGCCGAAGCCGAAACCGACGACATATTCCACCACGAGATCCACGGCCGGAGGCAGGTGAAGGGGGGCGAGCACCGCAGCAGCCACCAGGATGCCGAGCCCGTCGCCAGCGACACAGTGCATCGTGGAGCCCACCACCTGTCGCCAAGGGGCTGCCACATACCTCGCATGAGTACCCGCCAGCGGTTCCCGGCACGCCATGACATAAAGGAGCGCCCCAAACAAACCCGTGTAGGCGGTGAAGAGCACGAAGCCCCACTTCATTACGGTCGCCTCGGGAGTCCGCGAAATATCGAAGGCCACGAAGGTGACCGCGAGCGCCACCTGGATGAACCACAGCAACACTACTCCGTTGAGCACATCAACCTCCGATTTAGCCTAGGACTGGATATGCGTGGCTGTACCAACGACGAGGTCGCCCGAACGTTTGCCATCGTGTCCGCCCGACTACTCCACCACCGTGTCGGCGGACTGGCCCCGCTGCCCTGCTGGCTCACGACTGTCCGGCACATGCTGATGGTCGGGAAAGACGGGGATACGAGCTCAACACCGCTGCGTCGGGCTGGCGACCGACCTCCCGAGACGGCAAGTGAGCTAGGCGCTCCGTTGGGTGGCCTGACAGATTCACCGCGCTGACGTGATTTCCCTTGAGCGGTCACAAGGGGTGGAAGTGCGCGCAAGGACATCACGCGGGGCGTCGTAACTGGGCCATGGTGATCCTGGTCGCCATGAAGCGCCGAACTCGTGCGCGGCACGGAGCTAATGCTCCCGGACCTCAGCGGCGGGCAGCTGAAGCCCTCGCGAACTGGCTGTGGTTTCCAACGTCACTGACACTACACCCGTTGCGCAGCGCCAGACGGACGCCGAGCATGGCGAACGGCAGGCAGCACCCTGCTGACTCGGCCGGGTCCGCCGATCGCGGCGGGCCTCTGGTGTCCAGTCAGCCGGACCAGTGCTGCGCGGTGCGGCCAACGGTCCGTGGCTGCGACCTGCTGCAAGGTCGAGCCGCTGGATGCCGCGGTGCGGGTGGTGCTGCAGTCGGAGTTGGTCGCTAACGAGACGTTGCCGACTTTTGCCTCGTTGATGCACCGCACGGCGGTCAGCGGGCTGCGGCTCGGGACGTCGGCGGAGCATCACCTCGACGGACCAAGGTCGGTGCAGGTCGCGATTCAGAGCCTCCCCGACCAGTGTCGGGTCACGATCACCGCGACGGCCGAGCCGAGCCGAGCCGGGGCTGTGGCTGGTGAAGTACGTCGCCTACGGCCGGTCGCCGGTTCGCTCGCAACCCGCGGTCGCCGACCAGGTCGCGGCCACACTGACCGCCGCCGAACGGTGGGTCGCCGTACACGGCACTGATGGCGCTCAATCCTGCCCAAGGCCTTGAACCCCGCCGCGCAGCTCGGGCTGAAGGGGCTGCCACGAAGCGCTCGGGGTTCACAGCCAGGCCGTCAAACACCTGAGCCCGAAGGGCCGATGTGCTCATCATCCTCGTATCACCGGGTACCTGGCCGGCATGATGACCTCGCACGCCCTGCACCGATTGGAGGCGGCCGGTCTCCGGCACTGCCCGATCACCGGCGTGGCGAAGGACCACTGGTCACCGAGCCACTTGATCATCCGCCCACGGAAGCGTCACAAGAGCCCATCACGGTCGGCGAAGAGGGGCGAGGAGGGGCCAGCTTCACGGCATCTTCATGGAATCGCGACAGTCTGACAGTGGTTGGCACTGGAGACTCTAAAGCGTCACCACCTGGCCGATGGTCGGGTGGGACCGGTGGTGCACTGCACCGCTGAACCCTAAGTAATCAGCTGCTGGAGGAATCATGTTCATTGCAATCGCCAAGCTCCCTGAGGTACCCACTGAGCGGGACGTCGAGTTCCAGGCGTGGTTCGCATGGTCCAACGACCAACTCCGCGACACGGACGGGCTACGAGGCCGACGACTGCTTCGCGCCGCCGACGGCAGTTACACGGCGCTAGTAGAGCACGACAACGCCGAGACGTGGGCCGCCATGCACGCCACCGAAGCGGCCTCGCGCGTAGATGCACACCTTCGGGAGCTGGTCCCCGCCGAGCCTGCCGTGACGACGTACGAGGTCGTCGCGGATCTCTCGGGATCCGGGTCCTGCTGCGGCGGCACAAGCGGTCATGAGGGTTCACGTAGGCACGATCTGGCTTTGGTAGGTGCCAGCGTCGACGAGCAGGGCGCTGGCGGCTGTTGCTGCTGACAAGCCTGGCCGGGTTCAGCGTCGGGCGCGTCGCACGTTCACCAAAGCCAACTGCGGGACCGCGATGGATGTCGCCCTGCTCCTGATTCCGCGCAGTGGGCTCCTGCCCGCAGAGACCCGCGCGGGCACGGCACGATCGCTGCCATCCTGCAAGCCCTCACCGTAGACGGGGTTCGTCATTATATACCAGACGACGCGTCCGACGGGCCTCCCAGTGGTGAGGGCCTATTCCTCGCCCGCTCGTTCTGACTGGTGGCCGCACTCCCCCCGCGGTGGCGCGTGCGAATAGTCGCCGTGCTCAGGCGCCAGTCGCAGGGCCCGGGCGGCGAGGATCCAGAAGAAGTGCCCGTGGGTGACGACGACGAGGGGCTGCGGGCGGCGCTCGACGTGGGCGTGCGGAAACGGGTCAGCCCGCCGGCCGACGTCGGCGGTGGACGCCGGGGGGCGGTCCGCCGGATGTCCCAGCTGGGTGCTTTCTGGCTGATCTGCTCGTCGGTCAGGCCTTCCTCATAGTCCTCGTAGTCGTATACCGCAACCAGGGCTCGACTCCTTAGGCGGTGCGCGGGCAGCGCCAGCGCCGCGGCCTCGGTGGCCCGTTGCAGCGGGCTGAACACCCGTACCGGGCGTCGACCAGGCAGCACGTGTGCGAGCAGGCCCGCCAGCTGCGTGGCTTGCTGGTCGCCGTTGGCGGTCAAGGCCACAGGGTGGTGCCGGTGGCGACCGGCCAGTGGTGGTGGTGGTCGTCGCCCCCATAGGCCCAGGCCCCTCGTGGGCCGCGGCCTGGCGGGTGGGGTGAGAGTCGCCTTCGGTCAGTCTTTCGCTGCGGCCGTCTGGTCGTGGTGGGTGCACCAGTCGCAGCGTCGGCGCCCACCGGTTCCGGGGTGGTCGTTGTGGTGGTTCTTGATCTCGATGCCGTAGGGGCAGTCGCTGTTGTCGTGGTAGACCGGGTCACCCGGGTCGGTGTCGGTGTAGAACGCGCCGACTCTCGTCGTGGCCGCGACCTCCGCCGAGGAGGAGCTGGTCGCGGGATCGTGCGTGGTTGACGGCGTCTCCGCAGGCAGGCCGCCAGTGTCCTGCTCGGTGTTCTCGGCGGTTTTCTCGTTGGTGTTCTTGATGGGGTCGAGGATGCGGTAGGCGAGGAGTTTGATGCGGTCGCTGGCTAGGGCCCAGATGATGGCGTAGCCCCAGACGAACGCGGCCCACTTCCAGCCGAGGGGGGTCATGAACAGTCCATAGACGGCGATGAGGGTCGCGATGGCCTGGGTGCCGACGACGGCGAGGAGAAGGATACGGGCCGGGCGGATGGACCAGAACGGTCCGCGGGTGCGGGTGAGGAAGATGGTGAGGTGCCCCGCGACGGACAGCATCAGGTACATCATGGTCTGCAGGCGTGGATGGCCGAGGTTGAACACGCGGTCGCCGAGGTAGAACAGCCCGAACGCCGCGATCGGTCCGACGACGCCGAGGACGGTCGCGATCCCGAGGACGAGGCGCATGTTCCACGCTTCGGGCTGCATCTTGTAGCGGACGTTGTCGTAGGCGATCGACAAGATCGCCCCGTCGTTGAGCAACGCGAGCATCACAATCATGATCGCGGTGACGGGGTAGAGGTTGAACACGAGAATGGTGAGCGTGACGAACAGCAGCACCCGCAGGGTTTCCGCGATGCGGTAGATGGCATAGGAGTTCATCCGCTGGAAGATCTTGCGGCTTTCCTTGATCGCGTCGATGATCACTGACAGCCCCGGGGTCAGGAGCACGATCGCGGCGGCGGCGCGGGCAGCGTCGGTGGCGCCGGAGACGGCGATCCCGCAGTCGGCCTTCTTCAGCGCGGGGGCGTCGTTGACACCGTCGCCGGTCATCCCGACGATGTGGCCGCGCTGCTGTAGGACGTCGACGATGTGGTACTTGTGCTCGGGGAAGACCTGGGCGAACCCGTCCGCCGCGTCGATCGCCTGGCCAGTGGCGTCGCTTTCGGTCTTCTTCACGTCACCGAGGCCGGTGGCGTCGAGGATATTCGTGCCGAGGCCGACCTTGGCGGCCGTCTCCTTGGCAATGGCGATCGCGTCACCGGTGACCATCTTCACCGATACGCCCATCGCCTTCGCGGTGGCGATCGTGGTCTTGGCGTCCTCGCGCGGCGGGTCGAACAGCGGCAGCACCCCCAGGAACTGCCACTTGCCGCCGTCGCCGTCGGCGCGGGCCACGCCCAGGGAGCGGAACCCGCGGGCGGCGAAGTCGTCCACTGCGGTCTCGACGGCTGCCTTGATCGAAGCGGTGTTGTGGGCGAGGGCGAGGATAACCTGTGGGGCGCCCTTGCTGACCGTGAACGTGGTGCCGTCGGTGTCCGTGACGGTGGCTTCGGTGCGTTTGTCGACCGGGTTGAACGGCTCGAAGTGGGTGACCGTGTAACCCTCCAGGGTCGTCTTATCGTCATGGCCGTCTAGGCCGCCGAGGACGGCGCGGTCGATGGGGTCGTCGTTGTCGGCGCGGGAGGCCAGCGCCCCGGCCAGGATGACCTCCCTGGGCGTGACGGTGCCGATGCTGAAGGGGTCGCCGAGGGTGAGGGAGTTCTGGGTCAGGGTGCCGGTCTTGTCGGCGCAGAGAATGTCCACCCCGGCGAGCTCCTCGATCGCGACCAGTTTGCTGACGATGGCCTTCTTCGTGGCCAGCAGCCGGGCGCCGACCGCCATCGTCACCGACAACACCGTCGGCATCGCGACGGGGATGGCGGCCACGGTCAGCACGAGGGCGAACTGCAGGGTGGTCAGGAGCGGGTCGCCGCGCAGGACCGCGACGACCACGATGACGGTGACCAGCGCGACCGCGAGGATGATGAGGTAGTTGCCGATCTTCAGGACGGCTTTTTGGAAGTGGCTGACCGTGTGCGCGTCCTGGACCAGTTCGGCGGTCTTGCCGAAGTAGGTGTCGGCGCCGGTGGCGTAGACCAGCGCGCCGATCTCGCCGCGGCGGATGACAGATCCCGAGTACACCGGATCGCCCGGGTTGCCGGTCGCGGGCAGCGACTCCCCGGTGAGCGCGGACTGGTCGACCTCGATCTCATCGCCGGCCAGCAGCCGAGCGTCAGCCGGGACGATGTCACCCAGCCGCAACCGGATCACGTCCCCGGGGACCAGCTCCCGCGCGGCGGGGGTGACCCATTCGCCGTCACGTCGGACGCGCGCATTGACGGCGAGCTTGTCCTTCAGGGCGTCGATGGCGTTACCGGCCTGGCGTTCCTCGGTGTAGCCGACTACAGCATTCGCGAGCAGCAGCACGAGGATGATGAAGAAGTCGGGCCAGTGCCGGACCGCGCCGGACAGGATGACCGCGACTTCGATCATCCACGGGATCGGTCCCCAGAAGTAGGACAGGAACTTCAGCAGGGGGTTGGTCTTGTGTTCGGCGATCTCGTTCAGGCCGTACTGGGCGAGCCGTTTGGCGGCCTCGGCCTGGGTCAGCCCGTCGGGTGAGCTCCCGAGCAGGTTCTCGACCTCCCCCATCGGCAGGGTCTTCAGGTCGTGCTTCGGGTCTGGCTTCGTGCTGGGCGAAGGGTCCGCCTGGGGTTGCTTGGCGTGGGTGGTCATCCGGCTGTTCCTTCTGCTCGAGGTACCTGGGCTTCGACGGGCCGGGCTGCAGCGGGCTGGGCGACAACACGGGTCGCCGGAGACGGGCCGTCTACGGCGGTGGTGACGTCGGTCGTCGTGTTCTCGCCCCGGCGGGCGTCGCGGTTGGATGTGGCTCGCCGGAGCAGGGCCTGTTGCGCGCGGCCGGCGTTCGCCTCCTGGCCGTGCCAGATCGTCAGGGCGGGTTGCTGGATCGCGCGGCCGAAGGAGAACGCGACCGGCCAGGGCAGCAGGGAGTTTGTCGGGTTGTTGATCGCGGCCAGCCGGGCCGTGGCGAGGTCACCGGACTGGCCTCCGGACAGGAACGCGATCCCGGCGACGGCGGCGGGCACCGCCCGCCGCAGGCAGCGCAAGGTCGCTGCGGCGACTGCGGCGACCGAGTCCTGGGTCGGGCAGGCCAACCCCGGCAGGACCATGTTGGGTTTGAGCAGCATCGCCTCAAGTGCGACCCCTTGAGTGCGCATCTGGGCAAAGACCTCGTGCAGTACCTCCTCGGTGACCTGTCCGCACTGGGCCAATGTGTGCCGTCCGGCCATCAACACCTCCGGCTCGACGATGGGCACCAGGCTGGCCTGCTGGCACGCTGCGGCATAGCGGGCCAACGCGTGCGCGTTCGCCTCGATGCAGGCCCGACTGGGGATCGCGTCACTGATACTGAACACGGCCCGCCATTTCGCGAAACGGGCTCCCATCGCCGCGTACTCGCTCAGCCGCGGTTCCAGGCCGTCCAACCCCTCGGTCACCTTCTCGCCGGGGCACCCGGCCAACGGCTTCGCGCCGAGGTCGACCTTGATTCCCGGAACGATCCCAGCCTGCGCCAGGACGGTCAGGAACGCGATACCGCCGATGGTGTGTTGCCGGATCGTCTCGTCGCAGAGGATGACCCCGCTGATGCTTCTCCCGAGACCGGGCGTGGTCAGGAGCAGTTCGCGGTACGCCCGGCGGGTCGGTTCGTCCTGAGGGATCCCCAGCTCTGCGAAGCGTCTGTTGCAGGTCGGGACGGACTCATCGGCCGCGAGCAAGCCCTTGTCGCCGACGACCAGCTGCTGGGCGATGTCCACCAGCGAGTTCATAGCCGCAGGCGCCGGATCCAGGTCGACCCCTGTCCCGGTCGCTGCCCCGGTCATGGCGCTGCTTTCCAGACCCAGTCGCGGATCTCGGGCAGGTCCATGCCGTGCGTGTTGATGTAGAGGTGGTGTTCGACGAGCTTGTCGGCCATCGACTGGTTGAGGTAGTCGGCGGTCGCGCCCAGCTTGGGGAGTCGCTCGATGACGTCCTGCACGAGGTGGAACCGGTCCAACCGATTTTGCACGCGCATGTCGAACGAGGTCGTGATCGTGCCTTCCTCGGTATAGCCGCGCACGTGCAGGTTGCGGTTGGTGCGCCGGTAGGTGAGCCGGTGGATGAGGGTCGGGTAGCCGTGGAAGGCGAAGATGACTTGCTTGTCCTTGGTGAAGAGGGCGTCGTAGTCGCCGTCGGACAGGCCGTGGGGGTGCTCGCTGGCCGACTGCAGCTTCATCAGGTCGACGACGTTGACGACCCGCACCTTCAGCTCGGGCAGGTGCTCACGCAGGATCGAGACAGCCGCCAGCACCTCCATGGTCGGGGTGTCACCGCAGCAGGCGAGCACGACGTCGGGCTCGGCGCCGCGGTCGTTGCCGGCCCACTCCCAGATCCCGATGCCCTCGGTGCAGTGGACCTGGGCCTGCTCCATGGTCAGCCACTGCGGCATCGCGCGCTTGCCGGCCACGATCACGTTGACGTAGTGGCGACTGCGCAGGCAGTGGTCGGCCACCGAGAGCAGGCAGTTCGCGTCCGGCGGCAGGTAGACCCGCACGATGTCGGCCTTCTTGTTGACCACGTGGTCCAGGAAGCCGGGGTCCTGGTGGGTGAAGCCGTTGTGGTCCTGCTGCCAGACGTGGGAGGTGAGCAGGTAGTTCAGCGAGGAGATGTCCCGCCGCCAAGCCAAGGCCTTGGTGACCTTGAGCCATTTGGCGTGCTGGTTGAACATGGAGTCGACGATATGGATGAACGCCTCGTAGCAGTTGAACAGCCCGTGCCGACCGGTCAGTAGATACCCCTCGAGCCAGCCCTCGCACTGGTGCTCGGAGAGCATTGAGTCGAGCACCCGCCCCGACGGGGCCAGCCACTTGTCGCCGTCGACGGTAGCCGCGTCCCACTGCCGGTCGGTGACCTCAAAGACGGCACCGAGCTGGTTCGACAGCGTCTCGTCCGGCCCGAAGATCCGGAAGTTACGCTGCTCCTCATTCAGCATGACGACATCGCGCAGGAAGGAGCCCAGCACGAGGGTGTCCTGCGCCTGCACCGCACCGGGGGCGGGAACATCGACGGCGTGGGTACGGAAGTCAGGCATAGACAGGTCACGCAGCAGCAGCCCGCCGTTCGCGTGGGGGTTGGCCCCCATCCGCCGCTCCCCCACCGGAGCCAGTGACGCCAGCTCAGCGACCAGCCGCCCGTCGGCGTCGAAGAGCTCCTCGGGCCGGTAGGAGCGCATCCAGGCGTCGAGCTGCTCGACGTGTCCCGGGTGCTGCTCGTCGACGAGCAAGGGCACCTGATGGGAGCGGAAGGTGCCCTCGACCCGCAGGCCGTCGACCACCTCGGGTCCGGTCCACCCCTTCGGAGACCGCAGCACAATCATCGGCCACCGCGGCCTCGTCGTGACGCCGCCGGTGCGGGCGCCGGCCTGGATGGCGCGGATGGCCTCGACCGATTCGTCCAGGACGGTCGCCATCAGCTCGTGCATGACCGCCGGGTCGTCTCCTTCGACATAGCGCGGGTCCCAGCCGCACCCCCGCAGATACTGGTCCAGCTCCTCGGGCTCGATCCGGGCCAGCACCGTCGGGCTGCTGATCTTGTACCCGTTCAGGTGCAGGATCGGTAGGACCGCACCGTCGGCGACTGGGTTGAGGAACTTCGTCGAGTGCCACGCCGTCGCCAGCGGAGCAGTCTCGGCCTCACCGTCGCCGATCACGCAGGCCACGACGAGGTCAGGATTGTCGAACGCCGCACCGAACGCGTGGCTCAGGGAGTAACCCAGCTCACCCCCTTCGTGGATCGAGCCCGGCGTCGTCGGGGCGACGTGGCTGGAGATCCCACCCGGGAAGGAGAACTGTGTGAACAGCTTCTTCAGCCCCAGCTCGTCCTGACTGACGTCCGGATAGATCTCGCTGTAGCTGCCCTCAAGGTAGGTGTTGCCGACCAGCGCCGGGCCACCATGGCCGGGGCCGGCGATGTAGAACATGTCCAGGTCGTACTTGGTGATGGCTCGGTTCAGGTGTACGTAAATGAAGTTCTGCCCCGGCGTCGTGCCCCAATGGCCCACTACCAGTGGTTTCACGTCCGACAGCGCCAACGGACGTTTCAGCAGCGGGTTGTCATACAGATAGATCTGGCCGACAGACAGGTAGTTGGCTGCCCGCCAGTACGCGTCCATCCGGTGTAGCAGTTCCGGGTCCAGTGTTCGGGTGAGTGTCATGGTCGAGCTCCTTGCGTTCGTCTTATGCGTCTGGGGCGATGCAAGCTGCGGCTGCCGAGGGGGCGGAGACGATGCCGGTGATGGTGGTGGTGCCGGGTTCTGGCGCCCAGAATCGGTCCTCACGGCTGCGACGTGGGTGTGCACGAGCAGTCGGTCGGCGCCGGCCGCGATCTCCAGCATCGCCGCCCCACAGTCCTTGTCGACCGCTGCTTCGACGCCCACCAGGCCCCTCGTCGTCGACGGTGACCGCGGCCCCCCGCCACCGCCGCAGATCCACGGCACCCGCCTCCACCAGCCCAGTGACGGGGCTTGTTCGACGATCCGTTGTGATTCGGGTGAGGCGACCACCCGCCGCCAATCCTCGCGCCCGGATGCCACGCACGGCTCCAGCCGTGCTGGTTCGCGAGCCTGTGCGCCTGATCGTGAGAGTAGCCATAACCGACGAACTTGCTCGGTCGGCCGAAGGCCGGGTCGCTGGGGTCGACGACGGTCTGGGTGATGAGGCTGACGATCGGCTTGGTCACACCAGCGTTGCTTGGCAACTGGATCAGCCAGTAGCCCATCAGTCCTGGCGTCTGCGCGACCAGGTCATTAAGCGGATACGGGCGGGTCAACGTGGAGTCCGATGCGCTGTCCAACGCGAGCAGGCTGACCTGCGGGCGTTGCCGTGGCAGATCAGCAGGCCGTTCTCCATTGCTTGGGGTGGCGGAGCCTCCACGGCCGCGCGACCACGGCCCAACTGGACACCGCTGTCGGGCTTATCGCCGTGCTGCAACTGCTCGTTGCCGCCTAGGACAATCACCATCCCCACATCAACCCCCGTGTCTCGGCAGGACGACAGAACACGTCCGAAACCCCACCCGGTCAAGTCGAGCTCAGCCGGGGGCTCGGATCGCAGCCGGCAGCAGGCGGGGCCGAGCGTTCGCACGTAGAGAGCGGGCCCGTCGGGGACAGGTCGGCGATCGCGCGGCTCCGGTGGGGATCCACGATGAGGACTGGCCGAAGGTACTGGTAAACGGTGCGTCTTTGCGGCTGTGGGGTCCTTGCGGTCGGGCATCGTGGCGGCACAACCTCTGTCCGCTGACCACATGCCATGGGTGCGGAGGGATCGGAAACCAGGATTCGAAACGGTGGATGCGGCGAGCACCATGCTCACGAGATCGTGGCTTTACGGCAACGACAACGATTCCAGACCGGCACGTTCTCTGCGCTCCCGAATCTACTCTCGCGCCGGGCAAAGTCAAACGCCGTCATATCCCACAGCCCGCACCCAGGTCGTCGACCGATCGCTTGCGGACGCGGGGGGCCGGAACGGGACCTATGACCCTAGCGGCAGGGCGGATCCGAGGGCAGGCTGCTGATACCCCGGTGGGGTTTCTTCGCTCGGTGTGTCGGTGACCGTCTCCTGGTTGCTGAGCACCTGGTGGGGTCGGCGCGTGTCGAGAGGTTCACGATGAGTACGGCGGGATACCTGGTTGAGGGACTAACGGGTGGTGAGGCCTTGGCCACGGTGTTGGAGACGGTCCGTTCGCTGGCGGGTGTGACTCATGTGGCGATGGATCTGGACACGAGGGGTCAGTCGCCATTGTTGGTGGTGAGCGGAGTCAAGATGGGGGCGCCAGTCGTGCGCACGGCTGTTGAGAGCGCCGGCTTCAGGCTCCTTCCGCCCAGACGAGTAGAGGCGGGCCCGCCCGGGGACGGCGTCTCGGGCCCGGAGGGTCGCACCCGTCCAGCTGGTCAGAGGATGCTGTCGTCCGTTGGGGGTAGGAGGTCATGAGCGTGAGCGCGGCCCTGATCGTGGGGGGAGCCTTGGTGTTGACGGGGCTGCTGGGGTGGTTCTTCTTCGGGCCGAAGAAGTCGCGACTGGCCGACCTGGTCGACGGTGTTCAGGTCGTCGGGGTGACCGTCAAGGGTGGGTACAGCCCGGATGTTATCCAGGTCGCGGCAGGGGTGCCGGTGCGGATGCTGTTTGACCGCCAGGAATCTGGTGACTGCACCTCGCGGGTGGTCTTTCCTGATTTCGGGGTGAACCAGACGTTACCCGCCTTTGGCACGACGGCGGTGGAGTTCCTTCCGAAGGAGCCAGGTGAGTATGAGTTCGCCTGTGGGATGAACATGATCCGCGGCCGCTTACAGGTCGTGGGTGACAGCCCGGTCCACCCCGAAGCGGCCCACCGCCTGGCTGTGGCCGTGGCTGCGCCACCCGAGGGCGTGGATCAGCTTCTCGGGTCCGTCCCGGGCGGTCCGGGCGAGGGGGCCACGGGACGCGCCCCAGCTGCCCCTGCTGCCCCTGCTGCCCCTGCTGCCCCTGCTGCCCCTGCTGCCCCTGCTCGCGATGGCGAACCACGTGGCGAGGCCTCCGATGGTGTACAGACCATCAGGGTCGTCGTCAAGGATGGTTACAGCCCCGATACCGTCCAGGTCGCCCTGGGGGTGCCGGTGCGGATCTTGTTCGACCGCCAGGAGTCGTCAGGGTGCTCCTCGCGGGTCGTCATCCCTGCCTTCGAGGTCAACCAGAACCTGCCCGCGTTCGAGACCACCGCGGTGGAGTTCGTGGCCACGACGCCAGGGCAGTTCGAGTTCACGTGCGGGATGGGCATGCTCGATGGCCGCATCCTGGTCGGGAACGCCCCGGCGACCCCCCACACCCCAGCGACCACTGTGTCCGGCGACCCTGCTGCCGGGGAGGAGGCCGAGCGGAAGCAGGAGATCGCGGACATCACCCGGCGCGTCGTCCTCGCCGGCGTGCTCACCGCCCCGGTCCTGTTCGCGGTCATGCTCACCGAGCTCATCGGTGTGACCTGGGTGCCAGCGCTGCTGTTGAACCGGTGGTTCCAGCTGGTGTTGATCGCACCGGTGATGATCTACGCGGGCTGGCCGATCCACCGCACGGGGTGGCTGGCTCTGAGTCACCGCGCCGCGGACATGAACTCCCTGATCACCTTGGGGACCATCGCCGCCTTCGGATACAGCCTGGTCGTGACCCTCGCGCCTGGGGTGCTGCCCACCCAGGTCCGAGAGGTCTACTACGAAGCGGTCGGGGTCATCATCACCTTGATCCTGCTGGGCCGGTTGCTGGAGACCAAGGCCAAGGCCGGCACCGGTGAAGCGATCCGTACGCTGATCGGGCTCCAGCCCCGCACCGCCCGGGTCATCCGCGACGGCACCGAGCTGGAGCTGCCCATCGATGAGGTGGTCGTGGGTGACGTGGTGGTCGTCCGGCCCGGTGAGAAGCTCCCGGTCGACGGGCAGGTGTCCGAGGGCACGTCCGCGGTGGATGAGTCCATGGTGACCGGCGAGCCGATCCCGGTGACCAAGGTCGCCGGTGACGGTGTGATCGGCGCGACGATCAACCAGACCGGGTCCTTCCGGTACGTGGCCACCAAGGTCGGTGCGGACACGATGCTCGCCCAGATCATCAACCTGGTCCGGGCGGCGCAGGGGTCCAAGGCCCCGATCCAGCGCCTGGCGGACACGGTCTCCGGCTTCTTCGTCCCGGCCGTGATCGCGATCGCGATCTGGACCTTCGTGGCCTGGGCCCTGCTCGGGCCGCCGCCCGCGTTCATCTTCGCGCTCGTAGCGGCCGTCTCCGTGCTCATCATCGCCTGCCCCTGCGCGCTGGGCCTGGCCACCCCCATATCGATCACTGTCGGCACCGGCATGGGGGCCACGTCGGGGATCCTGATCCGCTCCGCGGAGGCCCTGGAGACCGCCCACAAGGTGAACACGGTGGTCCTGGACAAGACCGGAACCCTGACCGAGGGGGCCCCGGCACTGACAGACGTCCTGGCCGCCGAGGGCTTCACCGAGGACGAGGTCCTGGCCCTGGTCGCCACCGTCGAGGGTTCCTCCGAGCACCCACTGGCCACGGCCATCATCAAAGGCGCCCAGGCCCGCGCTCTTGACCTGGCCGAGCCCACCGAGTTCGACTCGGTCACCGGTCAGGGCGTGCGCGCCTGCGTGGACGGGCGATCGGTCCTGGTCGGCAACAATCGCCTCCTGAGCGAGGCGGGCATCGACCCAGCCTCCTTGACCGCCTGGCAGGAAGCCTTGGCCAGCGACGGCAAGACGCCGATGCTGGTGGCCGTCGACGGACGCCCCGCGGGGGTGATCGGGGTCGCCGACACCCTCAAAGACGGCTCAGCCGCGGCGGTCGCCGCGTTGAAGGGCAGGGGCATCGAGGTCGTGATGATGACCGGGGACAACCGACTCACCGCCGCGGCGATCGCCCGCCAGGTCGGTATCGGCCGGGTGCTCGCCGAGGTCATGCCTGAGCACAAGTCCCGTGAGGTCCGCCGGCTCCAGCAGGAGGGCCGGGTCGTCGCCATGGTCGGGGACGGCATCAACGACGCACCAGCCCTGGCCCAGGCCGACGTCGGCCTGGCCATCGGCACCGGCACTGACGTGGCCATCGAGTCCTCGGACATCACCTTGATCTCCGGTGCCCTCACCGGGCTGGTCACAGCCATCGACCTCTCCCGGGCCACGATGCGCAACATCCGCCAGAACCTGGCCTTCGCCTTCCTCTACAACGGGGTCGGCATCCCCATCGCCGCGGGCGTGCTCTATCCGGTGTTCGGCCTGACCCTCAGCCCGATGATCGCCGCCGCCGCGATGGCCGCCTCGTCACTGTCCGTGGTGACCAACGCCAACCGGCTCCGCCGGTTCACCGCCCCGCAGCTACCCCACAACGTTCTGGTCTCCACCACCGACCCGGTGGTCGAGATCGGACGCGATCAAGACCAGGAGCACCACATGTCCGAGGAATCCCCCAAGGTGACCGACCCGGTGTGCGGCATGACCGTGGACCCCGCTGAGGCGGCCACGAGCATCACGCACGACGGTCACACGCACTACTTCTGCTCGAAGCACTGCGCCACGACCTTCGCCACCAACCCCAGCGCCTACCTGAACGTGGCCAACACCCACTAGAACGGTGAACCCACCCGGCTCTTGGACCATCACGCAACGACCACGACCACCGATACGACGAGGAACCGACGCATGACAAGAAGTCAGATGCTCACGGCCGTCCGGATAGAACTCGAGTATCCGATGTCCCTCGGGATTTACGACGAGTACCTCAAGGCCCAACATGCGGTCGACTACCTTGCCGACCGGAGTTTTCCCGTCGAGAACCTCGAGATTGTGGGAACGGAGCTCCGCTCCATCGAACGCGTGACGGGACGCGTGACCCGAGGCAAGATCGTCGCGGCTGGCGCCCTGTCGGGAGTCTGGATCGGGCTGTTCGTCGCGATCACCATCAGTCTGTTCAGCAGCCGAACCCAGCTCGGTCTCCTCATCACCACTCCCCTGCTGGGGGCCCTGTTCGGGCTGGCGTGGAGCCAGCTCGGTTACAGCGCCGCCACCCGGCACGGTCACCGAGACTTCGCCTCGGTGAGCCAGGTCGTCGCCACCAAGTATGAAGTGCTCGTGGCCCACACGCACGCCGCGCGCGCGCGAGAACTCCTTGCGACGATCCCGTCGCCGACGATGACCTGACACCTGCACCCAGTCCGGCACCGACCCCGACCCCGACCCCGACCCCGACCACCATCCAACTTCAGGAGATGATTTCCATGACCAACACTGATGACGTTGCCACCCTCCATACGCTGGGTGATCGCGGTCAGACGGTCGCCGGATCAGCCAACGATGTCCGCGGCCGGGAGGTCAAAGACAAGGACGGAGACGGCATCGGCAAGGTGGCTGATCTTCTGGTCGACGATCGCCAGGAGAAGGTCCGTTTCCTCCTGGTCGAACACGGTGGATTCCTCGGCTTCGGGAACAAGACGACCCTGATCCCCGTGGACGCCGTCACCAAGATCACCGAGCAGGAGGTCTTCATCGATCAGTCGCACGAGAGGGTCGCGACGGCCCCCGGCTATGACCCAGACCTCGTCGACAACCGGCCGTATCACGCCAGCATCTATGGCCACTACGGCTATGAGCCACACTGGGGCACGAGTTACAACTACCCTCCACGGCTGGCATTCATGTACCCCCCCATGTCAGGCGTTTCACCGGGCTGACGCCACCGGATGCTTCGATCAACGAACACCTTGACCCCACCGTGACCGTCGACCAGGATGCCGAGCGCGTGACCGGGGCCAGAAACTCGATCCGCCCGTTCTGTCGCCGATCCCGAACGCAAGGCGCCCATGGCGGCCCGAGTGCTTCTCATTGCTCGGCGATCGCGTAGATCCGCTCCCTCGAAGGGCACAGAGCGCGCGGGCGACGGCCCGACGACGTCGAGCCTATCCGCCGGTGAGCAGCCCTGAGGGCGTAGTCCGTGCCGGACGCTATCGGCTGCTGCTAGTGGTGTGTCTCGTCATTGACTGAGTAATTGTCAAGACCTGTGGATCGGTGTGTCAGGCGACGTGCTGATCGGGGGCTGATTCCTCGGGTCGTTCGACGAGTTTGCCCTTCTCGAACGTCGCGCCCGCCCGGACGAGCGCGACCAGGTGGGGGGCGTTGACCGCACGCCAGCGGGCTTGGGCGGACTCGATGAGCTTGAACGCCATCGCGATCCCCGCCGCACGCGAGCCCGGGCCCTTGGTCACCCGTTGCCGCAGCCGGACGGTCGCGAAGGTCGACTCGATCGGGTTCGTCGTCCGCAAATGGATCCAGTGCTCGGCCGGGTAGTCATAGAAGCTCAGGAGCACGTCGAGGTCGTCGGTGATCTTCGCGGCGGCCTTGGGCCACTTCGGGCCGTATAGGTCAGCGAACGCGGCGGCGGCGCGTGCGGCGTGCTCACGGTCCTCGGCCTGCCAGATCTCGGCCAGGGCGGCCTTCGCGCCGGGCTGGGCCGACTTCGGCAGCGCGTTCAAGACGTTCGCGATCTTGTGGAACCAGCACCGCTGCTCGCGGGTGGTGGGGAACACCTCCCGCAGCGCCTTCCAGAACCCGAGCGCCCCGTCACCTGCCGCGAGAACCGGCGCGGTCATCCCGCGGCGTTTGCAGTCGCGCAGCAGGTCCGCCCACGACTCCGAGGACTCGCGGTGCCCGTCAGCCAGCGCGATCAGCTCCTTGGTGCCGTCGGCGCGGACCCCGATCATCACCAGCAGGCACACCTTGTCTTGGCTCAGCCTGACCTTGAGGTGGATCCCGTCGACCCACATGTAGACGTAGTCGGTGTCGGCCAGCGACCGGGCGGCGAAGGCTGCGGCCTCGTCCTGCCACTGGGTCGTCAACCGGGTAATCGTCGGGCCCGACAGCCCGGCCTTCGAGCCGAGGAACTGCTCCAACGCGGGCCCGAAGTCGTTGCTGGACAGGCCATGCAGGTACAACAACGGCAGCACCTCCGCGACCCGCGGGGACTTGCGCGCCCACGCCGGCAGGATCGCCGAGGAGAACCGGGCCCGCGCCCCCGTGGTCTCGTCGACGCGTCGGTCGTTGACCCGCGGCGCCTTGACCGGGACCGCGCCCGCGGCCGTGGTCACCTCCCGCGCGGCGTGGTACCCGTTCCGCACGACCAACCGGCGGCCGTGCTCGTCGACCTCGTCGCTGAACGCGTCGACGTACGCGGCGACCTCGGCCTGCAACGCGGCCGCGAGCATCGCCCGCGCTCCGTCGCGGACCAGCTCGTCGAGCAACGACCCCCCGACACCGGCTGGCGTGTCAGGGCCTCGGCAAAGTCGGTTGGTAGGGCGTTGACCTGCGGGTTTGTGATGGTGCTGGTGTGACGGACGTGGCGTGTGTTGCTGCTGAGCAAGCGTGGGACTCGCGGTGACGATGGAGATCTCACTCAACCGTCGACACCGGAGTCCCACGCCGCGATGCCATCCTCCCTCATGCCCGAAGCCGCCCTGGGCTTGTCGCGTCGCCCGCTGAGCGAGGTCTTCGCCACGGTGCCTGACCCGCGAGACCCGCGCGGGGTCCGCCACCGGCTCGCCACCGTGCTCGTGATTGCTCAGGCTGCGGTCGCTGGCGGTGCCCGGACCCTGCTCGGGATCAGTGAGTGGGCCGCTGACGTCGACCGGGAAGCGTTGACCCGCTTGGGGATCGGTGCCCATGAGCAGCTGCCGTCGGAGTCCACGATCCGCCGGACCCTGGCCGCGCTCGACGGTGACGACCTCGACCGTCGCGTGGCGACCTGGATGGCCACCCGGGTCGGGCAGCTGGCCGGGCGGACCGTCATCGCCGTTGACGGCAAGTCCCTGCGTGGTGGAACACCCCCCGGTGGGGCCATGCCGCACCTGCTGGCTGCGCTGCACCACGCCAGCGGCGTCGTCGCCGGGCAGCGCGCGGTCGCGACGAAGAGCAACGAGATCCCGGCCCTGCCGTTGCTGCTGGCTGACATCGACCTGGCCGAGGTCCTGGTCACCGCCGACGCGATGCACTGCCAGCGCGGTACCGCGGCCTACCTCACCGGGCGGGGTGGGCACTACCTGTTGACCGTCAAGGGCAACCAGCCGACCCTGCGCTCCCAGCTCAAGGCGTTGCCCTGGACCCAGGTCCCTGCTGTCACCACCGTGAGCACCACCCACGGTCGGCGGGTCCGCCGGACCATCCGAGCCGTGACCGCACCCGAGTGGCTCGACTTCCCGGGCGCCGCCCAGGTCGCCCAAGTCCGTCGGACCCGAACAGTGCACGGCCGCAGACGAATCGAGGTCGTGTACGTGATCTGCTCCCTCGACATGATCGCTGCACCACCAGCGACCGTCGCGACCTGGCTGCGGGGGCACTGGTCCATCGAGAACGCGCTGCACTGGGTCCGTGACGTCGTCTTCGACGAAGACCGTCACCAGCTACGCACGGCCTGCGGCCCACACGTGATGGCCACCCTGCGCAACACCGCCATCAGCCTCCTGCGCCTGGCCGGTCACCTGAAGATCGCCGCCGGACTTCGACATCACGCCCGCGACAGCCAACGCGCCATCGAGCTCCTCGCCACCTCATGAACCCGACTTTGCCGAGCCCCTGGCTGGCGTGTGGGCGCCAACATCGTTGGTCTCGTTCTTCTCGTGGACTACCGTGAGCATGGGCGTACCTTCCCGAACCAGCGCGTCAACGCCGGTCCTGATCAGACTTCTATGGGCTTCAGATCATCCTCGGGAAGGTGCGCTCCTTCACGCCACCCCGCCGAGGACCATCCACAGGTTCTGATCATTGCTCTCATTGACTGACTGTTTGGCTGAGGGCGACTCGGCCGCGGCGGACCTTGATCAGGATCGATTCTGCTGTCGCCGTCCACACCAGAGGTTTGGGCTCGTTGTTGTGGCTGTTCATGTACTGCTCGATCGAGGAGATCAGATC
>JBBRZQ010000053.1:0-26973 GCA_038236535.1 Actinomycetales bacterium
CGTCTCCGGGCCGGCCGCGGCCAGGTAGTAGCGCAGCGGGTCGGCGCCGTAGCGCTCGAGCATGTCGCGGACGTAGATGACGACCCGCTTCGAGGACGAGAACTTCTTGCCCTCCATGGTGAGGAACTCCGAGCTGACCACCTCGGTCGGCAGCTGCAGCTCGCCATACGGGCCGGGCTTGCCACCCTTGTCTCCCTTTCCGTCATAGGCCAGCAGCTCGGCCGGCCAGATCTGGGAGTGGAAGGTGATGTTGTCCTTGCCCATGAAGTAGTAGGACAGGGCCTCGGGGTTGTTCCACCACTGCCGCCAGGCCTGCGGGTCGCCGCTGCGCCGGGCCCACTCGATCGACGCGGACAGGTAGCCGATCACCGCGTCGAACCAGACGTACAGCCGCTTGGGCTGGTCGCGCCAGCCGTCCAGCGGGATCGGGATGCCCCAGTCGATGTCGCGGGTCATCGCGCGCGGCCGGATCTCCGCCAGGATGTTCTGGCTGAACTTGATGACGTTGGGACGCCAGGTGCCCGCCGCCGCGCGCCCGTCGAGCCACTCACCGAGCGCCTCCGCCAGCGCGGGCAGGTCCAGGAAGAAATGCTGGGTCTCGACGAACTCCGGCGTCTCGCCGTTGATCTTGCTGATCGGGTTGATCAGGTCCGTCGGGTCGAGCTGGTTGCCGCAGTTGTCGCACTGGTCGCCGCGGGCCTCGGCGTACCCGCAGATCGGGCAGGTGCCCTCGATGTAGCGGTCCGGCAGCGTGCGCCCGGTCGACGGGCTCCTCGCGCCCTTGGTGGTCTGCTCGACCATGTAGCCGTTGTCGTGGACGGTCCGGAACATCTCCTGGACGACGGCGTAGTGGTTGCGGGTCGTCGTCCGGGTGAACAGGTCGTAGGACAGACCGAGGCTGACCAGGTCCTGGACGATGACCTGGTTGCTCTCATCGGCGAGCTGTTTGGCGCTGACCCCCGCTTTGTCGGCCGCCACCAGGATCGGGGTGCCGTGCTCGTCGGTGCCGCTCACCATCAGCACATCATGGCCGGCCATCCGCATATAACGACTGAAAACGTCTGAGGGCACACCAAATCCGGCGATGTGGCCGATATGTCGAGGGCCGTTGGCGTACGGCCAGGCAACTGCAGAAAGTACCTTGCTCATGGCCTGAATCCTAGGGGGCGACCTGCGCGACGGTCCCCGCGGTGCAAGGATTCGGCCATGGCAGACCTACGCGAGTCCCTGACCGTTGCCGCGCCCGCCGACCTTGTCTACGACCTGATCGCCGATCTTCCCCGGATGGGCGAGTGGTCACCCGAGTGCGAGCGGGTGACCTGGCGCGGTGGCGCCACCGGCGCCGCCGAAGGGGCCCTGTTCATCGGCCACAACAAGGCGGGCATGGTGCGGTGGATGACCCAGGGTGAGGTTGTCACTGCAGAACCGGGTCGCCGCCTGGCCTTCGAGATCAGCTTCGGGCCGCTGAAGATCGCCCGGTGGGAGTACGTCATCGTTCCCGACGCCGGCGACCCCTCGGCCTGCATGGTCGCCGAAGAATGGACCGACCGGCGGCCCGTCTGGTATCGCACTCCCGCAGACCTGGCGCTCGGCTCACGCCTGCGGATCAATCGGCGGGGAATGGTCGAGACGCTGGCCAACCTCAAACAGGCCGCAGAGGCCGCGACCAAGGACGCGTCACCGTCAGGCAGCTGAGCCCAACAGGGGCGCCGCTCTACTGGCGCCCGAATACCGAGATGGACCCGCTCCCTACAAGGCGCGGGTCCATCGTCGCTCTCAGGTTGGGTCAATGCCCGATCGACGTCAGCTCAGCCTTCTCGGAGACCTCGACCTCGCCATCAGCGAGCTCGTCCTCCCTGGCGCCACCACCGTGTTCATCACCAGCGTTGAACGCGACCTCGTCGAAGGGGTCCTTTCCGGACAGGACCCGCACGGCCCGCTCCTTGTCGAGCCCGCCGGTCCAGCTGCCGATCAGCACTGTGGCGACCGCGTTGCCGGTGAAGTTCGTCACCGCGCGGGCCTCACTCATGAACCGGTCGATCCCGACGATCACGCCGACCCCGTCCAGCAGCTCTGGACGGAACGACTGCAGGCCGCCGGCCAGAACCGCGAGACCGGCGCCGCTGACGCCGGCCGCACCCTTGGACGCGATGATCATGAAGATGAGCAACGAGATCTGCTCACCGATGTTCATCGGCTTGTCCATCGCTTCGGCCACGTACAGGGAGGCCATGGTCAGGTAGATCGCCGTGCCGTCCATGTTGAACGAGTAGCCGGTCGGCACCACGATGCCGACCACCGGACGCGTGACGCCGAGGTGCTCCATCTTGCCGATCAGCCGCGGCAGCGCGGTCTCGGAGGAGGACGTCGAGACGATGAGCAGGATCTCGCGGCCGAGGTACTTCAGCAGCGAGAAGATCGAGAGGCCGCTGCCGAGTCGCAGAATGGTGCCGAGCACCAGGAAGATGAACAACGCACAGGTGGCGTAGAACGCGAGCATGACCTTGCCGAGGCTCAGCAGCGCGCTGGTGCCGGTCGCGCCGACCATGGCAGCCATGGCACCGAACACACCCACCGGAGCCACCCACATGACCATCGAAAGGACCTTGAAGACGAGCTTCTGCAGAACCTCGACGCCGCGAAGTACCGGGACGCCGCGCTCACCCATCCCCTGCACCGCGAACCCGACAAGAAGCCCGACGAACAACGCCTGGATCACCTTGCCAGAGGTCAGGGACGAGATCAGGGTGTCTGGGATCAGGCTGAGCAGGAACTCGGGGAAGGTCTCCCCGCCGGTCGCTGTGACCTGCGCTCGCCCGGACTTGACCACCGCAGCGGTCAGGTGCAGTCCCGACCCGGGCTTGATGATATTGCCGATGACGAGGCCGATGGTGAGCGCGAACGTCGACATCAGGGTGAAGTATCCCAGCGCCAGACCGCCGATCTTGCCGACGCTGGCCGCCTTGCGGACCGATCCGATGCCGAGCACGATCGTGAAGAAGATGATCGGCGTGATCATCATCTTGATCAGGTTCACGAACCCGGTGCCGAGCGGCTTGAGCCCGACGGCGAACCCTTCCTTGCCCGGGAAGGCGAAGCCGACGGCAATACCTAGCAGAGCCGCAACGATCACGGCCATGTAGAGATACTGGGTCTTGTCTCGCGGTGCTTTCTGCGCAGTCGGCGGGAGGCCGGCGGGCGTCGAACCCGACAGCGGCGCTGCTGTGGAACTGAACATGTTGATCCTCCTGGATCCGACAGGTGAGTTTCCGTGAGTTTCACCTGACGCTGGCCCCGTTGCGGGCGTCGGTCAACGTTGCGTTCATTGCGGTCGCGAGCTCAGACAGGTCACGATTCAGAATGCCGGGTACACCGGGAGGAGTTCTGGCGGCGGGAGCCGCACACTGGTGCCATGTACCCCCGCCTGAACCCACGAGCCTGGAGCCTTGCGCGCCAGCTGTTCGCGCTCCAGGTGGTGGTCGTCACGGTCCTGGTGGTGGCGGGAGGCGCGGCGGCCTACCTTCAGGCCCGCCAGCGCAGCCAGGACTCCACCGGTGAACGGGTGCTCGCGATCGCGCGAAGCGTGGCAGCGTCGCCGTTCGTGCGATCCACACTGACCGGGCCCGTGGCGGTCCGGGCCGAGGTCCTGGAGCCGTACTCCGAGGAGGTGCGACGCGACACCGGCACCGACTTCGTCGTCGTGATGGATACCCAGGGCATCCGCTACTCCCACCCCGACCCGGGCCTGATCGGACAGCGGTTCTCCGGCAACATCGCCGCTGCAGTCGCCGGAGGGGTGGTGCTCGAGACGAACTCCGGGTCGCTTGGTCTCACCGAGCGCGCGGTCGTGCCCGTGCGGGCCACGGACGGGGCAGTTCTCGGACTGGTCGGGGTCGGCGTCAAGCGCGACGCCATCACTCGCGAGCTAGCTGGGCAGATGCGCCTGCTGCTGGCTGGCGCGATCGTCGCGCTGCTGCTCGCGGCGGGTGGCGCAGCGTTGATAGCCCGCCGGCTGCGCCGCCAGACCCACGGTCTCGGGCCCGATGAGCTGGCCCGGATGTACGAGTTCTACGACGCGGTGCTGCACTCTGTGCACGAGGGGCTGGTGCTCCTGGACCTGCAGGGGCACCTCCTGCTGGCCAACGACGAGGCCCATCGGCTGCTGGAGCTGCCGGCGGACTGGGCAGGGCGCCGCCTGGACGAGCTCGGGCTGCCGGCACCGATGACGGAGGACCTGGAAGGCGGCCACGAGGTGGAGGACGCCATCCATCTCACCGCGACCCGGGTGCTGGTGGTTAACCAGGCGCCGGCCCGCTGGGAAGGGCAGGAGCTCGGCACCGTGCTGACCCTGCGCGACCATACCGATCTGCAGGCGCTGACCGGAGAGCTGGACTCGGCCCGCGGGCTTGCCGAGGCGCTGCGCTCACAGGCGCACGAGGCGGCCAACCGGCTGCACAGCGTGATCAGCCTGATCGAGCTGGGGCGCACCGAACAGGCACTCACCTTCGCCACCGAAGAGCTTGCCCTGGCCCAGCAGCTGACCGACTTGGTGGTCAACGCTGTCCACGAGCCGGTTCTGGCCGCCCTGCTGCTGGGCAAGGCAGCCGAGGCCAACGAGCGCGGCGTCACGCTGGAGGTGGACCCGGCCAGCAGTGTCCCGGAGAGTGTGATCCCCGCCCGCGACCTGGTCACGCTCGTCGGAAACCTGCTCGACAACGCCATTGACGCGGCCGCCGGGTCGCCCGGTCCGCGCCGGGTGGGCTTCTCGAGCTGGGTCGAGGACGATGCATCCGGCCCTGGTATCGCCAGCACGCTCGTGCTGCAGGTCAGCGACAGCGGCCCCGGCCTGACCAAGGACTCCGCGAGCCACGCCTTCACCCGCGGCTGGTCGACCAAGTCCGACAACCGGCTCATCGGTCATGGCCTCGGGCTGGCACTGGTCGGCCAGGTCGCCCACCGCAACGGGGGCACGGTCAAGGTCGGCCGAGCCGGAGACGGGCTGGGCGAGTACCCGGTGCTTCGAGATGCGCTCCGACACCGCGCAGCCTCGGCAGGCGCGGGATTCGGCGGCTCAACCTATGTCGGCGCCGTCTTCACCGTCAGGTTCCCGCTGCCTGTCGCGGTCGCGCCATGAAGGAGATCGGGGTCCTGGTCGTCGAGGACGAGCCGGTGGCCGCCGACGCGCACGTGGCCTACGTCGGTCGCGTCCGCGGGTTCGCGGTCCGCGGAAGAGCGCTCGATGGTGCCTCGGCGATCCGGCTGCTGCGAGACCCGTCCTGCGAGATCGACCTGGTGCTCCTGGACATGTACCTGCCCGACATGCACGGCCTGGACGTGGTGCGGGCGATGCGCACCGCCGGGCACCGGGCTGACGTCATCGCGGTCACCTCCGCCCGCGACCTCACCGTGGTGCGGGCGGCTGTCTCCCAGGGCATCGTGCAGTACCTCCTGAAGCCGTTCACCTTCGCCGCACTGCGGGACAAGCTCGAGCGATACGCGGCATACCGGCTTCAGGTCGGGGGCGAGGTCGCGAGCAGCCAGCAGGAGGTCGACCGGGTGCTGGCCACGCTGCGCGGAAGCGACTCGAGCAGCTTGCCCAAGGGCATGAGCCCAGAGTCCCTGGAAGCCGTCGTGGCGGTCCTGCGCCCGTCCGGCGAAAGCCTTTCGGCCACCGAGGTCGCGGCACTGGTCGGCGCGTCCAGAGTGACCGCGCGCCGCTACCTCGAGTACCTCGCATACTCCGCACTGGTCATCCGGCGGTCGCGGTACGGCAGTGCCGGGCGACCCGAGGTCGAGTACCAATGGATCGGCCGCTGACCCTGTCCTCGACGGCCCGCAGCCGGCCAGGAGTTGGAAGGAAAGGCCCCTGACCGGCATGCTGGGCAGCAATGTCCCTTTTCGAACGAGATCACCGCAGGCACTCTGGCCCCTCTGGCGACGCGCCAGGCGACCCCTCAGTAGCCCCAGGCTCGAACTCCGATGCCGAGGACTCCGCAGCTCACATCGCCGAGCTCGTCCGCCGCACCGCCGAGCGCCAGGCCAGGCCGGACGCCCCCGCCCCGGCTCGCCCCGACGCGACCCTCGCGCAGCCCCCGATGCCCCCTCCGCCGCCCGTCCAGAGGGCCGCACCCCCGGCCGGCCCGGCGCCTCGTGCGGCGAGGCGCCTTCCGTCGCCCCGGCTGCTGATCGCCGTCGGCGCCGCGGCCGCCCTGCTGCTGGTGGGAGTCTTCGCCCTCACCCGCCTGGGCAGCCTCCAGGCCACGCCCACAGCCCCGGTCCAGAGCACCTCCGCGCCGGCCCTGTACACCGTGCAGGTCACTGACACGATCACGGACTGCGTGACCCATTCGCACGGCAAGACGAAGACCATGTTCAAGAAAGAGAACTGCGTGAAGGCCACGCGATTCCTGGCGACCGGTCAGGTCAGCGGTCGCCCCGCCGTCTTTGTGCTGTCACGGATACAGATGGCCTCCGCCGAGGCGGCCGCCTCGGTGAAGCAGGTCCTGGACGCCACCGGGACAGGCAATCTCAACGACCTTCTCCGTGAGGGTAAGACCTTCGAGGGCGCGCCCGGCACGATGCCGGCCTCCGGGTATGCCTCGGTCCAGACGGGCCAGGTGGTCGTGGTGGCCGAAGCCGGCTTCATCGACGGCCCTTCCGCCAGCGCCAACCCGGCGCTTCGGGCCGCCGCGTCACGGGCGGCCGCCCAGGTCACCACTCAGCGCTGACCGCCAGGTCACCACTGCGCCGGCGTCAGTCAGGCTGGGTCGCCGGCGCAGCTGACCCAGGTCATCGCCGCGCCGCCAGCGCAGCGTTGTAGAGGTCGTTGCGGCTCAGCCCCGTCTCGGCGGCCACCTCCGCACAGGCGTCCTTCAGCCGCTCACCAGCGGCCACCCGGGCCTGGATGGCGGCCACCGCCGTCTCAGGGTCGCTCACCTGCGCCGGTGCCCCACCGACCACCACGGTGATCTCGCCCCTGACCCCGTCGGCCGCCCAGCGCGCCAGGTCGGCCAGGCCACCCCGCATGACCTCCTCATAGGTCTTGGTCAGCTCCCGGCACACCGCGGCCGGGCGATCCGCCCCGAACGCCTCGGCCATCGCGGCCAGCGTCGCGTCCAGCCGGTGCGGCGCCTCGAAGAAGATCAAGGTGCGCGGCTCCCGCGCCAGAGCCCTGAACCCGCGCAGCCTCTCCCCGGCCTTGCGTGACGGGAACCCCTCGAAACAGAAGCGGTCCACCGGCAGCCCGGACACCGCCAGCGCCATCAGGACTGCGCTCGGGCCGGGCACGCAGGTCACCTTCACGCCCGCCTCGACCGCGGCGACGACGAGGCGGTAGCCGGGGTCGGACACCGACGGCATCCCGGCATCGGTGACCACCAGCACCCGCGCCCCGGCCACCAGCCGGGCCAGCAGGTCGGCGGTCCGGGTGGCCTCGTTGTGCTCGTGGTAGCTGACCACCGACCCCGACGGCCTGACCTCCAGCGAGTGGCAGAGGCGGCTGAAGCGGCGGGTGTCCTCCGCGGCGACCACGTCGGCGGTGAGGATCTCCCTGGAGAGGCGCGGAGCCGCATCCGCGGGGTCACCGATCGGGGTGGCGGCGAGGACGAGGACGCCGGCTGCTGGGTTGGTCACGCCGTCGATCCTCTCAGCACGCGGCTGCCGGGCGTCGGCGTACCTCCGATCCGGGCGCGCGGCGCATCGGGCAGGTTAGGGCGCCGGCGTCCGGGCTGCATACGATGTCAGCCATGACCCCTACTGAGCAGCTGCGCTCACGGCTGCTCGGATACCGGCCCTCCGACGTGTTGTGGGGCTGGCTAGGCCCGCTGATCGTCGCGGCCATCGGCGGCTTCCTTCGTTTCTGGCAGCTCGGCCGCCCCGAAAAGCTCATCTTTGACGAGACGTACTACGTCAAACATGGCTACTCGATGTTCCAGTACGGCCACGAACGACGGGTCGCCGCGAGCATCAAGACCCCTGACGCGCTGTTCACCCAGGGCACCCCCAACGTCTTCGGCCTCGAGCCTGACCTGGTGGTCCACCCCCCGGTGGGCAAGTGGGTCATCGGGGTCGGCGAGCAGCTCTTCGGCGCGACCAGCTCGTTCGGCTGGCGGTTCTCCGTCGCGCTGCTCGGCACCCTCTCGATCCTGATGATCGGCCGGGCCGCCCGCCGGATGTTCGGCTCGACCCTGCTGGGCACGATCGCGGCCATCCTGATGGCCTTCGACGGCCAGCACTTCGTCCACTCGCGCACCGGTCTGCTGGACCTCATCGTGATGTTCTGGGCGCTCGCCGCGTTCTGTGCCCTGCTCATCGACCGCGACCAGTCCCGCAAGGTGCTGGCCCGCAAGGTGGGAGCCCTGCGAGAGTCGGCTCACCAGGGCGCCGACGACGGCCAGGACGCGACGACCCCTCACCGCGACGGGCTGACCTACGGTCCCTGGCTGGGCCTGCGCCCCTGGCTCTGGGTTGCCGGGATCTGCCTCGGGCTGACGACCGGCACCAAGTGGTCGGGCCTCTTCTTCCTGGTGGCCTTCGGGCTGATGGTCGTCTTCTGGGACATGGGCGCCCGCCGCGCGGCCGGCATACGGCACTGGTGGTGGGGCGCCGTTCTGCTCGACGGGGTGTATGCCGGCCTGCTTCTGGTGGGCCTGACGGTCTCCGTCTACCTAGCCTCCTGGGCAGGCTGGTTCGCCGCCAAGAACTCCTACGACCGGCAGTGGGCGGCCACCCACCCGGCAACGACCTTCAGCTGGGTGCCGGACTCGCTGCGTTCGCTGTGGCAGTACCACCAGGAGATCTACACCTTCCATGTCGGCGTGACCTCGGACCATCCGTACAAGACGAACCCGTGGTCCTGGCTGATCCAGGGCAGGCCCACCTCGTTCTTCTACGAGGGTCCGAAGAAGGGCCAGGAGGGATGCACTGTCGACCAGTGCGCCAAGGCGATCACCTCGATCGGGACCCCGACCCTGTGGTGGGCCGCGACCATCGCGGTCTTCATCCTGCTGTTCATGTGGGCGCTGCATCGTGACTGGCGGGCCGGCGCCATCCTGGCAGGCCTGGCCGGCGGATACCTGCCCTGGTTCAACTACCAGCACCGCACGATCTTCAGCTTCTACGAGATCGCCTTCGAGCCCTTCGTCGTTCTCGCGGTGACCTACGTCCTGGGGCTCTGTATCGGCGGGCCCGGCGCCTCTGCCCGGCACCGCCGGATCGGCCTCCTCTCTGCAGGGGTCTTCGTGGTGGTCACCGTCGCCTGCTTCGCCTTCTTCTACCCGGTCTACACCGCACAGGTCATTCCATACTCCCAGTGGCAGCTTCGGATGTGGCTGCCGAGCTGGATCTAGGTCGGTCTCGGGGTCAGGGCTGTGTCTCAACGTTTGCCGGTCGCCTCTTTAGCATCCTTTCCGGCATCTATGTGAATGGTCCTTTAGCGCTCCGTCGTCCACCGGTCAGGCGACGTGGGCGGGTCGCAGTCCGTAGCCCGGCCACCAGGCCGGGCCCTGGCGGTGGTGAAGCCGCCACCAGAGCGCTGTTAGAGTTCGCTCACAAAATTCACCCGGCAGCCGTGGGATCCACGGCTGCCGGGCTCTGCACCAGGGAAGGTATGACAGCTCATGAGGACACGCACGATTCGGGGAGCAGGCGCAGCCGCGTTGACCCTCGGCCTGGTCGCCAGCGCATTCACGCCAGCCCAGGCCGCTCCCGTCCCCACCCCCTCCGGCACCTCAGGCCGGACGCTGGCAAGCCTTCGGGCTGACGCCGCCCGCGCTCTCGGCGCGCCGACCGGCAGATCCTCCATCGCCGCGCCCGCGTCCGGCCTCATCAGGACGACCTCGGTCTGCCCCGCCGGCCAGTTCCCCAAGACCCTGAGCCATGCGGGCTTTGAGACCGGCCTGCCCTACCCTGCCTTCAGTGATGGCTTCACCATCTCGACCGGGGCCGGCGCCCCGGATGGTTCAAGCTGGGCCAGCTCCGCGATTCCCGGAGCGGTTGACCCCGCACTGCCTCCGGTCATCCATCTGGTGAACTCCAACTTCAGCCTCGTGCCTCAGACCGGCAAGCTGTTCCTGTCGTTCAGCTACCGCGGCGTGTTCGCCCCCGGCGCGAGCGCGGCCATCGTCAACACTGACTGGTGGGAGCCGGCACCGGCTGCCGCCTGGTCGCCAGTGACCCTGGACATCACCTCGCAAGCGACCACGGCCGGCGACGGAACTGTCGACGTGACCTTCGGTCACAGACAGGACCTGACCACTGACGGGACCTTTGACGTCGACAACGTGTCCGTCTACACCTGCTCCACCCCGCCGCGCTCGGGGGTACGCGGTGACTGGACCGGTCAGGGCACCGTGGACCTGATGGGCACCGGCTCCAACGGCAACCTGTACGTCTACGAGGGCACCGGCACCGGCACCACCAGGTCCGGGGTCCAGGTCGGCAGCGGCTGGTCAGGCTTCACCTGGCAGGGCTCCCCCGGCGACCTCAACGGAGACCGGCGCACCGACCTGCTCGCCCGCCGCGCCGACGGCACGCTGTGGTTCTACCCCGGCAAGGGCGCCGGCTTCCTCGGCTCCGGCAAGCAGGTCGGCAGCGGCTGGAACGGGATGACCGCCATCGCCACCCCCGGCGACGTCAACCTCGACGGCCGCCCCGACCTGATCGCCCGGCGCGCCGACGGCACCCTGCACGACTACCGCATCCTGGCCACCGGCGGGCTTCAGTACGTCCGGCAGATCGGCGTCGGCTGGAACTCGATGACCTCCATCATCGGCATGGGCGACCTCAACGGCGACAGGCGAGGCGACCTCATCGCCCGTCGCAGCGACGGCGTCCTCTTCAGCTTCCTGTCGTCGGCCACCGGTCTGACCAGCGCCAAGAAGATCGGCACCGGCTGGAACGGGATGAACATCCTGACCAGCCCCGGCGACATGAACCGGGACGGCCGAAGCGACCTGATCGGCCGCAACGCCAACGGAACCCTGTGGTCCTACCTCGGACGCACCGGCGGCACCGTGTTCCCCGGCAAGCAGATCGGCACCGGCTGGAACGGGATGCTCCGCATCCTCTGACCCCACCGACACCACCTCGGCGCCGCATCGCGCGACCCGTTCAGCAGCACTCGTTTCACAGCGACCCGTTCAGCTCGGCCGGCACGTTGGCGAGCTGGGCGGGTCGCCGTCGGTTTCCCCCTGGCACCCGTCCCTGACCAGGATCATCTGGCAGGGAGCGGGACCAGGAACTCGTCCAGAAGCCCTGGCACTGCACGGTTTCCGAGCGAGACTGCCAGAGGCAGCGGCAGGTCCGTGACGGCATACTGCTGCCTGCCGGCCGCTGTGGTTGCGGTCAGTGTCGCCAGCCCGGCACGCCGCTGGAAGAACGACTGACGCAGGTTCCAGCCGATGATGCCGTCGCACTCGAGCACGTCGCGACGCCGGAACAGGGAGCCGGCCTGAGTGACCAGGAATCGCCCGGCCATTGCGTGCCCCAGGGATCTGTACCTGTCGGCAGCCAGCAGGACCGCGAGCGGGATGGTCAGCAGGGCCGCGACAGCCAGCCACGGCGGCGCACCAGACCAGACCGCCAGACCGGCTGCGACGACCAGGAACAGCGCCCCCATCAGCGCGCGGGTGAATCGACGTTGCCGGGCAGCGGGACCGTGCGCGGTCAGCGGCACCTCCAGCGGGGTGCGGTCCCTCAGGATCTGGGTGGCGACCTCCAGGGCCACCCCGGCCGGGGCCGGCGGCAACAGCAGCGAGCTGGCGCCGTCGGCGCCACCCTTGGAGCGCAGGCCGGTGGTGATACCACCCAGGCGAGCTGCGTGAACGACCCGAAGCAGCAACGGCTCGGCCAGCTCGAGCCCCCGCAGTCGTCGTTCCTCGATGCTGATGGCCCGGGTGGTGAGCAGGCCACGGGTGACGTGCAGGGTGCCACCGGGATGCCGGGTCAGCCGAAAACCCCAGTACATCAAGGCGTATCCGCCGATCGACAACACGGTGACGAACACGACGAGCGCGAGCAGTCCCTGAAGGACGTCCAGCCAGATCGGCGTCCGTTGCAGGTAGGCCAGGCCACCCCTGATCGGCCCCACGTCGGTTGCATCGACCCCGGACTGGTCCAGGAGCCGTGATCCGAGGCCGAGGATCGCGGCAGCGCCCAGCACCCCCGACATGGTGAACGGGGCGAACCGCACCCAACGGGGGTCCATCCGGACGAGCTCGCTCTCCTGCTCCGCGGGAGCGGGCGGCTGCCCCGCCGACGCTGCTCCGGAGGCGGCATTCTCCGTCCAGTCCAGGCCCGCCCTGTCCCAGCTCGCCATGTCCGAGCCCGGCATTTCTGGCGTCCCCCGGACACTGCCCAGATTCGGGCGATTCGCAGCACCCGTGGCCGGGGCTTCGCCGGCACCGGCGGTGTCGGGAGTCGTGGCGGCACTGCGATGGAGCAGCTCGGCCCGCAGACCCGCCGCCTCAGCGACCGTGAGGGAGTCCAGCGACAGTCCCTTGCCCGCCTCGTGACCGCCGGTGCCGATCTCCACCTTGGCAAGGCCGAGGACCCGGTGCAGCGCCGAAGCAGTCACGTCAACGCTACGGACCCTGTCTGCAGGGGTGGAGATCATCTTGCGTTGCAGCAGGCCGGTCCGCAGCTGCACCTGCTCGGGGGTGATCCGGTAGGTCGTCGTCACCCAGCGGAGCACGCTCAGCACGATGACGGCCAGGACGGCCAGGGGCGCCAGCCACCACAGCTGTCCGTCGCCCATCGCCCGACCCGCCACCAGCAGGCCGAAGAGAGCCGGGATCGCCTGGCCGACCTCCCGGACCGGGTGGACCAGCAGCATCCGGGGGCTCAGACGGCGCCAGGAGGCACCCTGGGTGGCACCCGGCGGGATCATGTCGCATCACCCAGGCTCCGGCTGGTGACCTCGGTGAGCTCGGCGACCAGGGCCTCGGCGACGGCACGGTCAAGCCCGTGGATACGCAGCGGCCCGGCAGCCGAGGCCGTGGTCACGGTGACGTTGGCCAGCCTGAACAGCTGCTCGAGCGGGCCGCGCTCGGTGTCGACGGTCTGCACCCGCGAGAGAGGGGCGATCCGCCGTTCCTGAACCAGCCAGCCAGACTGGGTGTAGACCGCGGTAGAGGTGACCTCCCAGCGATGAACCCGGTAGCGCCAGCGTGGCATCACTATCAGGTCCACCGCGGCGAGCAGCACGGTGACGGCGAGCAGGGTCCCGCGCAGTGCACGGTGGTCCCGGGCGCTCCACCACCAGATCAGCTCACCGGCCAGCAGGACAATCCACAGCGGCACCACCCGCACCGTCCAGTAGGCAATCGCACGAGGACTGACGAGGTGGGCTGGATCGCGCAGCTGCATAGCCCAACCCTGCCACGCAGACGACCGGTTGCCGACGGCCGCCGGAAGCAGCCGGGCCGGATTCGCGTTGTCACCGTTTCAGTACCTTGACTATGAGAGCCAGCAGTGAGCGAGATGGACGACTGGAACACCAAGACGATCACCGACTTCCGGGCTCACCAGGGCCGGGTGGGCGGGCAGTTCGAGGGTGCGCCGATGTACCTGGTGGATGAGGGCGATCCCGGTCGTGGCCCTGCGGCGGGCGTGAGCCTGCTCGTCCCTCGGCGCTCACCCGTCGAGGTGAGGCCCGCCCGGCTGGTGCCGGGGCCGGCCCGGCCCACGGGTCCGCAACAGCCATTGTCAGGTCTCGCGCGGTGACCGTCACGCCGCAGGTGGTGCAGACCAGGTCCGGCGCCAGACGGTGCCCGGCGCCGCCATCGTGAGCGTGCCGCAGCGGCATCGTCAGGTTGCCGGTGAGGTGCGTGTCGCCCCACTTCTGCAGGGTCAGCAGCACCGGCACGAGCTCGAGCCCGGCGGCCGTCAGGAAGTACTCGTATCGGAGCGGCCGGTCCGTGTACGGTCGGCGATCCACGATTCCTGACTCCTGCAGGGTCCTGAGCCTGGCGGCCAGCATGTTGCGCGGCGCCCCTGTCGCACGGCGGATCCCGTCGAAGCGACGCACGCCGTAGAAGAGCTCTCGCACGACGACCAGGGACCAGCGCTCACCGACCAGCTCGAGGGTAGCCGCGACCGAGCACGGGCGACGCGAGGGGTCGACGCCATTGCTGCCCATGAGCTCAGTCTCGCATAGTGAGTTCCATTGATGAACTGACTGTGCGAGGGTGGGGTCAGCCAGCCCGACAGGTGCCTCCGCGCCCGGATGTCGAGGCTGCGAATCAGGAGGTCGGGCGCACGTGACGCTTTCCGATGAGCAGGAACAGACCTCTGCGGCAGCCGCGGGCCGGGCGCCTGTCGCGTCGGACTGGCAGCCGAGCGCCTGCATCCTCTGCGAGTGCAACTGCGGCATCGAGGTCGCCCTGGAAGGCCGCTCGTTCGCCCGGATCCGCGGGGACAAGAACCATCCCGGCAGTGCCGGCTACACCTGCCAGAAGGCGCTGCAGCTGGACTACTACCAGAACGGTAGACACCGCCTGACCAGCCCGTTGCGGCGCCGCCCTGATGGCACCCACGAGCAGATCGACTGGGAGACCGCGATCAGCGAGATCGCCGCACGGCTGGCCGCCATCCGAGAACAGCTGGGCGGCGACAAGATCTTCTTCTACGGCAGCGGTGGCCAGGGCAACCACCTCGGCGGCGTCCACGGCCGCGCCCTGCAGGCAGCCCTGGGCGCCCGGTACTCCTCCAACCCCCTGGCCCAGGAGAAGACCGGTGAGATGTGGGTCGACGCCAAGCTGTACGGCGGCCATACCAAGGGGGACTTCGAGCACGCTGAGGTCGTCATGTTCCTGGGCAAGAACCCCTGGCAGTCGCACGGTTTCCCCCGCGCCAGGGCAGTGCTGCGTGACCTGGCCCGGGACCCCGGCCGGACGATGATCGTGGTCGACCCGCGGCGTAGTGAGACCGCCGAGATGGCCGACATCCACCTGCAGGTCCGCCCCGGCACGGACGCCTGGTGCCTGGCCGCCCTGCTCGGCGTGATCGTCCAGGATGACCTCGTCGACCACGACTTCCTGCAGGCCCACAGCAGCGGCGCCGACCAGGTGCTGGGCGTTCTCGCCAGCCTTGACGTCGCCGGCTGCGCCCGCCGGTGCGGCCTGCCCGAGGCGCTGCTGCGCAGCACCGCCCGCCGTTTCGCCACCGCGGCGAGCGCGACCACCTACGAGGACCTCGGCGTCCAGCAGTCACCGAACAGCACCCTGGTCTCCTATCTGAACAAGCTGCTGTGGATCCTCACCGGCAACTTCGGCCGGCCAGGCACGATGTATCTGCACTCGGCGTTCGCGGCGATCGCCGGATCGGGAACCAGCGGTGGCGGCGCGACCCGGCCGGCCAGGATCACCCCGGTGACCGGCGCGCGGATCATCTCCGGCCTGGTGCCGTGCAACTCGATCGCCGAGGAGATCCTCACCGACCACCCGGACCGGTTCCGCGCGATGTGGATCGACAGCTCCAACCCCGCGCACTCGATCGCCGACTCGCCGCGGTTCCGCGAGGCGCTGGAGGCGCTCGACCTGGTGGTGCTCGTCGATGTCGCCTTTACCGAGACCGCCCGGCACGCGGACTACGTCCTGCCTGCGGCGAGCCAGTTCGAAAAGTGGGAGTGCACGTTCTTCACCACCGAGTTCCCCCGGAACAGCTTCCAGCTGCGGGCGCCACTGCTGGACCCGCTGCCCGGCACGCTCCCTGAGCCGGAGATCTACGCCCGGCTGATCCGCGCCCTCGGCGCCGTCCCGCAGCAGAGGATCGACCCGCTGGCCGCTGCGGCCGCCGCCGGCCGGGACACGTTCACCCAGGCGTTCTTCTCCACGCTGCGGAGCGACCCCTCGCTGCTGGGCCTTGTGCCCCACCTGCTCTACGAGACCCTGGGCACGGCGCTTCCCGACGGGTGCCGCGGCACCGCAGCCGTCTGGGGCCTGGCCCAGCTGTGCGCCCTGGCCCACCCCGACGCCGTCCGGCGGGCCGGCTACCGCGACGGCAACGCCCTCTTCGACGCCATCTGCGACAACCCCTCCGGGATCGTGTTCACCGCGGACGCGTGGGAGGACGTCTGGGACTACGTGCGTCGCCCTGATCAGCGCTTCACGATCGCCATCCCGGAGCTGCTCGACGAGCTCCGCACACTGGCCGACAGCGAGCCCGGTCGGGCCGTCGACGACGCGTTCCCGTTCGTTCTCTCAGCAGGCGAACGCCGGTCCTACACCGCCAACACCATCATCCGCGACCCGAGCTGGCGCCGGCGCGACGGTGGCGGCTCACTGCGGATCAATCCTGGTGACGCCGCCCGGCTGGGACTGGCCAACGGCGACCTCGCCCGCATCGTCACCGAGGGCGGCAGCGCCCAGGCAACCGTCGAGCTCACCGACACGCTGCAGGCCGGACACGTCTCGCTGCCCAACGGCCTCGGGGTCGACCACCCTGAGCACCGGCGCAGCGGCGTCGCCCCCAACGAGCTGACCTCACTACGGCTGCGCGACCCGATCGCCGGCACGCCGTGGCACAAACACGTTCCCGCCCGCATCGAGGCAGTCCCTGCGTCGGTCACCACAGCCGAGAGGCTCAGATAGAGCGGTGAAAGCTGGATGCTCTGATCTGCCTCCCCAGTTTGCGGTTCTTCCTACCCTGCGCCGGCGAAGGCGGGAAGCGCCAGCTGGCGTTGCGCCGTCCGTTAGTCGCCGACTGTGTGGCGGGTGAGGTTGTCGGGACTGAGGTTGCGAGGCCTGAGGTTGCGAGGCATCGTGCGACGTTCACGCACATCTGGCGAACCGCTGCCGAGATCAGCTGAGCCCGCCGGTGGCGCCGGGGTCTGCCAGGACGGTGAGGTTCAACGGCTCCGCTCGCGATGGGTGCGCACCCAGGTGGACTGCTCGCGGTGGGCGAAGGCGGCCACTGTGCCGGGCGCCCTTCCGGTGACGGTGAGCACGTCGTTGGTCTCGAACGCCGCCAGGCCCAGGCGGGCAGCGGTGTGCAGGACGGTGCTCACCGCAACCATCGACGCCGGCAGGCCAAGGACGGAACGCGCGTGTCGGGCGAAGGCCACCACTCCCGGGCGCCGGTAGCGGATCGGACGGCTCAGCTCGGCGCTCAGCACCGCGGCCACCTGGTCGTAGGTCAGGGCCGGGCCGGTCGGCGTCCATACCTTCCCGGCGTGCGCACCCGGGTCCAGCAGTGCGGCGGCGGCGACCGCAGCGACGTCGTGGGCGTCCACAAACGCGGTGCGGCTGCCTCCGGCGGGAACCATGATCTCGTCTCGGTCACGGATGTCCGGGGCGAACACCCCAGAGAGGTTCTGGTCGAAATAGGACGGCCGCACGAAGGTCCAGTCCAGTCCCGAACCTCGCAGCCAGCGCTCCGCCGCGGCGTGCGGCAGCACGGGGACCCGCCCCGCTCCCTGTACCGACAACAGCACCACATACCGCAGACCAAGGCCCCGGGCAAAGGCCAGCGAGGGCACGAGGTCTTTGGTGACCCTGGCGATGTCAGGGGGGCGGACCAGGAACATCGACTCCACGCCCTCGAAGGCGCCCGGCCAGGTCGAGGGGTCACGGAAGTCGAAGACCACGGCGTCCGGGCCGGATGGGTGGCGGGAGGCGGGCCTTACCAGGGCCCCGGCGGTGCGAAGCAGGTCGACCAGCGGGCGCCCGACGTTGCCGGTGGCGCCGGTGATGAGAACCGGAGAGGAGGTCATATGTGTACGATACATGTATGACGGACCTCTGGTGCAATGTCCTCGACGATGGGTTGATCCGGCTGCGAAGGTTGTGGAGCCCCTCCCGCCAGCGCCTGTTCGACGACAGCGGTGTCGCGGTAGAGATGTCGAGCCTGCTGGTGCTCGAGGCCTGCGCCCGTGGTGCGGCGGCGGGCCGTGAGGTCTCTGTGGCCGACGTCGCATCCCTGGCGGACGTGGCCGCCTCCACCGCCAGCCGCCTGGTCGACCGGGCGGTCTCAGCTGGCCTCGTCGAGCGTGGGACCTCTCGGATCGACCCGCGCCGCAGCGCCCTGTCACTCACCGATCACGGCGCATCGCTGCAGGCGCGGGCGTACACCGAACGCACCACCTGGCTCGCCGGGCAGCTCCGCGACTGGCCAGCCGAAGACCTCGACCGTCTCGCCCGGCTGCTGTCCCGCTTCGCCGACACCCTCTACCGCGGTGACGACCCCACGTCCCCCAGCACAGCACCGCCCGGTGGAACAGCTGTGGACACCTCATGAACGGGGATCGATCCTGCCGGCACAGCTGCCTTCGTCTCGTTCCGCACAAGGTCGGGGAGGGCGATCTCGAGCGCGTACTCCTGGACGTGGTCGAGGGCGCGCCGGACCGCACCGATGGAGACGACGGCTTCTCCGAGCAGTGAGGAGACGACCCGCGGAACCGGCGGTCCGACCGTCCGGGGCAGATCTTCGCGGATGATGTCGAGGATCGGGTCGCAGGCTGAGGCGACGGCGCCGGCGAGAATGATGACGTCGGTGTCGAAGACCTTGCCGATGACGGCCGACACCCGGGTGAACCGGTCGCCGAGCCGCCGGATCACTGAGCTGGCAAGCGGATCGCCCTGCCGCGCCGCGGCGAACACCTGCTCAGGGGTGATGTCCTCCAGAGCCAGACCACCCAAGATCGGGCTTGTCTCGGGATGAGCCGAACCCAGCGCCTCCAGGGCCCAGCGCCGGCTCAGGGCTGCGATGCCGGCGGCCGAGCCGACGCCCTCCACGAGGTCGAGCCAGACCATCTCTCCTCCCGCCCCACGACCTCCGCGGAAGAGGTGACCGTCCTCGATGACCCCGGCGCCGAGCCGTTCGCCGGCTAGCAGGGTGACGAAGTGTCGCTGCCCACGTCCCTGTCCGCGCCATCCCTCGGCCAACGCGGCGAGGTTGGCGTCGTTGTCCACGAGCACCCGCCACCCTTGCGCCTGTGCGAGGTGAGCGCCGATGTCGGGGTTCATCCGATTCCAGAACGGCTCTGTCCTGATGACGGTGCGCCCGTCTGCGACGACTGGGGCCGGCACGCCAACGGCGACAGCGAGCACCGCGCGGGTCGGCACACCCGCCGCCTCAAGTGCTTCCAGAATGACGCCCTCCACCGTCCGTAGCCGCCGGGCCAAGTCAGTGGTCGGCCGCCGAACGATCGAGAACGTCTGTACGCGTTGCGAGATGACCCCGCCACGCAGATCCGCGACCGTGGCGATGACGCGGTGCTCTCCGGAGTCGACCCCGACAACCACTCCAGCTCGTGCCGAGAGGGCATAGCGTCGCGCAGGGCGGCCCTTGACGTAATCGCCGTGGACACGCTGGTTGTCCAGCTCTTCGATCCAGCCGAGCGCCTGCAGCTCTTGGCAGACGTCGTGAACCGTCGCCCGCGTGAGCCCCGTCGACCCCATCAGGTCGCTGCCGGTCAGCGCCTCGACCGCCCACAGGTGCAACAGGATCGCGCGAGCGTTCGCCTCCCGCACCTGACGGTTCGAGGAGGCCGGAGTCTTGACCGCCATACTTGCCTCCTTCACCGGGCCGCGCTACTCTACTCGGCAGATTAAAGATACTTCTTATATTTAGTAACAAAATCAACAATATCAGTGAGGCAGGTCAGGATGGCCGCGAAGCGGAGAGCGCTCGAAACGAGCACGGGAGGTATGTCTCCCGGTCCCCGCGCCGATGAGGTGTCTGGCCTGCAGGTTCCGCCGGTGGACCCCAGCTGGTGGCGGCAGGCGGTGGTCTACCAGGTGTACCCGCGCAGCTTCGCCGACTCCGACGGCGACGGGATCGGAGACCTGAAGGGGATCACCTCGCGGGTGCCGTACCTGCGTGCGCTCGGCGTCGACGCAGTGTGGTTGAGCCCGTTCTACCCATCAGCGCTGGCCGACGGTGGCTATGACGTCGACGACTACCGTGCGGTCGACCCCACCATCGGGACGCTGGCTCAGTTCGACGAGCTGGTCACTGAGCTCCATGGGGTGAACATCCGCCTGATCGTGGACATCGTGCCGAACCACACCTCGAACCGGCACGCCTGGTTCCGGGAGGCCCTCGCGGCCGGTCCCGACTCCCCCGCGCGCGATCGGTACGTCTTCCGCTACGGGCAAGGAGTGCACGGCGAAATGCCGCCGACGGACTGGAAGTCAGCGTTCGGCGGCCCGGCCTGGGAGCTCGTCGGTGACGGTCAGTGGTACCTGCACCTCTTTGCCCCGGAGCAACCTGACCTCAACTGGGCCAATGCTGAGGTTCGGGACGACTTCGTCACGACACTGCGGTTCTGGGCCGACCGGGGGGCTGACGGTTTCAGAGTCGACACCGCGCATCTGCTGGCCAAGGACCTGAGCGAGCCGCTGCCCACACAGGCGGAGCTGACCGCCGGCTCGCTCGGCGACGGAGCCCATCCGTACCAGGACCGCGACGACGTCCACGACATCTACCGCTCCTGGCGCGCCGTCTTCAACGAGTACACCCCGCCACGGATGGGGGTGGCCGAGGCGTGGGTCCCGGCCCACCGCCGAGTCCGGTTCGCAGCGCCGGAGGAACTTGGGCAGGCCTTCAACTTCGACCTGCTCACCACCCCCTGGCGC
The DNA here is from genome assembly GCA_038236535.1 of Actinomycetales bacterium. Taxonomy (GTDB): domain Bacteria; phylum Actinomycetota; class Actinomycetes; order Actinomycetales; family Dermatophilaceae; genus UBA4719. The sequence continues at coordinate 20,577 of JBBRZQ010000053.1, forward strand.
GCTGAGGGTTTTCGTGCCGTGATCGAGGAGAACCTTCGGCTCGCCGCCGCCTCAGGCACTTCATCCACCTGGGTCCTCTCCAACCACGACGTCATCCGCCACGTCTCCCGCTACTCCGTCCCGCCCGAGACCGACCTCGCGGACTGGCTGCTCTGCGGGGGACGCTATCCCGCGCCCGATATCCAGGCGGGACGTCGTCGTGCTCGTGCCGCGACCTTGCTGGTCCTGGCGCTGCCGGGTTCGACCTACCTCTACCAAGGCGAGGAGCTCGGACTGTCGGAAGTAACCGACCTGCCAGTCAGCACCCTGCAAGACCCCACCTGGACACGGTCGCGCGGCAGCGAGAAGGGTCGGGACGGTTGCCGGGTCCCTTTGCCCTGGACCATCGAAGGACCCTCTTTTGGCTTCGGACCGGGTCTGGCACATCTGCCTCAGCCACCGTATTTCGCCCGGTACTCGGTGGCCCCGCAGCAGGCGGACCCGAGCTCGACGCTCGCGCTCTACACCCGGGCGCTGCTTCTTCGCCGAAGGCTCCAGTCCAGCGAGGACCTGGACTGGGTGGGCAACGGCAACGACCACGTCATCCGCTTCGCCCGGCCCAACGGCTGGACCTCGGTGACCAACTTCGGCACATCATCCATACAGCTTCCGCAGGGCACGCTCGTGCTCTCCAGCGGACCCCTCGACGAGTCCGTGGTACCGCCGGCGCTTCCCCCCGACACCACAGCGTGGCTGCAGGCCTCACCCGAGGCCGCAAACAAGTCGACGGTGCCAGTGGGCCGTACGGCTGGACGAGGAGACTGAACAATGGGGACGCCAAGCCTTTTGTCGAAGCCGCTGTCGCGGCGAGATTTCCTGGCCGCCACCGGCCTGGTAGGTGCCGGGGCGGTGGCGGGGTCCTCCATCCTGAGCGGCTGCTCCTCGTCGTCGTCGGGGCGGACAACCATCCGGTTCATGCAGAACAAGCCGGAGGCGATCGGCTACTTCGACGGCCTGGTGAAGGCCTTCAACGCCTCGCAGAAGGATGTCGTGGTCATCCACGACTCGACCACGACGCCACTCATCCCGCAGTTCGTCCGCGGCACACCACCGGACCTGGCCTGCTACAACTACAACCTGGAGACGTCAAACTTCCTGGGGCGCGGGTCGCTGACCAACCTGGCGGACCTGCCCGAGGCCAAGACCATCGACCCCAGCCTGCAGAGCCTGGTGACCCAGTTCGCCCAGTTCAAGTCCGAGACCGGTGCCTTGCCGTACTCGGTCACGGCGGCGGGGGTGATCTACAACAAGCAGCTCTTCGACAAGGTCGGCGTCGAGGTTCCGACCACGTGGAGCGAGCTGCTGACCGTCTGCGAAGCCTTCAAGGCCAAGGGCATCGTGCCGATCGAGCAGACCTTCAAGGACACCTGGACCCTGAGCCAGGGAATCTTCGACTACGTCTCGGGCAGCGCCCTGGACGTCAGCGCCTTCTTCAAGAAGCTGAAGGCATTGGGTGCCGGCGCGGGGCCCGGCACCTCGGTCTCGTTCAGCAAGGACTTCCATGATGCTCTGGCCAAGATGGTCAAGCTCCTTGACTACACCAACCCGGACGCGCCGACCCGGGGGTACGGCGACGGCAACGTGGCCTTCGCCGGCGGCAAGGCAGCGATGTACCTGCAAGGTCCCTGGGCCATCGGCGAGATCGTGAAGATCAACCCCAAGGCCCAGGTCGGCACCTTTGCGATGCCGGCATCTGAGAACAAGGAGGATGTCAAGGTCAGAGTCAACCTTGACCTAGCCCTGTGGATCCCGCGCCAGTCGGCCAAGCAAGCGGCTGCGCGCACGTTCCTGAAGTACCTGATGCAGCCGTCGGTCCAGAGCAAGTACAACGCCGCGAACCTCGCTTGGTCAACGACCAAGAATGCGCCGCCGGTCACCGACGCGCACGTCGCCGGGCTGCAGCCCTACCTGCAGAACGGCAAGTTCTACCAGGGGGCAGGCACCTACATGCCCACGGCCATCCCGATCAACAACTACCTCCAGGAGCTCGTCATCAGCAAGAACGCCGCCCGTTTCCTGGACAAGCTCGACTCAGACTGGGCGCGCTTCGCGCGTCGCTCGGTCTAGGCGCGCGACGACGTGAGGAGTTCGACATGAGCGTCACTACACCCGTCGCGACAAGCGGCCGCAGCAGCCAAGATCTACCGACAGCTAAGACGACGGTGCGCACCCGCAAGGTCGAGAAGACCTACTACCTGATGCTGGTGCCCGCCGTCGGCCTGTTCACCATCTTCATCACGCTCCCCGGGCTGGTCGGGATGTTCTTCAGCCTGACCAACTACGTCGGCTTCGGCGAGTGGAAGTTCGTCGGGTTCACCAACTACCGCTCCCTCTTCAGCGACCCACGGATCATGCAGTCCTACGGCTTCACCATCTTCTTCGCCGTGGTAACGACCCTGGTCGTCAACGCCCTGTCCTTGATGTTGGCCATCGGGCTCAACGCCAAGATCAAGTGGAAGACGGGGCTGCGCGGGATCTACTTCATCCCGATGGTGATCTCCAGCATCGTCATCGCCTACGTCTTCAACTACCTCTTCTCCAACTCCCTGCCAGCGCTGGCCACCAGCGTGGGCTGGACCGGGGGGCAGACCAGCCTGCTGGCGAGTGAGCAGTGGGCCTGGGTGGCCATCGTCATCGTGGCGGCCTGGCAGTCCATCCCAGGTGCCATGATCATCTACCTCGCGGGCCTGCTCGGGATCCCCGAAGAGGTCTACGAAGCGGCGTCCCTGGACGGGGCAAAAGCGTGGCGACAGTTCCGCAGCATCACGTTTCCCCTGGTGTTCGGCTACGTCATCATCAACAGCATTCTGGGGCTGAAGAACTTCCTCAACGTGTATGACGTCATCGTCGGTCTGACCGCCGGCGGCCCGGGCACCGCCACCTCGAGTGTGGCCATGACGATCTTCAGCGGGTTCACCGGCGGGGACTACGCCTACCAGATGGCGAACGCGGTGTTGTTCTTCATCCTCACCGTCTTCGTCTCGATCCTTCAGCTTCGGCTGATCCGCAACCGCGACCTGGAGCTGTGATGCCTGCCCTCAACACCGCGCAGAAACCCCTTCCGAGGGCATTGCCCGCCGCCACTGATCCTCCCGGTCAGCAGCCACCCAAGAAGAGTCGCGGTGAGCGAGTCAACTGGACCGCCACGATCCTGCTCCTCGTGGGCGCGCTGACGATCATCGTCCCGCTGTACTTCGCAGTGATCATGGCGCTGAAGACTGACCAGCAGGCAGCGTCGGGGTCTGGGTTCGACTGGCCGTCGCCACTCAACTTCGGCAACTTCAGCGCAGCGTGGGAGCTGACGAACTTCCCCAGGGCCTTCATGGTGTCGTTAGGCATCACGGTCGTCACGGTGGTCGGCGAGATCCTGCTCTGCTCGTTCGCCGCCTACGCGATTGCCAGGAACTGGAACCACAAGCTGTTCAAGTACTCGTACGTCTACCTGCTCGCGGCGATGTTCATCCCGTTCCCGGTCGTCGCGCTGCCCCAGGTCCAGCTGACCGCAAAGCTGGGCCTGGACAACCCTTTCGGCGTCACCCTGCTGCACATCCTGTTCGGGCTGTCGTTCAACATCCTTCTCTACACAGCATTCTTACGGTCGATCCCCTACGAGCTGGAGGAGAGCGCCCGGATCGACGGGTGCACCACCTGGCAGACGTTTTGGAAGCTCATCTTCCCCCTGCTGGCACCGATGAACGCGACGGTCGGCATCTTCGCCTTCCTGGCCTCGTGGAACGACTTCATGATGCCCTCGCTGATCACCGCCGACCCGTCCCTACAGTCGATCCCGGTGGTCCAGAACATCTTCCAGGGCCAGTTCGCCTCTAACTACAACGTCTCGTTCGCCTCGTACCTGATGGCGATGGCCCCCACCGTCATCGCCTACCTCTTCGCACAAAAATGGGTCATGTCGGGCGTCACCCGGGGCGCCATCAAGTGATGCAGACCGTCGAGAGCCCCCTCGTCCTTCACGACGCGCGCGGAGCCGGTCCGGCACGCGACCCGATAGCTACAGGGGCGGAGCCGGCTACTCCAGCGGCATCTGCGCGATGATCGCGTCGAGGCGTGCGGTGTCGGCCCTGGTCCAGCCGGGCGGCTGCATTGCGGCGGCGAGCGCCGCGGGCATCTGCGTCCCGTAGTTGTGGCCCTGGCCCTGCGGCACGCTCACTGCGACGAACTGGTCCACCGTCACCTGCAAGAACGTGAGCACCGGGTACCACCGCATGGTGGGCGTTCGACCGGGCCCGGGGGGCTCTCGCAGCCAGTCGGGCTCGTGCACGAGCAGACCCGGGCTCCACCACACCACCGGGTCGTTCGAGTGCTGCAGGTAGGCCACCCGTGGCGGCCCCCACTGGCCGGCGGGCAGGGCGTAGTCATCGGGTATGCCAGCGAATCGCACGACCTGGCCGTGCTGGCAGACCGGGCGCCACTGCGGGCTTGCCGGTTCACGATCCCCGGCGATCCGCTCCCACGGCTGACTGAAGTGAGGCGACCCGACGAACACCGCACCCTGGGCGCGCGTGCTGAGATCAGCGGCGTCGTGGAACGGAGACTGCATGGAGTACGAGCCGAGCGAGAGGCCATAGGCGATGAGCTTGGGGCGGTGGTCGCTGGGCAGTGCGGACCAATGTGCGTAGACGGCGTCGTACAGCGCGGTGCCCGCCTCTCGGGCCCGGTCGACGTCGACGAGCGTGGAGATCCACGACGGCAGGTAGGAGTACTGGATACCGGCGATCGCACTGTCGCCGTTCCACTCGTACTCGATCGAGTCCATGGACTGTGGCTCGAGCCAGCCTGTGCCTGTCGTGCCGGCCACGACGAGCACACCGCGGTCGAACCCGCCGGTGCGCTCTAGTTCCCTGACCGCCAACGCCGCCCGGTCCTGGGCTGTGGGGGCCGAGTCGAGGCCGGCGTACACGCGGATCGGCTGCCCGGGGGTCTTGCCGGTGAAGGCGGACAGCTGCTGCGTCGAGGGTCCGCGGGCGACGAAGTTGCGGCCCTGCATCCCGAGCGTCTCCCAGGCGACCGCAGAAGTGGGCGATCCGCTGCGCGTGGCGGATGTCGGCGCCATGATGCCGTCGCGTGTGCTCGCGTTCGTGCCGGAGTAGACGGTGTCCATCACCCTGACGAACCCGCGGAACAGGAGACCGGTCACCGCGAAGTAGACCAGCAGCACGACGACCACGGCCGACAGCACGTACGACAGGCGGCGCGGCAGGAACCGTCCGAGCCTGCCGCGGATCCAGCCGGTCAGTCGGCGAAGGACTCCTCCGACCAGCACCGCGCCAATCCCGACCGGGAGCGCGACGATCGCCACCGAGAATGGCGTGGTGAGTCCCTCGTCGACCATGCCGACGAGGGTGCGGACCTCGTTCTGCCAGCCGACACCCAGCAGCAGGAAGCAGACCGCGGCGACGCTGCCGAGGACTGCGAGGAGGCGCCAGGCCCACAGCTTCACTGTCGCACTCAGCTCGCGGGCCCTGAGCGCGCGGACAAGCCAGGACAGGAACGTACCGACGCCGTACCCCAGCGCTGCGCCGAGCCCGGCGACCACGCCCTCGAACAACCACGGTCGAGGAAGCAACGACGGCGTGAGCGCCGCACCGAACGCCAGCACGCCGACCACCAGGCCCAGCCAGTTCGGCCGCACCCGCCTCAACCTCGGCCGCCCAGATACGTCGACCCCGCCGGTCCCCCTGGCCCCCCCGACGACGCCGATCCCCCTGCCGTTGCTCATCAGCCGAGCATATCGACGGCGAGGCTTGCATCGGACCCACAGAGAAACGCGGTCAGACCGCAACCACCCCACGCGCAGCTCGCTTGTCATACCGTCGGCGCTCGTCTCCGCACTGCCGCGGCTGCACCGCGCAACACCTGCATCGTCCAGATGAGCGGGGCACTGGGCAAGGACAACCAGCTGGAGCCGGCCACCCCACACGTGAACGGCCACCGTTCGGTGCTGCTGTGGTAGAGCCGGATCAGTGAGCTCACCCGGACTGAGCTGGCTGATCTGATCCAGGACGTATGGCCATCTCACGCGCCGGCGCACAGAGCAGCGACATGGTTCAGCGCCGAGCCCTGACTTGACCGCACGACAGCCCACCGCGCGGGGGTTCGCGGCAAAGCGCGGTCTCGCATTATCGGCCTGGGCACGGCAAGATCGCACTCATGTCGGACGCCACGCGCGAGCTAGCGATGTTCCCGCTCGGCTCAGTGCTGTTCCCCGGCATGCCGTTGCCGCTGCGGGTCTTCGAGCCGCGCTACGTCGCGATGCTGTCGTCGGTGATCGGGGAGACGGAGCGCGAGTTCGGGGTGGTGCTGATCGAGCGCGGCTCCGAGGTGGGCGGTGGCGACGTGC
>JBBRZQ010000054.1:0-26894 GCA_038236535.1 Actinomycetales bacterium
CGCTGAACCGCGGGTCAGGGCTCTGCGGCCGGCCGAAGCGGCCGTTGGGGTCGTTGATCTGAACTGTGGCCGGGGCGGCCGGGTTGCCGGTGTCGACCTGCAGGTTGCCGGTGGCGTAGTCGATGCCGGTGATCACCCCGGTGCTGGTGTTCAGCGACTGCTGGGAGACGTAGAGCAGGCCGGCGATGCGACGGTTGCCGACGATGTTGCCGACCGCGCGCATCTCGAAGGACGGGTAGCCGGTGCCCAGGGCCAGTGACGGCCCGCCGTTGACGAAGTCGGCCCAGGTGAACGTGTTGGCCGGCATCTGGATCACCGTGTTGCACGGGATCACGATCGGGCCGTTGTTCAGGGTCAGGGTGCCACCGAAGCGCTTCGGGTCGGTGGTGTGGGGGCAGCTGGCGTTGCTGGCGTCCACCGTCGCGCTCTGGATGAAGCCGGTGTCGTCAAAGCCGTGGATCAGTCCGGGAAGAACCGAGGTCACCGGGTCGGGCAAGGTTGCTGTCACGAACGGCGCCACCGCACCCGGCGGCGGCACGGCCGTGCCACCCGCGGCGGAGGCATTGACACCGAGCGGGACGGCGGCGACCAGGGCCAGCACCGTCAAAGGGGCGACCACCAACGACATCCGTCGTCTTCGCCAGTCGATCCTGCTCATCGGTGCCTCCTCGAACGGAGCATGCCTGTCTGACCGCTCCCATCACAAAGACTGCGCTCGGCGGCTTGCAGAAACCTTGGGGGGGATCATCGGGCCAGGACCAGGTTCGAGCCGGGCGAGGCCGCGCCAAGCCCCACCCCGTTGCGTGCCCGGACGACGAACCGGTAGTACCCGGCGGGCAACGTCATCGAGTAGCTCCACACACGGGCAGGCAGGACGGCCGAGGTGTACGAGGCCACCGCCACGCCGGCACCGTTGATCCGCACCGCCGTGACCCGGTAGCCGTCGACGGGCAGCCCGCCGTTGGACGCGGGCGCCTTCCAGCGGGCCAGCGCGGTCACCTGCCCGCCGGCCACCCCAGATGAGGCGACCCCGATCAGCACCCGGCCGGGGGCCCCGGCCGGAGTCACTGCAGCAGAGGGGGGCGAGAAGGCTCCGTTGCCAACGGTATTGGCCGCCCGGACCGCAAACCTCACCGCGACGCCGTTGGCCAGCCCGCTCACGTTCAGGCTCCTCGCGCCCGCCACCGCCGTACGCAGCGGACCGATCTGCGCGGTGGTGGCCGCATTCAGCACCAGCACTGAGTAGCCGGTCACCGCCGACCCGCCGTCAGAGGCAGGCGCCAGCCAGGTCACCGACGCCGACGTGGGCCCCTGCCTGCGAGCCCCGATCAGCGGGGCATCCGGGACCGTGGCCGGCGTGACCGTATTGGACAGCGCCGAGAGGCCACCGGCCCCCACCCCGTTGACGGCCTGGACCTGGAAGCTCACCGCGGTGCCGTTGGCCAGCCCGGCGACAGTCAGGCTGGTCGCATCTGCCGCTGCCGTCCGCAGCAAGCCGATCTGGGTGCTCGTGGCGGGGTCGACCACCCGGACCGAGTACCCGGTGATCACCGACCCGCCATCGGAGGCAGGCGCCGCCCAGGTCACCGCTGCCGACATGTCGCCCCGGGTGGCGGTCCCGATCACCGGAGCATCGGGCGCCACCGCAGAGGTCACCGTCACCGCGGGCGAGGAGACCGAGAACGGACCTTCCGGCGGCGTCGCAGCCGAGTTCACCGCCTGCACGCGGAACCGGTACGAGCCGGGAGCAAGGTCAGTGACCTTCAGACTGTTCGATGCTCCATCGACAGGCCGCAGGGGGCCGGCGATCGCGCCGGTGGCCGCGTTGTCGACCTCGACCAGGTAGCCGGTGACCACCTGCGGGCCGGCGTGCCTCACGTCGGGCGCAGTCCAGGCCACCGTCGCCTGGGCCGGGCCGCCGGTGGCGATGATGGCGGTCGGGGCGACCGGGGTCGTGCCACCGGCGGGCACCCCGGCGCCGCCGAACTGGAGCACCTCGATGTTGGTCAGGGTGTCGGTGCCGTCGGCGCCCACCACGTCCTTGACCGTGGTAACCGAGCCTGGCGAACCAAGCGCCGCCCCGGCCGGGACCGTGATCACGTCATAGTTGGCCTGGGGGCCGGAGAACACCGCGGTGTCGACCGCGCTCGGGTCCACCGGGTGCACGATCGCCCGGGTCGTCACGAGGTCACCCGGGTCGACGGTCCCGTTGAACACCGCCTCCTGCAGGGTCGGCCCGGTCAGGTTGCTCGAGTCAAGAACCCCGGAAGGCGCCAGGACCGCGCCGGTGTGCAGGTACTGGTGCTCCATCAGGTCGGCCGAGCCGATCTCGAGGGCGTGGTTGGTGTGGTCCCGGACACTGATCCGCACCTGCAGCGCGGAGTCACCGTCGATGATGTCGTTACCGCCGCGTCCTTCGATGGTGTCGCTGCCCGAGCCACCGAGCAGGATGTTGCCGTCGCCCCAGATCGGCCCGGTCAGCGGGCAGTGGATCCCTGGCACCGAACCAGCGACCTGGTTGACCAGGGGCGGAACCAGGGCGGCGAGCCCAGGAATCCGGTCAAGGCCGGCCTGGTCGAGAGCATCGCAACCACTGAGACCGCCGCCGCCGAGCGTGCTGGGAACGACGCTGTCACCAACCAGGTGGTCGTTGAGGTTCCAGCCCGACAGCGCCTCGGTCTCCTGGAACTTGTCACTGCTCAGGGCGCCGGGGACCGGCAGCGGGGCGAGCGTCAGGTTCAGGTCGGCATTGGCCGGGGTGGTGTCGAACTGGCTGACCGCCCAGTCCCAGCCGGCAGCACCGGAGTTCAGGTCGATCCCGGTGGACGACGCCATGATGTCGTCACCGCCCTCGGCGACGTAGCTGTTGTCTCCCGCCTGACCGATCAGGACGTCGTTGCCCGGGGTGACCTGACCCGGATCGTCCAGGAACGGCGCGCCGTGGTCGCCCTGCAACAGGTCCTGCCCGGATCCGCCCTGGATCCAGTCGTCCCCGGAGTCGCCGGCGGCGACGTCATTACCGTCACCCGCCCTGATGAAGTCGTTGCCTTGACCGCCAGATGTCGCGTTGTCGTTGGCTCCGCCGCTGGTGAAGTCCTGGCCATCGCCACCGAAGATGCCGTCGTTGCCGATACCACCGTCGATGGCGTCGTTTCCTGAACCGCCTTTGAGCACATCAAGGCCCGCCGTGTCGGTGATGATGTCGTTGCCGGCCCCGCCGAGCACCGTGTCATCGCCGCCGCCGCCGTTGATGACGTCGTTACCGAGGTTTCCGTAGATGGTGTCGCTGTCGTTGCCACCGACGACCCGGTCCGCCGTGGGCGTGCCGTTGAACACGGTCTGGAAGTTGATACCGGGGTGGTTGACGGTGTTGCTCGCCTGATACTGGATGGTGCCGTCCGGCTTGCGCAACAGCAGGGCGTTCTCGTTGCACGCCGTGTTCGCGTCGTCTGCCACGCTCGGTCCGCCGGCCGTGAAGCCCGCCGGGGTCCCGTCCAGCGTGCCCAGCTGGAACTTGCAGTCGGCGGTGGCGAACGCGTCGGCCTTGAGCGTGTTGGTGCCGTCCGTATTGCGCATGATGAGCTCGGCGAACGAGTTGCCCTCGAGCTGCTGACGCAGGTTCAGCCCCGCGGTGCGTGCGACGTAGTAGAGGCGGTCGCCGTTCTGGAGATCGGTCAGCTGGTTCTCGAACACGTAGTTGAACGTGCTGCCCAGCAGGCCGCCGAACGGGTTGGTCTTCTCGGCCAGGCCGCCCACCCACAGGTCCACCTCGTCCAGACCGGTGACGGAGCCGCCGGCCGCGGTGTTCGCCCAGGCTCCGGAGCTGTTCATGAAGGCCAGCTGGTCCGCGGTCTGGCTGGTGCCGATGGGCGGCGTGACGATCGCGGTGGCCGCGGCCCGCTTGGCTGCTGTCGTGGTCGCTGCGACGATGCTCGGGTACTGGCCATAGGCCGCCACGAAGTTGACCAGAGACTCCGGGTGCTTCAGGTTCTGCCCGAAGTCGGCCCAGCTCGTGTACGGCTGCAGCTGACCGTCGCCGGTGGTGGCGAAGACCGACCTGCGGAAGAGGTTCAGCGGCGGCACCCCCGCCTCGCGGGCCCGGGTGATGTTCAGGGTGGCCAGGTCCAGCGGCAGCCCCAGCAGGTTGTTGCGCAGGGTGTTGTTGACGAACTCGTCGAGCTCGTTGCCCACCTGGTCCGAGGAGCCCATCACGACACTGCCGGCTGCCTGTTGCGGCGTGAGCACGCCAGCTGTCGCTCCGCCGTTGAAGTACTCCGGCGGGTTCAGGAAACCCTTCAGCAGCGGTATGTCGTTGGTGGACCCGATGATGTCGTCGCGGGTTCCCAGCACCCCGTCCGGACCGGGCTTGGTCTCGTTGCTGCGGGCCACGACATCGTCGAGCATCGAGTGACCGAAGCGGTAGACAGCGTGGGCGAACTCGGCATGGATCGCCGGGTTGAGGTTGCTGTGGTAAGCGGTGAACGGCTGGATGGCCGGCTGTACCTTGCGGGCGAACTCCTCGAACACCAGGTGCTGGTACTCCATCTCGTCGACGAAGCGAGCCGCCTGGAAGATCCGCTCACCGTTCCAGCTTCCCGTCCCTGCGCCGGGTGCGCCATCGGCTAGCTTCCACTCCGCCAGCGCCGCGACACCGGAGGGTGACGTGTCGGCGGTCAGAGTGTCCTCGATCGCGCCGACGAGTCGCTGGTGCTCCGAGTGGAAGACCTGGTGGATGGCGCTCAGCGCGATGTTCTCGTTGCACCGTCCGTCGCCGCAGATGAAGTGGGCATTCAGCATCGGAGCGTTGTACGTGCCGGGAGGCTGGGCCGCAAAGTCCGCCGAGGGCGCGCTCCTGCCGTCCGGGACCGGCGATAGCCCGGTCTGCGGGTCAGGAGACGGGTCAGCGTTGTGTGCGATGTCGGTCAGGAACGGCGTATCCATGTGCAGCACATCGACGGGCACCGGCGTGCCGGGGAGGCCATCGGCGGCGAGGCCACGGTTGGCTTCCACCAGTCCGTGGCTCTTGGTCACATACTGTGGAAGCCCGCGAGCGGGGCCGGGGATGAACTTGCCGTAGGGGTCCGCGGCGATCATCGGGACGTTCAGCACGTCCTTGTCTACGAGTCGAACTCCCAGCAGGGACAAGGCCTGAGCCTTGACCGCTGCCCATGTCGCCATACCCGTGGTCCCGTCCGGGGAGCCGGGGTAGGTCAGTCCTGCTCCCAGCCCGCCCAGCAGCAGGCCGGTCGAGATCGGCCGTCCGGTGGCATCGTTGACGTACTGCCGAACGAAGACCTGGTGGGACGGGTGGGACGTGTACGTCTGACTCAGGTCGACCCAGGGCGTGTCCGTGTTGCTGGCGTTCTGGACGTCGTCGGCCGTTCCGAGAACACCGTCGGGGCCGGGCAGGTTCTGGGCCCGGGTCAGCACCATGAACCGCTGGCCGGCCGGAAGGTAGCTCGGATCGCCGGGCCTGGGGTCATCGGCGGTGCCCGCGATACCGTCGGGGCCGATGATCAGCGGGTCGTCGGCCTTCAGCGGCACGAAGACCGTGCCACCGCCCTTGACGGTCTGGTCGAGGCCGTGGTCGAAGAACTGGCCGAAGAAGGTGAACAGGCTGTTGTACGGCGGCGAGAGCCCGACATCGGTCGTCACGTTCGGGATGTTCAGGGTCTGGCCGGACGGGACACAGCCAGCAGGTATGCCGGACACCGCCGGAGGTCCCGCCGCGGGATCCGTGGTGCACGGCACGACCCCGGTGACCCCCGGCTGGCTCCGCACCGGGAACCCGGCCGCGGCGACGGCAGCCGGGTTGGTCGCGCTCTGGTCCACGATCAGGTTGCTGATCATCCGGGGTTGCGAGTCGACGACAGACCCGGCGAGCTGGCGGTAGCTCGTCGGCCCGGCCGGACCGACCGGGAAAGCCGGGGTGATCGGCTCGGCGCCCCGGAAGGAAGGGCTGGCGTACCGCGGGAACGGCTGGTCGGCGGCGCCGAACTTCTCATTGCCCCCGGTCAGGTTGTTGCACGAGCCGTCGACGGTCCGCAGGCCATACGCAGAAAGGGCATTCGGCACCTGGCTGGTGCCACCGCCGACCAGCGCCCCGCAGGGGCCGGTCGCCGACGTGGTGCTGGCCACGTGAGCTTCGGCGATCTTGACCTGTTTCAGGATGAAGGCCAGATCAGCGGGGGTGACGGTGAACCCCTGGCCCACCGGAGCCACTGCGCCGCTCGCGGTGACGGCGGGCAGCCCGACAGCGACCAGCAGCAGGACCGAGGCGCCGGCAGCCACCCTGGTCAGCCACGCCCGGAGGCCGATCCGGAACGGGATGGCGCGCTTCCCGGCAACACTCACGACTGGCCCCCTGGTGGATGACAACTGGAACCAGGCAACCATCGGGCAGCGACCTTGCAGAAACCTTGCGACAACCTAGCGACACCGCCGGTACCGGAGGCGCGGAGCGCCCTGGCGGACGGCAGGGCTCGCCCGCTTCCCGGCCGGCGCGCCCCCCCAATTTGGGGGGTGCAAGGCCCTGCATGCATGGCTGCCGGGGCACCCCGGATTCGGGTCTCATAGTCGCAAGGACGTCGACGATTGGGAGACCGGCCATGTTGCAGATCAGGTTGTTCGGCGCCACCGCTGTGCAGGCCGACGGGGAAGACAGCCCGACCACCGATCTGGGCGGGGTCAAGCCCCGGCAGATCCTGGAGATCCTGGCAGCCACCCCCGGGGCCCCGGTGACCAAAGACCGGCTGGCCGAGCTGCTCTGGGACGGTGAGCCGCCCAAGTCCTACGTGGGAACCCTGGAGAGCTACGTCTGCGGCCTGCGCCGCAAGCTCGGGAACGGCCCGGGCCGCACGTCACCGCTGCGGACCACGTCCAACGGCTACCTGCTGGACCCCGCCGCGGCCAGCGTCGACCTGTTCGAGTTCCGCAAGCTCGCGGCTCTGGCAGGCTCAGCGCTGCCCGCCGAGTGCCTTCGGCTGACCCGGCAGGCGGTCTCGATGATCGGCGGCGAGCTCCTGGCCAGTGAGGCATATGCCACCTGGGCCTGCACCGAGCGCAAGGTCTTCCAGCGCGAAGTGGTGGAGACGTGCAACCGGGGAGCCCTCAACGCCCACGCAGTCGGCGACTACGACGCGGCAGAGTGCCTCGCCCGGCTGGCGATCAGCCACGACTCGCTGGCCGAGGACGGGTGGCAGCACCTGATGCGGGCGCTGTCGGCCTCGGGGCGCGGCTGTCAGGCGATTCGCGCCTACGTCGACCTGCGCACCGCCATGGTCAACGAGCTGGGGATGGAGCCCGGGCCGGTCAGCCGGGCGTTGTACATGGAGATCCTGTGCAGCGACTCGGCCCAGGTTCCGAGTCTGGCCGGTACGACACAGGACAGCGCCGACCTGGGCAGGCGGCTGCGCCTGCTGCACCGGGCGCTGGAGGCGATCACAGGAGTGCCGCTGCCCACGCTGGAGGGCCCGCTGGCCGAGATGGCGGTGCGGGTGCTGGCCGGCGGGCTCACGATGAATGCCCGCCAGGCGGCCTAGCGCGTCATGGCCGGGACCGTGGCACATCTTGTGCCCGACATCCCCCGCACATCGCCTCTCTGGTGTATGCCATCCCTTCGTACCCGATTTATGGACTTGCCAAATCGCGGACCGTCCCTCAAGGTATAGTCAACAGAGCGTCAAGAGACAGTCAAATCGGCACCAAGACGCAGTCAAAGCGTGCCAGTCTCACAAGTGGCTGGTCCCGCGCACCAACCGTCACCTCGGTTGACCGGGGCCGATCCGCACCTGCATGACCGTACGAGCTTTCGTCTTGCGAGGGACACCAGGACATGACCGCCATAGTGACCGCCGCCCTGACGGCCGCCCAGTCGACCACCACCGTGCTGGTCGTCGACGACCACACGACCTTCTCGGACCTGCTCGCCATGGCCCTGGAGAACCAGGCCGACCTGACCTGCGTCGGGACGGCCGCCAGCGTGAACGAGGCACTGGCCATGGTCAAGACCCTCAGCCCGGATCTGGTCCTGATGGATGTCCATCTGGGCGACGGTGACGGGATCGCGGCCACCGCAGTCCTGACCCAGCTCTACCCGGACCTACGGGTCGTCGTGCTGACCGCGCACACCGACGCGGCCCTGATGCAACGTGCCGCAGACGCCGGCGCCTGCTGCCTGCTGCCCAAGGACGGCTCGCTGCCGGACATGCTGCAGGCCCTGCGCAGCTCGCGCCGGGGGGGCCTGGTCGTTCATTCAGCCCTGCTCACCGCCCTGGTCACCGCACGCCCGAGGCGAAGCAGCGGCGCCCTGCCGCCGATGACGCGCCGGGAGCGCGATGTGCTCCGGATGCTGGCCGACGGGTCGGACACACGCGTCATCGCCAAGAACCTCGGCATCTCGGTCAGCACCTGCCGGGGGTACATGAAGAACCTGCTGCTGAAGCTGGGGGCCCACTCGCAGCTCGAAGCAGTGGTCATCGCGGCCAACCACGGCCTGGTCCGCGTCGGGCCCAGCATCCCGGCCGGGAGGGGCGATCGTCGCAAGGAACCCTGACCCGCCTGGCAGCACCGGTCGGCGCGGCGGGTCTGCCGTACGCAAGGCTGTCGTTCGCTTCGCGGCGTCCACCCTGATCCTGCTGGTGGTGCTCATGATGGCCACCCTGGTGATCGCCAACCGGATCGCCAGGCATGAGGCGTTGCGAGACGCCCGGTCCCACGGATACGCCATCGGCAATCTGGTCGCCGCGCCGCTGGTGAATGCCGGCGTACGCGCACACGCCGCCGACGCCGCCAAAGAGCTGACGGACGTGATGCACAACCGGATGAGGGACGGCTCGGTGACCCACGTCAAGCTGTGGGACAAGAGCGGCATGGTGATCTGGTCCGACGAGCAGAAGCTCGTGGGCCGGCGCTTCCCGCTGGCCGAGGACGTCAAGGCGCTCTTCGGAACCCGTGACGTGACCGCCGAGCTGTCCTCGCTGAGCAAAGCCGAAAACGTCCTCGAAGGGAACGACACCCAGCTGCTCGAGGTCTACGCCGGCACCTACGACGCCGACGCCCAGCCCATGGTGTTCGAGGCGTACTTCTCCATCGACAGCATGCGCCAAGACCAGGACACCATCTACCGGAGCTACCTGCCCGCCATCGTCGCTGCCCTCCTGCTCTTCCAGCTGGCTGTCATGCCCCTGGCTCTGTCCCTGGCCAGACAGGTGGAACGGGGGGCCGCCGAACGTTCCCGGCTGACCCGGCATGCCCTGCTGGCCTCAGACCTCGAGCGGCGCCGGATCGCCCAGGACCTGCACGACGGCGTCATCCAGGACCTGGCCGGGCTCAGCTATGCCCTCCCGGCTCTTGGGGCCCCGTTCGCTGACGGCCCCGTCGGCGACAGGGCGCGCGAGACCTCGAGCAGGGTCTCGCAGATCCTGACTCGCGACGTCGCGGCGCTGCGGTCGATGATCACCGATCTCTACCCTCCCGACCTGGAGGGCCCCGGGTTCGCGGCGGCGATCCAGGATCTGGCGCGCGCTGCCGCTGAGCAGGGGACTCAGGTGCAGGTCGACCTCGGGCCGGACCTGGTCCTCCCGGTGTACCCGGCCCGGCTTGCCTACCGGGTCGTCCGCGAGGGGCTGCGCAACGTCTCCAAGCATTCCGGGGCGAGCGCCGCGACGGTGCAGATCCGCCGCGAGTCCGACCGCGTCCTGGTGTCCGTCTCCGACAACGGCCGTGGCCCGTCGGACAAACCGCCGGCGAAGGGCCATCTGGGCCTGCGGCTGCTGGAGGACACCATGCGCGACCTCGACGGGCAGCTGACGCTGCGACCTGCGCCGTCCGGTGGCGCCGTGCTCGAGGCGTCCTTCCCGTTCAGGCTCCTCTGAGCCGGGCTCACCCAGCGCCGGTAGCCAAGGTATTCCCAAGGCCGGCCCGGGATGCTCGACCCGTGATGCTGGCCGTTGCGGCATCTGCGGTCGAGCCATCTGCATACCGCTCTCCGCCTGAGATAGCTATCGCTGTTGAAGGGGCCCGATGATCCGGCTGTTGATCGCTGATGACCACGAGGTGATCAGGTTCGGCCTGCAGATGCTGCTGGAGCACGAGGAGGACATCCTGGTCACCGGCGTGGCGGCCGATGGTGCGACAGCGGTCACCAGGGCCATCGCGGACCCGCCCGACGTGGTGCTCATGGACATCTCCATGCCCGTGCTCGACGGGGTCGGGGCCACCCGCGAGATCCTGAGAGCACTTCCCTGGGTCCGGGTGCTGGTGCACACCGCGTACTCCCACGCCTCGATCGTCCGCGAGGCCGTCGCCGCGGGGGCGCACGGCTACGTGCTGAAGGACTCGTCCCCCTCGACCCTGCTCAACGCCATCCGGGCGGTCTACGCGGGCGAGTGCCCGATGGCCCCGGAGGCGCTGGAAGCGCTGACCGGCTAGGCCAGACCACGTTGCGCGGTTCATCCACCGCTGATGAAGGCCGCGGGCGGGTACGGCTGAGATGGTGAGGCGCAGGACAACCCAGCACCCGGCCAGGCTCAGCACCTGACCATCGGTAACGGTGCCGCTGATCAGGGACGAGGTGGATCGCAGATGGGCGCTGGACCTGGCACGCCGTCATCGGCCGGAGGCTTCGGCGAGGAGGAGGCCGGCCACGACGCGAACCGCGCCAGCGACGGCCCGGCTCAGGCGCCGGAAAGCTACACCTGGCCGCTGCTGGCCGTCATCGTCACGATCCTGCCCCAGGTGCTCATCCCGAGCAACCACCGGATCGGCCCCCCGCTGCTCGTCCCGGTGATCGAGGTGGCCGCCTTCGTGGCCATGCTCGTCATCGCGGCCAGACCAGGGCCGGTGCCACGTGGCGCCCGCCCTCTGGTCCTGTTCCTGTTCAGCCTGCTCGTGCTGTCCAACACCACGGCCACGATCCGGCTCGTCCTGCTGGTCCTGGACGGTGGCAAGGTCGACGGCGCTGTGCTGACCCCGAGCCGGCTGCTGGTCGCCGGCGCCCTGGTGCTGACCACGAACATCATCACCTTCGCGCTGTTGTACTGGCAGCTGGACAGCGGCGGGCCGGCCGGGCGCGCCTCCGACCCGGTCCCCTACCCGGACTTCGAGTTCCCGCAGACCGCGGCCGCCGGGCTCAGCGCCCCCGGCTGGCAGCCCCGGTTCCACGACTACCTCTATCTGGCCTTCACCAGCGCACTCACCTTCAGCCCCGCGGACACGCTACCGCTGGTGGGCCGGGCAAAGGGGCTGATGGCGCTGCAGTCGGTCATCTCGTTGTCCGTGCTCGTCGTGGTGCTGGCCCGGGTGATCAACATCCTCCCGGTTCCGACCTAGCCGGTCTCCCCCGGGCCGAAGCGGCCGCGCAGGGGACCGGTCACCAGTCCCGGTCGGTCTCACGCTGCTCGCCGGCGCCGTTCTTGCGGAGATACTCGATCTCCTTCTTCAGCTCGATCATCTTGAGCTCGCGCCCGACGGTGAGCCGCTGGAACTTCTCTAGCTGCTCGAGCCGCTCTTTCTCCTCGGCCTGCTGCTCGGCCCGCGTCCGCCGGGCCACCACCTGGGCGGTCACGTCGCGGGCCGTGGCCACGACGCCGAGCGGTGCTCCGTTGACGTCGCGGTAGACGGACGCGTTGTACAGGACCTCCGTCTCGGTGACGTGATCGTTGACGTGCCGCAGGGCCAGCGGGTAGTCGGTGACCCTCCCCTGCTCGAACACTCCCTGGTAGACCGCCTCGGCCTTGACAGGGTCAGTGAAGAAGTCCGAGAAGGACGCTCCGAGGATCGCGTGCCGGGGCATGCCGGTGAGCTCGATCATCGCCTCGTTGACGTCGGTGATCCTGCCCTCCGGATTGATCGCGACCATCGCCTCAGGGGTGGCCTCGATCAGCCTCCGTGCGTACTCCGCCGCCTTCCTGGCTTCGGTCACGTCCCGAGTTGCCGCGAAGATCCCGAGCACCTTGCCGCTGGGGTCGCGGTAGGCCGAGGCGTTGTACAGCACCTCGGTGATGGTCTCGCGCCCGTTGTGGTGGCGAAGGGTCAGCTGGTAGTCAGCGACCGCCTCGTCGCCGAACGCCCGCCGGTAGACCTCGTCGGCCTTGGCGGGGTCGGTGAAGTAGTCGGAGAAGGAGCTGCCGATGAGCTCGTCGCGGCGCCGGCCGGTGAGCTCGACCGTCGCCTCGTTGACATCGGTGATCTTGCCTTCGGGACTGATCGCCACCAGGGAGTCCCGGCTGGTCTCGATCATCGTCCGTGCGGCCTCAAACGCCCGCTTCGCCTCGGACACGTCGCGGGCGATCGTGGAGGCGCCGACGATCGCGCCGGCGCTGTCGCGCACCGGCGTGACACTGACCGACACCTCGAACACCGTGCCGTCCTTGCGGACCCGCTCTGTTTCGAGGTGATCCACTGCCTCGCCCGCCCTGACCCTGGCAAGAATGGCGGTGCTCTCCCCGGCCCGGTCCTGCGGACTGAGAAGTGAGATCGGCCGGCCGCTGACCTCGACGGCGGAGTACCCGTACATCCTCTCGGCGCCGCCGTTGAAGCTCGTGATGATGCTGTTCAGCGACATGCCGATGATCGCGTCATCGGAGTGCTCAACGATCGCCAGGAGCCGGTCAGCCCTGCGGCGGTCTGGCGCCAACCCGTTGTAGTGGGTCATCTCGCGGACCGCGGCGATCGCCAGTGTGCCGTCGCCGGTGTGCAGCGAGGACAGCGCGACGTCAACCGGGAACTCGGTGCCATCGCGACGCTTCCCGCTCACCCTGACGCTCTCTGCCATCAGGCGCGGAGCCGCGGCTGCCTGATATCCCTCTCGATACCGGACGTAGTACTCCCGGAAAGACTCCGGCAAGAGCATCTCGGGGGGTGCCCCGAGCAGCTCGCCGCGTTCATAGCCGAAGATCAGCTCGGCCTGCCGGTTGACGAGCCGGATCACCCCTGACTCGTCGATCCCGATCAGAGCGTCGGGCAGTGCCTCCAGCAGTGCGTCGAACGTCTCTCCTTGCGAAGACATCTGGTCCCCCGAGCTGTCGCAGATCAACCGAAACCGGCAAGGCTCCTGAACTCAAGTCCAAGAAAACTCTACGCCGAAACCTCAGCCGGCAACACACGCTGAAACCGGTATCCCTCAGTCCTGCTCACGCTCAGCGGGCCATCCTGGCCAGCTACGCCGGCCCTGCTCAGCCCTTCGTCATCTGGACGGCCGCCGAGCGCGTCTACTCCTCTTCGAGGGCAACCTCGATCGCCACGTCAAGGGCTTCGGAGATCCGGGCCGCGGCGGCCGCGGCCCGCGGCGCGCCAACGATCGGGGCGGCCGCGACCAGCACGTCCTCAGCGTCCTTGACGGTCAGGCCCGCGTCGATCGAGGGCCCGATGTGCAGGTAGTACGACGACACGGGGGCGTCGACCGCAACCAGGGCGGCGAGCCGGACCAGCAGCAGTGACCGGGCATCCAGCTCGGTGCGGGACAACGACACCGCGTTCATCTCGGCCAGTGCCTCGAGCACCGGGGCTTTTCCTGTAGCCATGTGTCACACCTCTCAGTTGGCGGAGGGGCTCACCCGTCCCGGGGATCTGGGTCGGCCGCACTACCCTCCTGGCTCCCCAACGGTGCTCGATGTCCGACCCCCCTGGCATCCTCCGCAAGGGATGAACCCACGCACCGTCCGTGGGTGCTCACCCGCCAACAGCACATCCCACGGCACACCCCATGAGATTGACTGTGCTCACGAGGTCAGCGAGCTGCACGAGGGTGCGGCCGAGAAGGCCTGGCCGAGCGTGCTCTTCCCGTCCTTGGCCGCGTTCGTGATCACGACCGTGGCCGCGCTGAGCTTGGACAGCGTGTCACCGGCCGCGGTGCCCACGCTCGCCAGTGCGCTTGCCTTGGAGATCCCCGACTTGCCCTCCAGCGAGGTAACGCTCTGCTCGAGGGTGGTCAAGGAGGCCTTGAACTCATCAGCCGCCGTCTTGACTGCGGCGGCCTCGGGGTCGCTCTCACTTCCTGCCGGGACAGCGGTGGCGGTCGCTGCCAGGGTCGAGGCCGACGCCTTGACCTTCGTCATCTGGGCAGTCAGCGCAGCACTGACGTCGCTGCTACCCGAGGTGACTGCTGAGGCGAGGCCCTCGATATCCGTCTTCAGGGTCGTCGTCGACGTGCACACCTTGCCCGCCCAGGTGGTCTGCTCGGCCGTCGGCGCCCCACCGGTGGTCGAGTCACCACTGCTGGCCGAGGCCGACGACGGTGACTGTGAGGGCGCTGCAGATGGCGTCGTCTTGCTGGACGTTGGCCCCCCGCATCCAGCAAGCAGAACAGCAGCGGCGATCAGCACCAGCAACTTCCCCATGGCATTCCTCCACTTTCGACCTCACGTGATCTAGTGCTCAGCGTGGCACCGCGCGTATCTCGATCACACCACGGAGCGGTGGCCTCAGGGGCCGGCGAAACGCTTATCACCCGGGTGAACGTATCCGGCTGCCCGACCTGCGCCTGCTGACCATGGCCGCCTGAAACAGTCGCCTCAGAGAGTCGCCTCAGACATACGAGTGCGAGGTCAGCCACCTCATCGAGAACGTACCCCAGATCGGCGGAAGGTAGAAGGTCGCCAGCCGGAAGGCGACCGCCGTGGACAGCACAATGGCGCTGGGAACCCCGACCTCCCGCAGCCCGTGGGTGTACCCGGCCTCGGGCACCCCATACTCCCGACAACGGCATGAAGCCGGCGAAGAGGCTCACGAACGTGCTGACCAGGATGAGCTGCGACAGCGACACGTGCTGGTCGCCCGTCGAGACGGCGGGGCCGGGCTGGATGCCGAACCGCTGGAAGAACCGCACCTCCAGGGCGAGCCTGGCAGCCGTCGCCGGAAGGGCCAGAGCCAGGAACTGGATGGCGTACTGCAGCATGAGCACCGGGAGCGCGTAGTCGACCAGCAGGTGCCGGCGCCCTCAGAAGATCAGGAGCAGCAGGACGAGCCGAGGTCATCCCTCTGCGCCATCAGCGGCTCCCCTCGCCGGGGAGGCGCCCGACTCAAAGGCCGCCACCGCGGCATTCACGCTCGGGAAGAAGCGGTCGTCGGAGAGGGTGGCGCTCAGCCCGAACCGGCGGGCCTTCTCTTTCACCGGCCCCTTCAGCTCGGCGAAGACCAGCCTTACCCCCTGCGCGTCAAGGGCAGTGACCAGGTCCTCGAGCATGTCGCAGGCGGTGGTGTCGACGTCGCTGACGGGCTCGGCGGCCACGATGATCCAGGCCGGCGCGGGTGTCTCCTTCGCCATCGCCCGGATATGGTCACGGAACGTGCGGGCGTTGGCGAAGATCAGCGGGGCGTCGAACCGGAAGATCGTGCACCCCGGTATCTGCTCTGCGTCGGGGTGCCTATCCACGTCATGGAAACCGGCGACGCCCGCCCTGCGGCCCAGTTTCACGTGGTAGGGCCACCAGGCGCGGCGGAAGACGTTGGCCACCGAGAGGGTGATGGCCACGACGATCCCGGGAAGCACCCCGAGCAGCACCACCCCGGCAAAGGCCGCCATCGAGAGGGTGAAGTCGGTGCCGCTCTGCGACCAGAGATGCCGGGTGGCCGGGAGGTCGGCCAGCGACAGCGACGCGGCGATGACCACGGCGGCCAGCGTGGGTTGCGGCAGGTCCTGCAGTAACCCGGGAACAAACAGGAGCATGAGGGTGATCACCGCAGCCCCCACGAGTCCGGTGACCTGGGTCTTGGCCCCGGACTGCTCCGCAACAGCGGTCCGCGACCCGCTGGTACTGACCGGAAAACCCTGGAAGAGCCCGGCGGCCAGGTTGGCCGCGCCGAGCCCGACCATCTCCTTGTTGCCGTCCACGTCCTCGCCGCGACGGTCAGCGAAGGAGGATGACGTCGAGATCGTGTCGGCCAGTGCCACCAGCGAGATCCCGAGGGCGCCGCCGACCAGTGGCAGCAGATCCGACCAGCCGATCTGGGGGATGGTCAGCGAGGGCAGACCCTGAGGCAGCACCCCTACCAGCTTGACGCCCGTGGCCTCCAGCGAGAACACCGTGGCCGAGATGATCGCGGCCACCACCGCGATCAGGACCGTCGGCAGCTTCGGCAGCCACCCTTGCAGGACCATGATGAGCACGAGGGAGGCGATGCCGATCGCCGCGGCTGCCCCAACGATCTCGCCGCTGGTCACCCCGCTGACGAAGCCGGTCAGCTCACCGATGAAGTTGTCGGCGTCCACGGAGAAGCCGAAGAGCTTGGGGAGCTGGCCCACCAGGATGGTCAGCGCCAGCCCGTTCATGTAGCCGAGCATGGTCGGCTTGGACAGCAGGTCGGCGATGAACCCGAGCTTGGCCACCCCGGACAGCACCATGACCGCGCCGGTGAACAACG
The DNA here is from genome assembly GCA_038236535.1 of Actinomycetales bacterium. Classification (GTDB taxonomy): domain Bacteria; phylum Actinomycetota; class Actinomycetes; order Actinomycetales; family Dermatophilaceae; genus UBA4719. Next base: position 16,363 of record JBBRZQ010000054.1, read on the forward strand.
CCAGCATGGAGGCGAGCGCGACGGCCCGGGCGGGGTCCCCGTCTGCTCCCATCAGCGGCAGGATTGTCGCCGCGATCATCGGGCCGAGCGAGGAGTCGGGGCCCAGCACCAGGACCTTCGAGGGGCCGAAGATGGCGTACCCGAGCAGGCACATGACGGACGTGTACAGCCCGGTCACCGCGGGCAGGCCGGCCAGCTCGGCATAGGCCATCCCCTGGGGCACCAGCAGGGCCGAGAGGACAAGGCCGGCAACGACATCCTTCGCCAGCCAACGCGCCTGGTAGGTCCTGATCAGGTCCAGCCCCGGAATGCTCCTGGTGGCCGTGGTGTCGCTCACCGGCTCACCGAGGCTGCGAGAACCGTCACGCTCGCTCGCCACCCATGTCGGCGGCCGGACCAAGGTCGGGGCTCTCACCCTGATCCGTCCGTTGCCTGGTCAGCGACCGGCTGCGCATCCGCGGCTCGTGGGCCGGCGCCATCTCGGGGATGTCGCCGGCGGCGCTCATCGCCGCGCCGTAGCGGGGCGCCAGGAATCCTGCGGTCAGCCCGTGCGCGAGGACCGACAGCAGGATCGTCCAGGTGGCCACCTGGACGAGCGGGCTCCGCTCGGGAGAAGCGGTATGCAGGTCCTCGAGAGCCACCAGGGTGAACACGACGGACGCCAGGCCGCGCGGGCCGAACCAGCCCATGAACAGCCAGGTGCTCTTGTGCATACCAAGTCCGGTCAACGCCAGCGCAACGGGGAGCATTCGCACCACGGTGAGGCTCAGCACCGCGTAACCGATCGCCGCCCAGTACACCGACCCGGTCAGCACCGGACCCACGAACAGCGCACCGAACAACGTCCAGACGAAGAACGACATGAACAGGCCGATGGTCTCGCTGAACTCCACCGGAGCCTCCAGCTGCCCCTTGGTGGCCTGCCCGAACAGCAGCCCGCCGAGGAAGGCTGCCACGAACCCGTTGCCGCCGACCGCCACCGCCCCGGTGTAGGAGAGCACGGCCAGAGCCAGCACCACCAGCTGCTCCGACACCGGAGAGGTCCAGCCATGGGACCTGGCCTGACTGACCAGCCAGCCTCCGGCCAGCCCGACGACCAGTGCCGCCATCACGGCCAGCCCGATCTGGGTCAGCGCCGCAAGCCCCCACCCCTCGGTGCTGGAGGACTCCTCAGACAGCACGATGGCCAGGAACAGCGTCACGAACGGGGCGGCCAGCCCGTCGTTCAGCCCGCTCTCGACGTTGAGCGCCCGCCGGATCCGCCCCGGCACCACGCGGTTGGTCACCACCGCCAGACCCAACGCAGCATCGGTAGGCGCCAGGATCGTGGCCACCAGCGCCGCCGCCGCCCACCCGATACCGGGCTCCAGCAGGTAGGCCAGGACAGTCCCCAGCAGCACGGTCAGTGGCAACCCGATGAACAGGAGCCGGCCGGGCAGACTGGCGTCGCCCTCGACGTCCCGGAACCGGACCGTCGAGGCGTCGGCGAACAGCAGGATCGCCAGGGTGATCTCGGTGATCGCCAGGGTCGTCTCGTTGCTCAGCGATATCTTCAGCAGGCCGGTGCCGCCCGGGCCCAGCAGGCTCCCGACAACGACGAACACCATCGGCGCGGTGATCGACAGCCGGTCAAGGCGCCCTGCCAGCAGCGCATAGACGGCGAAGACCAAGGCAAGGATCGTGAGTCCGCTCATCTGCTCGACCTCCGGTCGCCGGGCTGGAGCATGGCTCTGTCCCTTCGGTCAACACCGCGAGCCTGGCCGGCGACGTGCGCCAACGGCCCGAGCGGATCTGACCACTGTCGCAGCGGGCCCACCCCGGAACCTCACCCCATCCGGGTGAAGTCGTGCAGGGTCAGACGCCTCTGCGCAGCAGGCCCAGGGCCCGGGCCTTGGTCACCGCATCGCTGCGTGAGCTCACGTCGAGCTTGCGGTAGATGGACAGCGTGTGCGACTTCACCGTGTTGCGGGAGACGAACAGGGTCTCGGCGATCTCCTGCAAGGGCGCGTGCGTCGGCAGGAGCTCAAGCACCCGACGCTCGGCGATGGTGGGCGCCTCGCCGGTGAGCCGTGACTGGCTGGCATCCTCCAGCCGGGCGCCCAGGCGATCGACGAGGCGCAGGACGAGCTGGGCACGCGGCTCCAGCACGCAGGCGTCCAGCGCTCTGCTGTGCAGGTGCCGTGCGTCGTCGAGGTCGCCCAGCCCCAGCCTCGCCTCAGCCAGACAGGTGGGGACCAGGATCCTCAGCCTGCTGGAGAACCCGTTCGCACCGTTGAGCGACTCCAGCCGGGTCGCCGCCTCGCTGGCGTAGGCCTCAGCCTGCCCGACGTGACCGGCCCGCGCGTGCACCCAGGCGGCGACGGCACTGACCAGCACGAGCATGGGCAGTGCTTCCAGGTCATTCTCCCGGGCGATGGCACAGGACTGCGCGGCGTTGACCTCGGCGCCCTCCCACTCGTCCTCGGCGATATCTGCCAGCGCGAGGTTGGCGAAGACGAGCGCCCGGAAATGGGCCACCTCAAGGTCACCGAGCGCTTCGACCAGAAGCTCCCGGCCGCCCGAGATGTCGCCCATCAACAGCTGGCACTGGCCCTGCAGAGCCGTGGCCAGCGCATACCAGGGATTGTTCTCGCGGCCGGCCGCGAGAACAATCGCGGCGCGTCTCGGCATCTGGTCGATCGGGAACTGGCCCGAGAGCGCCTCCAACACCGCCACGGCGACTGCCACCGAGGGGGTCCCATCGGCCAGCCGGCCGGTCTCGGGAAGGGCGCGAAGCACCGCAAGGTGCTCGATCAGCGCCGCCGGGTCGACCGACGCAACAGCGTGCAGGCCCGCCCCCATCGCCATGGACGCCGTATGCCGGGTCCACTTCGGGTCGACCAGCTCCAGCCACCGGCCAACGGTCTGGTGCAGCCCCCGGCCCACATACCGGGTGGCATTCGACAGCACGAGGTCGCCGGCCAGGTCGGCTGCCTGCGCAGCCACCGCATGACGGATCGCCCCGTCGATGTCACCCTCGGCCTCGGTCTGGGCGCTCGCTGCCAGGTGCAGCTCACGGAAGCGGTCAGGGCGGGTGCGGCGGAGCTCGTCCCGGAGCAGGTCGGCAAACAACGGGTGCATGTGGTATCCGTGCCGGTCGCCGTCGGTGGGAGACAGGAACAGCCGCCGGGTCGCGGCGAGCTGCTCGAGAAGCTCGGCGCTCCCGCTGCGCCCGAGCACCTCGTCGCATCTGGCCCCGGAGGGGTTGTCCAGGACGGACGTGTCCATCAGGAAGGAGAGCACCTGCGGCTCGATCGCGGTGAGCACCTCCTCGCGGACATACTCGGCCAGGAAGCGATCCCCCTGACGCAGCGCTCGCGGTGGCGGGGTCGACGCCGCCGTGTACGAGGACGTCCCCGCCTGCGCCAGCGTGATCAGCTGAAGACCGGCAGCCCAGCCCTCCGTTGCCTGGTAGAGCTCGTCGAGCCCGGAGTCGTCGACCTCCAGACCACGCGATCGGAGCAGCGCCCGCGCCTCGTCACGCGACAGCGCAAGATCGTCGGGACCGATCTCGCACACCCGGCCCTCCACCCGCAGGCGCCCCAAGGACACCTCGGGGCGTGAACGACCTGACAGGGCGAGCTGGGCGCCCGGCGGGAGCGAAAGAAGGATGTCCGTGATGAGTTCTTCGGCGGGCGTGTGCGCCAGGTGGTGGACGTCGTCCAGCACCAGGACGAACGGCTCCTGAACGGCGCCCAGCACCCGGGACAGCAGGCGAGCCACCTCAGGGGCCGATTCCAGGCGCCCCGCCAGCGGGAGCATGAGGTCATCGCCGAGCGGGACCCGCCGGTCCACCGCTACTGCCAGCCGCCTGACGAACAGCACCGTGTCGGCATCGCTGAGGTCGCACCTCAGCCACAGGAAGGGACGCGGGTCCCTCTCCGACCATTGCCGCAGGACCGTGCTCTTGCCGTATCCCGCCGGAGCCGAGACCACCACGACCCGGGCGTCCCCGGAAGCCACCAGCGGTTCGACAAGCCGGACCCGCTGCACCTGACGGGCCACCGGTTGCGGCGGGCGCAGCCGCCAGTCGTCCGCCTCCGCATAGACAGAGGATCGGGCCGCGGCGACGTCGCCCGCCCCGGTCACCCTGACACTCGTCATGCCCCCGGCCCTTCCCGTCCTGACGCCCCCTGGCCTGGCGTCCTGCGGACGTAAGACCAGGTGACGCTACCCCGTTCGCGCCTCGGAGGGATAGAGCATGAGCTGGGCACTTCTCACCCGGGTGAGAAGTGCGTCGGGGGGTGCCCGGGACCGCCCGACGCGCCTACCGTAAAACCACCTGCCCGGGTGCGGAAGCTCGCAGCCGGCCAAGGGGATCGAGAAGGGTGGCCACGCGGCGCCCTCCGCTGATCGATCCACCCAGGCGTCAACGGGACCCCCGGTCAGCGCGGAGGGTCGGTAAGGAGAACCACATGCCCGATCCAATGGATGAGATGGGAGCAGTCGACTGGCTGGTCGTCGAGTTCCCAGGCAGCAAGTTCAACGGCAGTATCGCGCCGGTGATCAGCGACCTGACCGACCGGGGTCTGGTCCGTGTTCTGGACCTGCTCGTGGTCAAGAAAGACCCCGACGGCAGCTTCGAGGTCTTCGAGACCGACGACATCGAGGACGGCGAGCTGGGAGATCTGCGATCGTATGAATCCGCACTGGCCATGGTGCTCGGCGAACAGGACCTGACTGACATCGCCGAGGTGATCGAACCCGGCAGCTCAGCCGCGATCATCGTGTGGGAGAACAAGTGGTCGGCGCCGTTCGCCGCCGCCGTCCGGCACTCTGGCGGCCAGCTGGTCGCCCGGGGAACCATCCCCACCCAGGCGGTGGTGGCCGCGATCGAGGCCGACCTCGCAGAAGCCGACCAAGTCCAGGAAGGAGCCTGACATGCCTCCAGCACGACGCCAGCGTAGGCGTAGGACAGTGGCAGTAGTGGGCGGCGCCGCAGTCGTCGCGCACGGTCACCACCGCCGCGCAGATCGCCGCGACGACCGACGCGACGACCGCCGCGACTGATCCGCGACTGACATCAGTGGTCGGTGGGAGCGACTCGCGTTCGCGGGTCGCTCCCACCGTCGTGAAGGCAGGATCAGTCTCGAACCAACGACAGAGCCTCGACCAATCGCCGTGCTGACTGCGAGGATGTCCCGATGAGCTCCCCCCTGCTCGACTCCGTTGCGCCCCGGGCGTTCCACGTGATGTCCAAGCCGACCGGCGCCATCTGCAACCTCGACTGCGAGTACTGCTTCTTCCTGTCCAAGGAGCAGCTGTACCCGGGCAGCGACTTCCGGATGAACGACGAGATCCACAAGGCCTACCTGCGTCAGCTCCTTGAGGGGCACGCCGGTATCGGGGAGGTCGTGGTCGCGTTCCAGGGCGGCGAACCGACGATGATGGGCCTCGACTTCTTCCGGCGCACGATCGAGCTCGAACGCGAGCTCGCCGCCCCCGGGCAGAAGCTCATCAACACGATCCAGACCAACGGGACGCTGATCGACGACGAGTGGGCGAAGTTCCTGAAGGACAACGACTTCCTGGTCGGCATCTCGATCGACGGGCCGCGCGCGATGCATGACGCGTTCCGGGTCGACAAGGGCGGCAAGCCGACCTTCGACAGGGTCATCGCCGGGCTGGCGGTGCTGAAGCGTCACGGCGTCGAGTGGAACGCGCTCACCACGGTGAACGCGGCCAACGGGGACCACGGCCGCGAGGTCTACACCTTCCTGCGCGACGAGCTCGGCGCCTCCTTCGTCCAGTTCATCCCGGTCGTCGAACGGGCCACCCCCGAGCTGCTGCCACTGGCCGAGGCCGGCTGGGGCGAGCGCTCGGGGGGCCGTCCGCTGTACCGGCAGGACGGCGACCTGGTCACCCACCGGACCATCGGCGGCGCGCAGTACGGACGATTCCTGATCGACGTGTTCGAGGAATGGGTCCGCCACGACGTCGGCGACGTCTTCGTCCAGACCTTCGACACCGCGCTGGCCCACTGGCTGGGTCACGACCAGGCCGGCATGTGCGTGCACGCCCGCACCTGTGGAACGGCCCTGGCGCTGGAGCACAACGGCGATCTCTACTCCTGCGACCACTACGTGGAGCCCGGCTACAAGCTCGGCAACATCGCCGACGGCCGGACCATGCTGGCGATGGTCGCCTCCGGGCAGCAACGCGCGTTCGGGTCGGCGAAGCTGGACACGCTGACCGAGTTCTGCAAGTCCTGCGATGTGCGCTTCGCCTGCAACGGCGGCTGCCCGAAGGACCGGTTCATCAGCACCCCCGACGGCGAGCCGGGCCTGCACTACCTGTGCGACGGATACCAGCTGTTCTTCCGTCACATCGACCTGCCGATGCGCGGGATGGCCGACCTGGTCCGCCGGGGCCAGGACGCGACAGGCATCAAGGCGAAGTATGAGCGTCGCGACGCACGACGCTCGCCCGGCGATCCGTGTCCGTGCGGGGCCGGCAACAGCTGGGGCAGCTGCCACGGACCTGACCAGCGCCGGCACCCGTCGCCCCCGGCGGGGCAGAGCGCAGCGGGAATCACCCGATCTGGATGAGTACGGCCGGGGCGGCAGGGAGAAGTATCGGGAGATGGCCTTGACGAGGGGATGAGCCGGATGGCAACGACAGACCGCACCGCGACAGCAGGCCAGGCGACCGCACGAGCACGGGTGCTGGCGGTTCTGGCCCTGGCGGCCGACCTGCTGCTGGTGATCGCGCTCGTCACGTTCCTGCTGCACAACGGGCTAGAGCTCTTCATCGCGCTGGTCGGCCTCATCCTGGCGGTCAGTGGCGGCTGGTGGATGGTGACCGAGCAGATGCCGCGACGTGGCGTCGGCATCGCCGGGCTGGTCGCCGGGTTCGGGCTCATCGTGCTGGCCATCGTCCGGGCGGCCTCGAGCACCGATCAGGAGATCCGCCGGATCGCCCTGCTCGCAGCCCTGTTCGCCGTCGCCGGGATCGCCGCGCGGGCCGCGCTGGTGCCCGACCTGCACGTTGTGCAGGAACAGCTCTCGGGCGACAGGTGGCGGCCGAAGCATCCAGTGCTCATCTGCAACCCGTGGTCCGGCGGCGGCAAGGTGGAGAAGTTCGGGCTGCTGGAGCGGGCCCGCGAGCTCGGCGTCGAGACGATCCTGCTCGCCAAGGGCCTGGACCTTGAGCAGCTCGCCCGGGACGCCATCGCCGGGGGCGCCGACTGCCTGGGCATGGCCGGCGGCGACGGCTCGCAGGCCCTGGTCGCGTCGATCGCGATCGAGCACGACATCCCGTTCGTCTGCGTCACGGCCGGCACCCGCAACCACTTCGCCCTCGACCTCGGACTGGACCGCGAGGACCCGCGCGGCAGCATGGACGCCTTCCACGACGCGGTCGAGCGGCGGATCGACTATGCCATGGTGGGCGACCGGCTGTTCGTCAACAACGTGTCGCTCGGCGTCTACGCGACGATCGTCCAGCAGGACAGCTACCGGGCGGCCAAGCGGGAGACCTCCATGGCCGTGCTGCCCGAGATGCTCGGCAGCACCGCCGAGCCCTTCGACCTTCAGTTCACCACGCCCGCCGGCACCGAGGTCGACGGGGCGTTCCTGATCATGGTGTCCAACAACCCCTACGTGCTCGGTACGTCGGTGGACGTCTCGCAACGACGCAGCCTGGAGACCGGCACCCTGGGCGTCTTCGCGGTGAGCTCGGCCTCCGGGACCGAGGCCGCAATGCTGATGGCACGCTCGGCGGTGGGGCTACGTGGTCGGGACCCGGGCTGGCACGAGTTCACCTGCGAGTCCTTCGAGGTGAGATCCCGGGCCGGATCGGCCTTTGCGGGGGTCGACGGTGAGGCACTGGACCTGCCCACGCCTTTGGTGTTCCGGATCCACCCCAGCGGCCTGCGGGTGCTGGTGCCCGAGTCGAATCTCGCGATCGCAGCTCGCAGGCGTGCCCGGAACGTGAGCGCAGGAGCACTCCTCGCGGTGGCCCGGGGCAAGGCAGCCTCGAACGACAACATGGCGGAGGTCTGAGAATGGCACAACAGACAGAGCAGGCAGCAAAGGCACCAGTCGCGGCAGCCAAGGGGACGACGAAGAACCCGGCCAAGGCTGCCTCGGCGGCCAAGCCGACGACGAAGGCCAAGGCAACCAAACGCACGGCGAAGGCTCAGGCGAAGGCCCCTGTCAAGGCTCCGTCGGGCAAGGCCGCCGCGAAGCCCCCGGTCCGCAAGGCGGCAGGCAGGCCAGCGACCACGTCAGGCCGGCGCAGGGCCACGGCTGCTGCCCCGGCAACCGCCGCCGCGATACCGGCCTTTCCGGTGCATCTCACGCTGCAGGAGCGCCGCGACCTCGGGCGGGAGGCACGCCGGGGGGTGCCCCGGTCGAGCCACGGCGCCTGGGAACCGGCAGCGGGCCGGCGCGACCCGGTGACCTTGCTGGAGGAGCAGAACGCCACCCGGGTGCCATGGCTGGTGCCGGTGCGCCATGCCCGGATGCGGGTGTCGCCGTTCACCTTCTACCGGGGCACTGCCAGGATCATGGCCGCCGACCTGGCGCCCACGCCCACCTCGGGACTTCAGGTGCAGCTCGGCGGCGACGCCCACCTGTCCAACTTCGGCGCCTATGCCTCCCCCGAACGGGCGCTCGTCTTCGACGCCAACGACTTCGACGAGACCCTGCCGGGGCCGTTCGAGTGGGACGTCAAACGGCTGGCAGCCAGCTTCACCGTGGCCGGGCAGTATCTCGGACTCGACCGGGCCGCCGTCCGAAGGGCCACCGCCACCACGGTCAGGGCGTATCGCAAGGCGATGGCTGAGTACGCGCCGATGGGCCACCTCGACGTCTGGTACGACCGCTTCACCATCGAGGACCTTCAGGCGATCAGCCACATGGACGCCGGCGAGACGGCCGAGCGCTTCGCGCGGTTCAGCAGCAAGGCGCGCAAGCGCACGAACCTGCAGGCCCTGGCGAAGCTGACCGAAGAGGTCGACGGCCGCTACCGGATCCGCAGCCAGCCGCCGCTGCTGGTGCCGCTGCGCGATATCCCCGACGAAGCCGATCCGGACGGGCTCGAGGACGTCGTGCGCACCGGGTTCGCGGAGTACAAGGCAACACTCCCGGACGCCCGGCGCACCCTGCTGGAGCGCTACACCCCGGTCGATATCGCCATGAAGGTCGTGGGGGTCGGCAGCGTAGGCACCCGGTGCATGGTGATGCTGCTCCAGGGCCGTGACATCGAGGACCCCTTGTTCCTGCAGATCAAGGAGGCAGGTCCCTCTGTGCTCGAGGAGTTCCTGGGGGCCAGCAGGTACCCCAACTGCGGCCAGCGGGTCGTCGAGGGACAGCAGCTGGTCCAGGCGCAGTCCGACATCTTCCTCGGCTGGTCCGAGGGGCGGGTGAGCCGGCAGTTCTACATCCGCCAGCTGCGCGACTGGAAGGGCTCGGTCGAGGTCGAGGGATCGACGCCGAACCAGGTCGAGTTCTACGCCCGGCTCTGTGGCCGGACCCTTGCCCGCGGGCACGCCCGTTCGGGTGATCCGGCCTCGATCGCCGCATATCTGGGCAAGGGCGAGGCCTTCGACCGGGCGGTCACCGACTTCAGCGAGGCCTACGCGGAGCAGAACCTTCGCGACTTCGAGGCCTTCAACGCCGGCATCGACGATGGCCGCCTCCCGTGCGCCGACCCCGAGACCCCGTAATACGACGACACCACCCGAGAGGTCACAGCCGGGCCATTGGGCACCGACAACCCGGCTGCCGACCCTGAGGTCAGGATGTGATCGATGGCGAAACCGCGCCCGGAACCCGGATGGAGGCAACAGTACGTCGACCCATCAACACCTTGAGACCGTTCACCGAGATGATCAACTTCCCGTCCTTCGAGAGGCTGATGAAGATGAGCGTCCCGATCCTGGCTCGACGACATCGAGATCGTCGACGACCCTGACCAGCCCGGCCTCACCTCCGTGCCCATTCTCCCCCGAGACTGACGTCCTTCCCGCTCCGCATTCCCGGCAGGTGACCAAGCCGTCAGGTCCATAACGGGACGCAAAGGCGCCGGCCCGCCTATGGCGGCGGGTCGGCGCCTTCAAGCGCAGGGTTCCTCAGCCCAGGCGGAGGTGGCTACTCTGCCTCTCGGGCGACCTTCATCTCTGATCCGTGCGCGATGATCGCGTAGATGATGAAGAAGTCGAGCGCCAGCAGGGTGAGCGACCAGAAGGGGTAGAGGTTCGCCCACGCGAAGTTGATCAGCGCGCTGATCGACACGAGGATGACGCCCAGGCTGCGAGCCCACATCCGACCCGTGAAGAGGCCGACCCCGGCAGCGAAGACGAGGGCCCCGGCGATGAGCTGTAGCCAGCCCCACTGGTTGTAGCTCACCTGGACGGTGAGCCCGGACGTGGGGAAGGCGATCTGAGTGTGGCGGAACAGAGCGATAAGGCCCTCGAACATGTGGAACACGCCGAGGATCATCATCATGGTGCCGGCAAAGACGATCCAGCCGACCCACCCGGTGACCTC
>JBBRZQ010000055.1:0-26563 GCA_038236535.1 Actinomycetales bacterium
CCGCTCCCTCTCCATTGAGGTGGATGTCGTCACTTGGGCCCGCGCGCCGAGCCCGCCTGGGCTGGTCTGGGACCGACGAGCGACCCTGCGATCGCCGACCACTCGGGAGATCCGCTCCAGATCGTCGGCCTCGGTGCACCCGCCCAGGAGCAGCTTGATCGAGCTTGCGCCCCAGATCGAGTCGGCGCCGTCACGACCCCACCGGGCCCGCAGCTGGGCGAAGGACTGGACGAAGGCCCACGTGGACATGCCCCGACCGCCGCCGTCGGACATCAGCATCGGCAGGTCCGGCAGCGGTGCGACGTTCGCGGCCTCGTCCAGGACCAGTGTCAGCGGCGGGTCGAGCCTGCCGCCCGGGCGGGTAAGGCTCAGCCGGCGTGCGCAGCTGACGACCGCGGAGGCGAACGCGGTCACCAGCGGGGCGGTCGAGATACCCTCACCGCCCTCGCTGACCAGGTAGAGCGTGTCGGTTCCGCTCCGGACGAAGGCCTCGACGTCCAGGCCCTCGCCGGGCTTGGGGCAGACCAGGTCGACGACGCGGTCGTCGGCCATGGCCTTCAGGATCAGGCCCAGGCTCATCGCCGTTGATGAGACTGTTTCCGGTGCGGCGCCGCGGCAGAACTTGCGCAGGTCCGCGAGCCACCCTGGCGCCGCGCCGGGATTGGTGCGCAGGATCTCGTATGGCGTGTCGTCGGTGAAGTCCCGTGCCCAGGCCAGCACCTCGCGCATCGACGCCCCGTCGATGGCGGCGGCATGCAGCAGACAGCGCAGAACGGTCTCGCTGGCGCCTTCGAAGAAGCTGGAGTTGCGGTCGCTGGTCAGGGGCCGGGCGGCGACCATCGCGCGGGCGCGGGTCAGCGCCTCACGCACGTCCTGGCATCCGGCCACGATGTCCCACCGGCACGGCGTGGGCCACGCCAACAGCTGGTCGGCGTCGAAGACGTGCGCTGTACCTTTTGTCCCGCGGGCGAATGCTGTCAGGTGCACCAGGTCGGCCTTGGTCGAGGTGGCCACCACAGCGCCGGGGGCGTCGACCACCCGCCCAACCGCCAACCGCGTCGTCTTGCCGGCCCGGGCAGGGGCGATCGTCAGCGCGGAGTCCTCGCCTCGCGCCCGGACCGCAGCGCCGAGGTAGGTCCCGTAGACGGCTCCCGCATCCGGTGCCCGGCCCACCTTCGCGATCTGGGCGCGGGTGGCCATGCCGGCTTGCCGGCGTCTGGTCGCCGCGCCGGCAGCAAGGAAGCCCGCGCCGATGACGGCCACGGACATCAGCACTGTCACCGTGCCCCAGAAAAGCGCCGGGTCGGGCAGCAGCCTGCCCAGTGTTGGTCCGTATGCCGCGGACGGCTCACCTGGCTGGGTGACCAGTTCGCCTAGTGTGGAGGGCAATTGGCCGGTTGGCGGCCAGGCCCAGCCCCGGCCGAAGAGAAAACCGGACAGGGCGCCGCCGAGCAACACCGTCACTACTGTGGCGGCGATCGCCGCGGCTGAGGCGAGTGCCGCTGCTTCGCCTCGGGTCATCAGGGCCTCATCTGTGGGGGTCATGGCGCTGTCTTCCCTTCCTGCTCGGGTGCGTTCTCATGGGTGTGTGGTGGGTCGGCGGATTGCCACGATCAGGGAGCGCCAGGTCGAGACGGGTTTGATCTCAACGGTTTTCCCGGTCTGTGGTGCCTGGACCAGGTACGGGATGCCTTTGACGGGGCCGATGTAGAGGCCGACGTGTCCGGGGTTGCTTGCGGTGCCGTCCGATCCGGCGATGAAGATCAGGTCGCCTGGTTGCAGTGCCGCCGTCGAGGGGACTGGGGCGCCGGTCAGCACCTGCTGGAAGGTTGTCCGCGGCAGGGGCACTCCGGCTGCGCCCCAGGCTCGCATCGTCAGCCCGGAGCAGTCCCACGCGTCGGGCCCGGTGCCACCCCACAAGTACGGCTTGCCCAGCTGGGCGAGGGCAAACCGCACGACGCTGGCCTGCTGAGCAACGGTGGGTAGGGCGAAGCCGGGCGGCAGCCTCGTGAGGCCCCCTCCGCCGGTGCCTTCACCACCGCGCCCGGGGCAGTCCGCGACAGGCACGGCTATCGGGGACGGCGTAGTCGCGGACATCGCCGGCGGTGCCGAACTGCCAATGTCCGTATGCCAGTACGTGCTGACCAGCGGTGTGGCCAGCCTCTCCCACTTCGCCACTGCCGAGGGGAACGCGCTGTGTTGGACCTGGTTGGACGCGACTGTGATGGGTAGAAACTTCCAGTGGGGCACGGCGGCTAGTGCATTGAGGAATAGCTCGGTGGTCGCGACCGGGTCGAGCCGCCGGTCGGCTGGCCCCCAGCTGGCCCGCTGTTGGAACAAGCCCAGGGAGTCGCGGTCCCCGAAGTGCACATTCCGCAGGCCTGACTCCTGCATGGCGGTGGCCACGGCCACCAGTGCGGCGCGTGCCGACATACCGGTGCGCCCGGTGGTCACCACGATGGTCTTGGCGTTGGCGAGCTGCTCGGGATCCAACTTGACGCCGGACACCTGTTGGGCCGGCCCGCCGAAGCCGCATGCGCTGGCCGCGGCGGTCCCACTTAGGAGCGCAGCCGACAAAACCACCAGGAACACCGGCAGCACCGCGAGTAGGGCCACGCCGGCGGCCAGCAACTTCCTCATGCCTCACCGCCACGGAGGGAATCGTTGGTATCAAAAAGTTCTGCCTCCGAGGGCCCTCGGACGGTCTGGACCCGGTAGGAACGATCGCCGACCCGCCAGATGGCGCGGCCGCGGCGCTGCCGAGCCCAGCCGGAGATGTCGTCGCTTTCCATCTCAGAGAGCCCGAGCAGTCCTTGCAGCTCTGCGGCGACGTTGCGGTCCTGACCGAGCAGGACCTTGGTGTCGCACAGGTTCATCAGGTCCTTGGCGATGTTCGCCGCCATCGACCCGGTGTCGCCCACGGCGAGCATGTCCGAGGGTTTGTGGGCTACCACCATCTGGATGCACGCATCCGAGCGGGACAGTCTCAGATCCGCGTCCAGGGACTGCACTGCGCCGACCCCGAGGCGCATCTGGCGCCACACCTCGTCGCGGACCACCACCGTGTGCTGGCCCGATCGACGGGTGTCAGTCATCGCCCGCGACCAGGAGTTCAGGCAGGCCAAGGCGGTTCCCAACGCCTGGTCACCCAGTGGCACCAGACGGCCCAGGCTCAACGACTGGATGGGCGCCGACCAGTCGATGGCGATGTTCGTGGGTTCGTCGAACAACCCGGCCAGGGCGCCGCGGACCATCGCCCCCAGCGCGGAGGTGACCTGGCGGGTGGCGTCGGTCATCGCCCGGGCTGAGGAGTACCGGCAGGCCTCGACGAGCTCATCGCTGGGATCTCGAAGGGCCGCCCAGACCTGCGGGATAGTGATGACCCGCAGCTGTCCGCTTCCCGCAGCCCAGCCGGTCAGCTGGGCCAACACCGCAGACAGCGCGTCCTCGTCCGCCGCCGTGGTGGGCACCCCTTGGGCTCCGACCAGGGCCTTGAGCAGCACCAGCCAGCGTCCGAAGATCACCCGAGCCCGCTCCGCGCGGTCAGGAGCGGCAAGGTGGTCCCAGCCCTGACCCAACGGGCCCAGATCCAGGGGGTTGATCCGCGCCGGCATCCCCACCCCAAGGGCAAACGGCTCGACACCAACCGCACGGGCGAGCTTCTCGTACTCGTCCTTGACGTCACCGGCCACAAGGGTGCGGACGCCGAAAAGCATGAGGCGAAACAGGATTGCCTTCACTGTGGTCGACTTGCCGGTGCCCGGTTTGCCGAACAGCACCAGGTTCGGGTTGGAGGTGATCTCGGCGAGCACCCAACCCATCGGGTCGACGCAGAAGCCCGCGCCGGAGCGGGTATCGACTCCAACTGAGGCCCCGGTCGGCGGCAGCGCCTGGGCGCCGACGAAGGGGAACACCCCACCGATCTCGGCGGTCGAGGCACGATAGACCACCAACGGGTGCGGCACCGGTGACCAGCCTCGCGCCCGGCCCATGAACCCGCGTGAGCTCCCAGCAGAACGAACCAGATCAGCTTCGGTATGCCGGCTCGCGGCTGCGACCGCGCGGACCGCCGCCGGTAGCGGGGCGCCATACGCGTCCGCGATCTGGGCCAGGGACCTACCCTGACCGCGGACATCTGACCGCAGGTTGAACCCGTTCATGAGCGGGACTCCCGGCTGGCCAGCCCCACACCGATCGGCAGGCAGGCTGCGACGAACCCGACATCCTGGGCCAGGTCCAGTCGCAGCAGGCCGTAACCGCTGGCCCGGGCTGCCGCCTCCAGAGAGGCCGCGTGGTCCTCGACGTTCCAGCCAGAGGGGACGGTCACCGCGGCCACCCCGGCGACCCGCACCATCGTGTGTCCGGCGGCCAGCTGCTGTTCGTGGGCGGCGGTCTCACGAGCCCGGCGGCGCTCGTGGCGACCAACCCGAAAGCCACGCTTGGTCCGCATGTCGGCGCTGATCTCGCTGGCCCACAGGTCGTGCTCCACCTGCTTGCCGGCGCGGGCCACGGGGATCGGCTCGTAGTGCAGCGTCAGTGTCCGCCGCTCACCAGAGCGGCTCACCGCCAGCATCCTGGCCAGCGAGCCGACCCGGGTGGCCAGCTCGGGCAGAAGCAGCGCGTAGGACACCGTCGTGCAGGCGTCGTGGGTGTAGGCCCTGGGCGTTGGTGGCAGCGCGCCGGATGGTCCAGCCGCGCCCATCTTGGGGCCCAGGACGGTGAGTCGACCCCGGTTTGCTTCCTGGCGGGCTCGCTGCAGGGCGAGCGCGTCCGCCGGGTTGTACCCGGTCCGGATCGCGGCTGCGAGCTCCTGGGTCGACAACCAGTTCACGCTGGTTGCGCCCAGCCCCCGCAGCCGCTGCTCGACCTCGCTCAAGTGCCGGTAGAGCACCCGCGCTCGCCCGTCGGCGCCTCCACCGGCTTCTTTGGCGGCCCGGCGGATCTTGGCCTCGGCTACCGCGACGGTCACAAATACCTCGTGCCTGATCCCGGTGGATGCCATCAGCGACTCGAGCTGATCGGCTGCCTCCACGACCACATAGGGCGCGTGCGGGCTGGCGTGATCGGCGACCCAGGCCGCGCGCTCGGCGCCGTCGTCGGGGACGGTGCGGATCTGAATGGAGATCCTGGCGATCTCACCGGTGGCTGCGGCCGCGGCGAGCATCCCGCCGAGGTGGGCGGCATACAGCTCTCGCATCGCCGGGTCGGCGTTGCCCAGACCAGGGTGAGCGACCTGGGCGGTGGCAGCCCACCGGCCGGCGCGGGGATCCTGGACCACGCACACCGAACGGGTCAGCGCCAGCGGAGGTCCGTCGTGGAACCTGAGCGTGGCCGCGACTCCGGGAAGGTCCGGCTCATCCAAGCGCGCCTGCGAGCCCGCGTCGGTGGCTGCACGCGCGCGGAACTCGGCCCAGCCCAGTGCCCGCCCGGCCGCGAACAGCAGCACGTCCCAGAGCCACTTGGCCGCCGGTCGCCGCCGTATCGGCACGACGACCAGGATGGTCACCAACACAGAGACCCCTCCCAGCTGCAGGGCTGAGCCCCAGTGGCTGCGGCCCACTGCTGCCAGTGCCGGAAACCAGGACAGGGCGATGGCGCCGGCCTGGCGCCCGGAGAGCCCGGCGAACGGACCGAACCGTTCACGGCGCCAACCTGAGTACAGACCAGTTGACTGGCTCATCCCGCGATCACCGCCACGTCGGCTACCTCGGCGACGCTTGCCGCTCCGGTCCCTGTTGTTCCTGCTGATCCCGAGGTGCCACCCGTTGCGGGTGGGCGAGGACCGCCGGATGACCCGGCAGGGCCACCGTCATTTGACCCGGGACCACCTTCGGGTGGACCGGGGGCATCCGGTGCCGGAGGCGGCGCGTCGCCGCTGTCATCAGCAGTGTTATCGGGGGCCGAACTGGTCTGGGGGCCAGCAGCCGAGGGTGGTCGACCTCCGCGTGCGGCCGGCCTCCCTGGGGCCTGGCTCGCGCCATCAGCGCCGGCACCGACGCCGGCGGCTTCCAGCACCGGGCCGGCACCAGACAAGGCTGCGGTGGTCCCAGCGGCCATGACCCGGTGCGGTGCCGAGAGCCTGCTCATTGCCGACGCCCACCGCGAGTCCACAGACTCCGACGCGTCCGCCTCCTGCGGCGTCACACTCCCGGAAGGGGCGCCGCCTCCACCGCTGGCCGCAGCCCCCGCGAGCGGTGTTGAGCCGGATCCGAAGTCGGAAAGGGATGTTCGCAGTGTGTGTCCCGATGGTGTGCCTGGGTCCATGAACGCGAAGAGCTTGAACATCGCCAGCGGGCAGAAGACCGAGATGAGCAGCACCGCGGCGCCGATGAACGCCGTCACCGCCTGTTGGCCCGTATCCGAGGAAGCTGGACCCCCGCCTTCGGAAGCGGAAGTTGCGACCTTGAAGCCGATGCTGATCACGATGGCCACGGCCGGTGTCAGCAGGATCAGCGCGAGCATCCACCGCAGGCCGGTCCAGAACCAGCGAGAGGTGGCTTCGGCCACCAGACCGGCCGCCAGGATGGGGATGGTCGCGGCGATCACCAGGATCGAGGCCTCTCGGACCAGGGCCGCAACCATGAGCCCGATCGCGGCAGGGAGCACCCCGAGCAGCGCGATCAGGCCGAGACCGGCGCCGGAGACGGCGTGGACGGCGTTCTGCCAGGGCGAGTTCACCGCGCTGATCCCTTGCCATGAGTGCACGTTCAGCCCGGCCTCAAGGATTCCTCGGGCGGCTGCGTCCGCCGCGGTCACCAAGGTGGTCAGGATGCCCAGCGCGCCCGCGGTGACGATCATGTACTGGCCGATGCCTTTGAACAGCTGGAGCAGTCCACCGCCTCCAGACATCGCGGCCTTGGCGAGCTGGACGAAGGAGAGCAGCACCAGGAGTACCCCGCCCACCCAGATCGTGGCGGGCATCACGGACGACAACGGTCCGGACACCGGGTCCAGGTTGGGAACGGTGAGGTGGTCGATGACCCCGAGCACGCCCGTCAGCAGTGACATGGAGAAGTCCCACAGGGTCTTCATGGCCTGGTTGAAAGCTGACTCAGCCAGGTCGGCGAGGGAGCCACCCAGACCTTGGCCGATGATGTCAATCGGGTTGGGAATGCTAGGCATTAGCCACCTCCAACCAGCCTGCGCGCACGCATTCCGCGCTCCCGGGCCAGGTCGAGGGCGCGAACGCGGGCTGCGCGCCCGGCCCGATCCACCAACGACCCTGCGCCCAGACCATCCGTTGGCAGTCGCCGACGCCGGCACGGACAGCGGAGCGATAGTTCGCGTCGAGCTCCCCGAGCACGCAGGCAACGACGAAGTTCCCATCGTCCAGAACCCCCTTGACCTGGGCGTGCGTGAGAACCCACACCGAGGTGAGCTCGCTGGATCCGCGGGGTGTCCCCGCGGCGGTCAGGATGGCTGAGACGCCTACCTGCGGTGTCCACTGCGCTAAGGGCACTGAGCCGGGTAGTGCAGCCCAGTCGTAGGCCGCTCTGGTGTTGGAGGGGTTGAGGTCTCTGAACGCCAAGGCGTCGATGGCGGCCAGCTGGGCGACCGCTCCCGCCGGTGTGCGCGGATACCCGGTCGATATCAGCCCGGCCGTGTTCGTCGCCGCCGGCAACGTCACCGGCGCTTCGGCGGCCGGACCTGCGATGGGCTGGGGTAGTGCGGCTGCGGGTGCCACCGGCAGCATGGGTTTTGCGGCCAGAGCGTTCTTCGCGGACTCCAAGGCGGCTTCAGCTGACGACGACGTCGATGATGGTGGCGGCGACGGTCTGGGGGCGGCGGTGATGTTCGCCCGGACGCCAGGGTGGTCGCCGGCACCGGTGTCCGGTCCGGTGCCAGCGAGCACGGACCAGACGAAGACGACCAACCCGAACAGGATCGCGATGCCGAAGATGAGCACTCCGGTAAGGACCACCCAGCCTCTGGCCCGCGCTGACCTCATCAGCATGGTGGCCATGGCTCACACCGCCCCGAACCCGGTGAGGAACGCATACAGGCCGACGTAGACGACCAGGGCGCCGACGGCGGTGACGAGCATCGAGACTCCGAGTTTGCTGGCACCGTGGTTGCCGAACACGCGACCCCCTGCGAGGGCGCCGACGCCGGCCAGTGCGGAGATGAAGATGACGATCAGAACGCCCCACTTGACGTAGCTGATGACGGCGGCGATCGGTGCGGCCACCCCGGCTGGGGCCTTGGCCGGCGGGTTCGGAACGACATCAGACGCGAGGCCGCCCACCTGCTGCAGCACTCCCAGGACTTGCGAACTTGAACTCATGAGGACTCCCTGATTGCGGTCTGACCCCGCACGGTGGCGGCGTCGTGGTTGCTCGTGGGGTGGTGTGCCCCCACGAGGTCTGCCGGCCGAAGCGTTGGGCGACGGCGCGGTTCGTGGCTTTTGCCCGGGTCGGGCATCCTTCGTTGCGTGGTCACGGCTGCTCACCGGCCGGCGGCTGCTGTTGGCAGGCCAGCGCGAGCAGGTTCGCCCGCTCCACCTGCGCGCGGTACTCGATCCCGTCGAGGTAGTCCGCTCGTTGCTTGGTGGTCCAGCCGGGCCTGTCGGCCAGCACTTCGCCGGTCTGATGTAGCGACAGGTAGCCGAGCCAGAACGGTGATTCGGGTCCTTTGCCGCTGCAGGTTCCGCCGTACTTCGCCATAAGGCACGGCTCGTAGCCGCACCCGTAGCAGTGGTGTGGGCCGACCGGGCGCCGCTCGCCCGGCCCGATCGGAGTCGTCGGCTCGGGCCGGCTGTCGATCCCGGTCCAGGGCAGTCGGCTGGGGAGGGGCTGCGTGGCACTCATCGCGCATCCCGAACGTCGAGGATGGCGCAGGCACGGCGTGCGACGGTGCTACGGATCACGGGCATTCCCTCGGCGGTCAACTCGGCGCGGGCCCGGGCCTGGAGTGCAGGTCGCAGCCCATCGGTCTCAGCCAGTCGCGCCTCCAGAGCGGCGAGCTCACCCGCGTCCATGCCCGGCTGGTCGACCCCAACAGCCGCCGCGTCCCACCACGGGCCAGCCTCGGCCACCCGGGCCGGTGAGCGGGTCTCCCGATCCGCAGCGACGGACAGCAGTGCCGCCTCGATAGAGGCGGCCGGCCACCCCCTGGTCACCACCGCGAGCTTGATCACGACCGCCAGGCACCGCGCCGTCCACCGGGCGGTGGGTCTCCCTAGGGACCCTCGGGCGGCCATGCACCGATCGGCGAGGGCGTCGAGGTTCGTGATGCCACAGGCCAGCAGGAGGGCGTCGTCAGCCTCCTCCACCGTCTTGGCCGTCGATGGCCGGCCGATGCGTGAGGGGGGAGGGGGAGGAGGTTTGTCGGTAAGGATCTCTGGGTTGGGCCGCACATCTGCGGCCACCCTCGCCGCAGATGTGCGGCCAGGGGTAGCCGCAGAAGTGCGGTCACCCATTTCGGGCGGTTCGGGGGTAGCCGCAGAAGTGCGGCTACCGACCTGGGGCGGTTCGGGGGTGGTCGCAGATTCGCGTCCACCCCCAACAACGGTCGCCAACTGCCCGGGCGCGGAAGTGCGAACGTGGTAGCGGTTGGACAGGAACTGCTCACCGGATCGGCGGTGCTCCACGC
Source organism: Actinomycetales bacterium (assembly GCA_038236535.1). Taxonomy (GTDB): domain Bacteria; phylum Actinomycetota; class Actinomycetes; order Actinomycetales; family Dermatophilaceae; genus UBA4719. Next base: position 9,592 of record JBBRZQ010000055.1, read on the forward strand.
GGACGATGCCGGCCTCGGTGAGTGCCCGCATCGAGCGATCGACCGCGTCGACCGAGCGGCGTAGGCGGCGGGCCAGGGTTGGCCGCGACGGCATCCGGCAGCCAGTGCTGTTCCCATAGCGCAGCAGGAGCGAGTAGAGGCGGAACGCGCCGTCGGAGAGGGGGGCGTCGATGACCCATTCGGGCACGATCGCGAACCGCTGATCTTCGACGAAGAGCGTGCCGGCGGTGGTGTCGCCGGATTCGGGTGGTGGGACTTCTCGGGTCATGGTGTGACCTCTCGACTGTTCGAGGTGAGGGTGGGCATGGCTGGCTCGACCGCCGGCCCTCAAGGGGCAAGCGCGTCAGGGATGCGTCAGGAAATGCGCCGGAACTGCACGGACAGACCGGTTTCAAGCGTCCGAACCGGCATACGGCTCAAGGACGTTTACGCAGGTCAAGACCTATTCAGGCCGATCCCGGCACAAGGCGGATACGGCTCAGACTGCCTACGGATCAGAAGGTTGGGGGTTCGAATCCCTTCGGGCGCGCTCCGTGTTGAGACGGAACTGAACGCCCTCGAGATGTCGGGGGCGTTTGGCATCCCTGACAAACCCGCAGGTCAGCGAAGTGTCCAGGCGCCTCGCTCGAGCCAGCGATCAGAAGGGGACCTGTACTTCGAGTAAGCCAGTTGCTGGCATGCGGCCTGCCAGTATGCGACAGAAGTCGAAGGCGTCCATGCCGATCAGTTCAGTGTCACCGGTGCCCCAACTGCCTCCCGCCGGCCCTGACAGCTCAAGCCTGAACTCTTGACCGTGGCGAGCCGCCCACTCGCGCACGATGTCGTCCACGAGCACCCCCTCATGCTCGGCGGTGGCGTGCACCGGGACGCCTGTGGCCTGGCTGATGTCGAGTCGATGCATGAACGGGTCGCGAGTCAAGATGGTGTCGAACAGAAAGCCAAAGGTCCACCACTCTGAATGACCGCCGACGTCCTGGGCCTCGGGAATGCGGCGGTTAAGGATGAGGGCAGGTGCGCGTCGACGGCCGCGCACCGCTCTGGGGCCGACGATCCTCATCCTCTCCACCAGGGCGCTGGCACTGAGGTTCGCGTTCTCTGCTACCTGCAGTGCGGTGAGCGCATCGATGCTGGCCCCGCCGTTCTTCTTCGCGGACCGCAGAGAGGTGGCCTGCTGGCGAACCAGCTCCGGAACGGTCGCAACCATCTGGGCCATGCCCAGCATGTGACCCGCCATGGCGCGCACATCCCACCCAGTGCAGACGGTCGGCATCTCCCACTGCGCGGTGGTGCATTCCTCGAACACGGTGACGACACGGTCGTACTCAGTAGCGGCCAACGTCATGGCGACATCGCGGCCCAGAGCGGCCCTCCGCGCCTTCTTGGTCGAACGGACTCCTAGTTCAATGGCCATGGCCCTCTCCTTCAATTCGGGCTAGCTGCCCAGGTTGTGGTCGAACATGTCGATCGTTCGGTTGAGCAGCCGCCCCCAGCGATCGCCGCCAGGATCGTTGGCGAGCTGGGCGTCGATCAGTCCACCGACGAGCGCGACACACAAGTCGATGTCCTCCTGCCTGGTGACGCCGTGGGGCGCGAGGCTGTCGCGAAACAGCTCAAGGACCGCCACCGAGACCGCATACGACTCGGGACTGGGCTCGAAGCCGACGATGGTGCGTTGGTTCATGAGCTGGTGACGCGCCAAATCACTGACAGCGAAGTCGAAGAAGGTGCGCGCATACAGCCTCAGCGCCGCTCGACGCCCACGCGGGGACGTCTGCGAAGCGGCACTCATCACCTCGAGGCATTCTGTCCATGCCTGAGCGAACATCGCGTCGTAGATGGCGTTCTTCGAAGCAAAGTGGGAGTAGAGCGATGGCGCCTGCATGCCCACCTGTCGCGCCAGGTCGCGGAGCGTGATCTGCGAGAGCCCTCCCTCACGGGCCATCTTCCACGCCGCATCCAGGATCTCTAGTCTTGTCGCCGAACGACGTTCGGTTACCCGGACCTTGATAGGCATAACTAACATAGTTAGGAGTTTGCTGCGCGAGATTGCTGATGTCAAGCGAGGACGAACATCCGGATCTGCGCGCAATGGGCGTGCGTCGTCGTTCGGTGAGGGTCCTGATGCGGACGTTCACGCAGTTGGTGGCTACTCCGGTTGGAATACGGCGATGGTGTTTCCGTCTGGGTCTTTGAACCAGGCCGAACGACCGATTCCGGGGGACGTCACGATGTGGTCAACGGTCTTGAAGGCTCCTGTGTCGTACTCCTCGAACTCGATACCGTTGGCAGCCAGTTCGGCAACGTCCTTGCCGATGTTGGCCGACCAGAACCGCACCTGAGTGTGGTCGGCCTTGTTCCCCGCCCCCCGGCCGTAGATGAGCAGCGAGTTTCCATCTCCACACTCGAAAAGCAGATGGTTCTTGATGGACTCCGGTGAGAGGGTCAGTCCCACCTTGGCCTCGTAGAACTTCTGGCTCGCCTCCAAGTCCGTCGAGACAAGTACCGCTGACATCCGGTTGTTGGCGATCATGGGATCTTCTCCCTCGTTCCGATTGGCTTGCTTGCAGTGCGCGCTACGGCAGACCGGGTGTACCCAATGCTTTCGTGGCCTTCGGTTAAGACCAGCCCGCTGTGCAGGTTATTCATGGTCCGAGCTCCTCTTCAAAGTGCCGGTATTCAGTGACTGGTCGGTCGGTGGACCGTGGCGACGGGTACACGGGCGGCGGCGATATCGCGTTGACCGGCTTTGGCGGGTGGGTCGTCGAGCATCGCTGGAGACCGTTCTCGTCGAGAACCGTGTTCAACGGGACGTGCGAGTTCGCGGGCTTGATGTCATCCGGGATCTCGACGTTGCTGAGATTTCGGCGCCCGGTGACGCATGTCATCAGTGGGTGAGCGTGGCGAGTGGCTGTCCCACTTCGACGATGTACGTGGAGAGCATCCGGCCTGTCTCGGGACCAACGTCGCGCGCGTTGTGTGGCGTGCGGGGAGGCATGAGAAACGGGTCGCCGGCGTGCAGGGTGAGGGTCGGTTGTCCCTCGACCATCATCTGCACCGTCCCGGCTGCGACGTAGCCGACCTCTTCGCCGGGATGGATGTGCCAGCCCGACTCGACGCCGGCGGGGATCTCGGTGAGCACCTGCACGATCTCCCGTCCGGGGATCGAGGATGCGCTGTGCTGAAGCTCGGTGCGCTTGAGCTTCCCGCTCAGCGCGTCGGTCGACTGGGTGCTCGTCATGGGGTCGGATGACATGGTCAGACTTCCTGGGTGAGTTGCGGGTTATGACTGTGATGGACAGACGGTCCCGCCTCATTGCACCTGGTGCCGGCGGAGGACTGACGATGGGTGAACGACTCAGTGGCCGGCCCGGCCCTGGTGCGAGCCGAACCGGCCACCGGTGAAGTCAGCTCTTCAGGAAGTCGAGCAGAACCGGGTTGAGCACGTCGGCGTGTGTCCAGGGGATGTTGTGGGAGCCGCCCTCGACGGTGACGAAGGTGAGGTCCTTGATCAGTCCTGGTAGCCGCGCCGCAGTGGAGGGGTAGGGCAGGATGCGGTCCTCGTCGCCGTGGATGAGGAGCACCGGGACGTCGATCTTGGGCAGGTCGCCCCGGAAGTCCGTGGTCCAGGTGTTCACGCAGGCGAGGGCGGCGTGGGCCGATGCTGCCAAAGCCATGGTGAAGGCGGCCTGCCACGCCTGGTCGCTGATACGGGTGCCGCCCAGGACATCGACGTTGAAGAAGTCGTCCAGGAAGGTCTTGAAGTAGGCCGGGCGGTCAGCGACGATCGCTGCCTTGGTCTGCTCAAAGATCGATCCGTCGACACCTTCGGGGTTGTCGTCGGTCTTGAGCAGGTAGGGCGGGATAGACGCGATCAGAACCGCCTTGCTGACGCGGGCCGAGCCGTACCGGCTGAGGTACCGGGTCACCTCGCCGGTGCCCATCGAGTGCCCTCCAAGCACGACATCCCGAAGGTCGAGGTGCTCCATCAGCACGTTGAGGTCCGCGGCGAAGGTGTCGTAGTCGTAACCGGTGACGGGCTGGCTAGAGCCGCCGAAACCGCGTCTGTCGTAGCTGACAACCCGGTATCCGACATCCAGCAGCACCCGCTCCTGCTTCTCCCACGAGCGGGCGTCGAGGGGATAACCGTGGATCAGCACGACGGGCTGACCGATACCGTGGTCGTAGTAGTTGATGTCGATGTCGTGGCCGTTCTCCTGGCCGACGGAAATTTTGGGCATGGGCAGTTCCCTTTCTCGAGTTGTACTGAGCAGCCGTGAGTATCAGACTTTCAAGTTCCGACGGTGTCGCACCGGCCGTGGCCGAGTTCCCGCGGGTCTCCCTGGGCGAATGAGACCATTAATCCTTACCCAGCATTGCCATGTTGGCAAGGCTTCAGATGCGGTCAAGGGCATCACTTGGCGACTCCGACGTGGGGAGCGACCGCGCTCCCTGCCGCCTTGCCTCGCAGGACACTCGCGACTTAATGGTCGGTGTGACGCTGCCCTATGTATCCCGAATCAGTCCTGCTCTGTCGGTCGGGGTGCCTCAGGCCGCACAGGCCGCCATGACTCACCACGGTGTGCGAGCCACCACTGGCCCATGCCCTGGTAGTCCCGCTCATAGGCGGCCCTGCCGAGTCCCCACGTGCTTTCCGGGGCCCGCAAGTTCACCGGCTCACCGCTCTCGAGGATGAGCGCGACCCGCCGCACGCCGAGCTGGTCAAAGCGGATCACGGCTTGCACGTCCCGCCAGGGGATGCTCCGCCTGACGATCCCGCGCACCTTCACAAACTCTGGGGTCAGGACGACCCCGAATGACCGGATCCACAAACCCTCAGCGACCAGCAAACAACCAACGAAGATCAGGAGGGCCCAAAACTGGCCGCGCGTCATTTCGACGGCAGCGTTCAGGAGCGCCACACCCCCGGCGAGGAGCACCAGCATCCAGGGAGGGCGGCCGGCACGGATCCGGACATCGGCCTCCGCCGCACCCTGCTCCATGGTCATCGTCTCGCTCCCTCAGCTGGCTTTGCCGACCCGCCCGGTACCCGTCTGGCGAAGGCTATCGGGCGGCCGGATGGTGTGAGCGCATCCATCCGCAGATCAAGCCGATGCGTGCGGTTCCGACGATCTCTGACTGCTCGCGCGATCCCGGCCATCGGGGTTCACGCGGCCAAGTCTCAACGCTCAGATACCTCTAGGGCGCTCCCCTGAATGTGGCGTACCCGGTGTCGCATCGCCGGATGCGACAGCAGTGCGACCTGTGGCAGCGAGATGGCAAAGAGGACGAGAATTTGGGGGCTGAACGACGACGCCGAGATCAACAGCACCGGGATCGGCAGCGCGGTCAGCAAGCAGCAGCAGGAACACCCACGGTGGCCTCCCATAGCCGGATCCGCTACGGAATCTGCTCAGGCGATGGGCCGGTCGCTGTAAGCCAGGCGGATCTGGCCGTCGCTGAGGTCGACGTGTGGGCCTTGGTTTGTGAGTCCGATGCGTTCGGCAACCCGGCGTGACGGTGTGTTGTCGTCGTCGACCCAGGCGATGAATGCGACGGAGGGATCGATTTTCGCCGCGGCCTGGTGAGCGGCCATACCGATTTCGGTCGCCAATCCTCGTCCTTGGTGGGCGGTGGCAATGCGGTAGCTGAGGTTCCACGTACCGGTGCAATGGCGACGGGCGCCGCCTAGCCCCACAACCTCGTCCGATGTGTGGTCGCGAGCCGTCCAGTAGCACAAGCCGTCGGCGGCCCACATCCCAGCGACCCATTGACAGAACACGATCGTGGTCTGTAGGTCGGCATGTGTGCCTTCTGGCTCGTACCACCACCCCTCCGGATCGCCCAAGATGACGAACAGTTCCTCCGCGTCCTGCACCGTCACCGGTTCCAGGGTCAGCCGGTCAGTCTTCAAATCCGCCACGTCCCAACATGGAACAAACGGTACCAACGAGGTGCGTCGGGCCATCCTCTCAGGAGATCGGCTCACGAACGCACTGAGGAGTCCCAGCGCCAGCGTGTGAGGCGCGGCCTGTCGCCGAGCGAAGCCCGTCCTGCGCACCACAGCAGGACCTCGGAAGGATTTCCGTCAGGGGCATTGGGGAAGAGGCGAGGCAGCACGGGGGCGCAGAGCTCATGCGGCGGTTGCCAGTCGACGCCCATGCCCCCGGTGATGTCATGAGTGTGCACGAGAGCTTCCACGACACCCATGGCGGTGAACCCCTCCGCGTCTGAGGTGCCGTACGGATGCCACGCCCGCGCGCTTGGATGAGCGGACGCTGCTGCCAGGCTCAGAAGCTCTCCGCACATGGCGATCGAACGAAGCAGGTCCTGCGGAGTTGCCCCATCCATGACAGTGACTTCGACAGGGAGGTAGTTGTCTGCGGGTTGCGCGAGGACCTGCGAGGCGTACGAGAACAAGTCGTCGGCCAGGTGCACACCGGTCTTCCAGCAAGACCACTCCAGGTCGCCTGCCAAGACACCCCAGTCGGAGTGCAACGAACCGGCGAGGGCTCGTTGCATCTCCCCAGTCGTTGCGTCCAACAAGCCTGGCAACACAGTCATGCTGAGATCATTGCATTCCGGGCGATCTACGGCTCAGGGCTGGCCTCTTCCCAGCGGGGTTGGCGGGGACCTCCCGGCGGCGGACCAAGTATCTCGATGCCGTGCATAGCTGCAGCGTGACCAAGGGCAGCGGGATCGATCGGTCCGGGCGCCGGCAGCCGCCGCTCCGATGGCCCGACGACTCGACACCTCGATGAAACGTGCTGTCAGAGCAGTGGCAACTTGCTCCGCAACGTTCCTGTAACGGGCCGGATCTTCTAGGTTCCCCCGCTCGACGCGCCGCTTGTCACCGGCCCGCCCTGTCGCCTACGACGCGCCGGAGTGCTCCTCGACAACGTCCAAGTCGATGAACTCCGGAGGTCCGTCAAAGAGCTCGGCCATCATCTGCCTGATGGATTGCAGGGCTTCCTGACGTCGCGGATCCCGCTCGCGAGCGCGGGCCTTCTCCTCGCTTTCGAAGGTCACAATCGTGTAGACCGTGTTCGGGTCTTTCTGGTCCCTCGTGGTCGTTGACCGAATCAGGCCGGAGCCTGGCTGTTCCGCAGCCCTGAGGTGCTCCGCCAGTTTCCCCAGTTCAGCCTCGCTGCCTGGCTTCAGGCGCGTCTTGATGATCTGCATCCACATGGACTTCCCTTTCGCAGGTGGCGCCCCCTCAAGCAGCAAGTGAAACATTGCTCTCCCAAGACGAGCAATGGGGCGATGCCGTGCACCATTGAGACGTTCAGCCTTAGGTCAGCAGTGGAACGACATACTGGCGATGCAAAGTAGCGGGCGGTTTCGTCGAGACCACAACGGTCGACGTGCTGATTTGGGCCCTGGGCAGGCCTAGGTCCGGGACGTCCCGTCATTGTGGGTGAAAGAGAACCAGGTAAGGATGCCGTAGAGCCAGACGGCGCCTAGCACCAGCGTCAGCAGCAGGATCTGCAGCCATGGTGGCGGGGCGAGCCAGCCGAGGAGGAGGGCAAGCACGGCTGCCAACGCCAGCGCTACCGAGATCGGTCGGTAGACCGGGGCGAGGTCCTGCCAGTCAGCGAGCGAGGTTGCGACGAGGATGAGGGCAAGGACGCCGACGGCTACCGACAGCGATAGCACCATGGCGGTGGGGGCGGGGGCGTGGCCGCCGGGCGCGTGCTCGACGATGCTGACCATGACTCCGCCGGTCGCGGCGATCGTCATCGTCACCGGGAGGTGGCCGACGAGCCACCGCGACAGGGCTCCGCGTTTCTTGCGCACCCGGCGAGCTGCCACGAGGTCGAAGTAGCTCCACCAGTAGGCGAACCCGATCCCCAGCCCGAGGATGCCGGTGACGACGGCGATCGGCGTGCGGCTGGCATCCGCGATGCCGTTGACGACACCGACGACCACCTCTCCCAGGACGATGATGGTGAACAGGTCGAACCGTTCGATCAACGACTCGCTCGCGTTAATGCTGGTGTCCCGGGTGGCCCCACTGCGCCAGTCCAGGACGGTGATGCCTGCGATCCAGCCGACAACGACAAGCGCCCAGGCCGCCAGGCGCGCCACGTCTGGCAGCAGCGCGCTAGCCCCGACGACGGGGGCCGAGACCAGGACACCGGCGATGTATGGCGTCGTCGCGGGACGGAACGCCGGGTCGTCCTGGCGGCGCACCGAGTACCAGAGCCAGCCGAGCAGGAAGAGGTACGCACTGTAAACGGCGGCGAAGGCCGGGCCGTCGCCCGCCGTCGCCTCGCCGGTGAACACCGCGAGGAGCGCGAGGACAGCCATCTGGAGGAAGACATAGGACCGGGTCCGTCCCTCGGCGCGACCGTGCAGGTCGTGGTAGACGGCTCCGTTGATCCACGCGAGCCAGATCAACCCGAACACGACGGCGAACCGGCCCAGACCCGCCCACGTCACTTCTCCGGCGAGATGGCGGGCCGCCTGGGAGATGACGACGACATAGACGAGGTCGTAGAAGAGCTCGAGGAAGCTGACCTCGCGCCGCTCGATGACATCGCCGTGGGCCCTGGGCGGCTGCCAGAAGTAGCGGCGGAATGCCGCGGCAGATCCCCAGGAAAGGGGGGCGCTCGCCTGTGGGTCCGGCATGCGCGCTCCTCGACTCGGCTGCCTTCCGTAGGAAGATCATTCCCCAGATCCAGGCCCCTGGCGGTCAATGGGCCGGGAGAGGAGTGACGTCGCCGTCGGAGGTTCGGACTACGACACCAGCATCTTGACAACCAAGGCTGCCCTGTTTCGAGAATCGTGGGACATGAGAGGCCTCGAGCTCCGTGTCAGTATTGAGGCATCTGGGCGCTACGGCGCCACGGCGCGAAGGTGAGCATCTGAGACTGGGAGGCGGCTGTGCCCGAGGTGCGGATAAGCCACAACCTCGACGAGGCTCGATACGAAGCGCGTGTCGGGCCGAAGATGGCTGGGTTCGCCGAGTACCAGTTGGCCAAGGACTTGATCGTGTTTACCCACACCGAGGTCGACCCGGCATACGAGGGTAAGGGTGTGGGCACCGCATTGGCCCGAGCGGCTCTGGATGACGTGCGCGGCACGGGTCGGAAGGTGCTCCCGTTGTGCCCTTTCATCAAGGGGTGGATTGAACATCACCGCGAATATGTCGACCTGGTCTACGGCGCGCCACCCAGTACGGCCATCGACTGATCGCTACGAAACGTTGGCAGAGCGCGCATGATCGCTCGCGGCCCGGGCCGCCCGGACTGCACCCACAGCTGCAACCAGAAATCGAGTAGTCCGCTGGCGCAGCTACCGGTCTGAGGCGCCCAGCGGATCGTCGATGGGGACCTCGATGAGGTCGACTTCGGTGACGTCAAGGGGGTCGACCGCAAGCGACTCCGCCGGGTGTCCGCTGGAGGTCCGCAGGGCCAGGATGGGGACCTCGGCGAGCCTGGCTTCCTCGATCTCGTTCTTGAGCTTCTGACGGTCTTGTTCGGCGGCATCGCTTCCTACCCCGGGGAGCAGGATTCGCAGTGGCTTGCCGGGTTCACGCAGGTGGATGACGATCTCGTAGTCGCTCATCTGCTCAGAATGCCACCTGTTGGAGGTCAGGGTCGTGGCGGCCAGGCTCGAGCGCTGCATACCGGTCGGCTGGATGGTGATCGTCCGTGCTGGTGGCTCGGAGGAGGTAGGCCGTCCGCAGGACTGCGACGTCAGGCTGCCGCCAGAATCTCGTCGATCTGGCCCATCGCGAGGGTCATGCCCTCGACCATGCCCATCGCGACCAGTTTTTCCATCTGCTCGAGGGTCGCGAACCGCGACGTCACCGTCATACGTGTGCCGCCGGCGGTCTCCTGTAGTTCGACGCGGCCGTGCACGGTCGGCATCGAGGGGTCCGGTACGCCCGCTCCGTCGGCGAAGCCATCCTCGAACTCGAGCGAGTGCGGCTCGTCGATGGCCAGGAAGCGCCACCAGCCGTGGTTTCTCTCGCCGTCGGGCCCGGTCATGTAGTAGCTGGACCGGCCGCCGACAACCACGTCGTGCTGCTCGAAGGTCGCTGGCCACGTGGGCGGCCCCCACCACCGTTCGAGCTGGCGCGGGTCGACCCAAACCTGCCATGCGCGCTTCGGTGGGGCGGCAAGATCGGCCACAATCGTCATGGTCAGGGTCGCGGTGTCTGGCGTGGTGCTGATCACTGTCATGGTGCTTCTCCTTCTGGTGGTTGGCTGAGGATCTCTTCGATTCGACTGATGCGGCCGCGCCAGATCTCCTCGAACTGGCCGAGCAGTTTGGCGGCCGCGCGGATGGTGGTGACGTCGCCGGACACGAGCTGCTCGCGGCCGCGTCGCCTCTTTGTCACCAGCCGTGCCCGCTCGAGCACAGCGACGTGTTTCTGCACTGCGGCGAAGCTCATCTCGTAGTGCCGAGCGAGGGTGGAGACGGATGCCTCGTCGCGCAGCACGCGTGTGACGATGTCGCGGCGGGTCGGGTCGGCGAGGGCGGCGAAGATCTGGTCCGCAGCCTGTCGCTCTACCTGTGGTGCAACCATGTGGTTGTACGTTACCCGTCGGCGTGGCACTCGGCAAGGACTTGCAGGGTGGCATCTGCACTGTCCCTGGGTGTCGGTCACAGCGCCGAGGCCAACGCGCTGAAATGTTTGATATGCCGATGAGCGCGCGACACAGAAGCAATTGGCGGAAGACGGCTGCCGATGGTCGGATGGAGCATGCTTCACGACCTCGTACATCCCCCAAAGGCTCGTCCCGGTGACAAGGTGGCGGTGATGTCGCCGTCCTTCGCGGCTCCCGGTGCCGCTCCGGCCGTACACGAGCAGGCGATGCAGCGCCTCTGCGCGATCACCGGGCTCGCCCCGGTCGAGTACGCGACGACCCGCCGGGTCGGTGCCAGCCCGCAGGATCGGGCAGCTGACCTCAACGCGGCCTTCGGCGATCCGGACATCCGGGCCGTCCTTGCCACGATCGGCGGGGAGGACCAGATCACGGTCATGCCTTATCTGGATCCCGAGCTCGTGCGCGCTGACCCCAAGCCGTTCCTCGGTTACAGCGACAACACGAACCTCCTGTGCTGGCTGTGGACACAGGGCGTTGCCGGGTTCTATGGCGGCTCAACGCAGGTCCAGCTTGGTCCTGGACCGGCGGTCGACCCGTGTCACGTCGCGGCGCTGAGGGCAGCCCTCTTGACTGGAGAGCGGCTGGAGGTCACCGATCCGGGCGAGTCTGAGGACACCGGCAAGGACTGGGCCGACCCGGCAGCGCTGACCCAGTACGGCGACCGCGAGCCGACCGAGCCGTGGACCTGGGCCGGTCCGTCCCGCACTGTGACCGGACGGACCTGGGGCGGCTGCATCGAGGTCGTCCAGTGGATCCTCACCGCCGGGCGATTCCCGGCAGACCCGGCGGTGCTCGACGGCGCGATACTCCTCCTCGAGACCAGCGAGGAGATCATCCCGGCTCAGGAGTTCGGCTGGATCCTGCGGTCCCTGGGCGAGCGGGGACTGCTCGCCGCGGTCGACGCGGTGCTCGTCGCGCGCCCTCCGGCATCGAGCTTCGAGAAGCAGCCCACCGCGCAGGAACGCGCAGCCCACCGAGCCCAGCAGCGCGACGCCGCGATCGAGGTGGTCGGCCGGTATAACCCCGAGGCGGTCGTCTGCGTCGGGGTGCCGTTTGGGCACACGCGACCGCAGTGGATTTTGCCCTACGGCGGGGAGGTGACCGTTGACGGAGTCGACCAGAAGGTCTGGGCCGACTACCGCTGAGCGCCGAAAGAGACTCGAGGTGAATCGCCACGCGGAGGCCTCCGCACGCTCAGGTCAGACACAGCTCGTACGGCGTCAGGTGGCGGATCACCGATCGGTGAGCCTCGGTCACGGGTCTGGCTTGGTGCCGACCGCGAGCAGGTGTGCGCTCAGGCTGCTCAGGGATGCCTCCGATTCAACGGCTCGCGCCGCGAACAACATCTGCTCGCGTCGGTCAGGGTCCGACCAGTGCTCTTGCATGAGCCAGCCCGGCCCTTCGATTCCGTGCAAGGACACCGCGTCGAAGCCTGCGTGCGTGACTTCGTCTGTGAGCTCTTCGGGGCGGTGGAAGTAGGCGGTGGTGAACCACAGGGGGTAACGAACCGGGTCGGGGTTTCGATGCTGCCCCTCAGCAAGGTCGCGTTCTGCGACCGCGCGAAAGAGCGGGTCGCTGAGCCACCCCTGCCACAATCCGTCAAAGAGAGCGGCGAAACGCGAGATACCCACGGCTGCCACAACCCCGCCCGGCTTCAGTATTCGCCTGGCCTCGAGCAGCGCGGAGGTGCGCTGAGTCTGCTCAGTGAGGTGGTAAAGCGGGCCCAGCAGGACGACCGCGTCGGCGGAGGCGTCCGGCTCGGGGGTCGAACGGGCATCAGCCACCGCCGCGGTGAAGCGATGCTCGGGTTGGTCATCTGAATGCCTGCTTCGCCTGTTGGACATGAAGCTCCAGCAAGTCGTACAGGTGGACCTCGTAGCCTTGGCGCGCCCAGACCGCAGCGTAAGCGCCGGGGCCACCTCCGACGTCGATCAGGCGGGCCGGCGGAGGAGGCAGGAAACGGTCGAGCAGCTCCAGGGTCCGTGTGAACTCCAGGCGGGGCTCTCCCTCGCGGAAGAGTCGATCGCGTTCAAGGCCAAGCTCGTAGTGCGCCGCGACCGGATCGTCAACCATCGAAGGAGTCTCGCAGGGTCAGCCGGGAAGGGCACCCTCGAAAGCCACCGAATGCCCGTCTCAGCCCCCGTCATGGGACTCACTCTCGAGATTGAGTGACTCCTAGGGTCGGCGACCGCTGAACGCCAGCATTCTGTCCTGGATACTGGCTTCGTCGGGAATCTCCACGGCTGGCCCCATCATTGCCTGGCCGAGCGGGTTATGACCCCGCAAGAGTGTCGGTGGCACGTTTTGCAGGCCGGCCATCGTCGCCTGGACCGCATCCGGCGGAAGCGTTTCGCTCGCGCCGATCGATCGCGCCAGGTCCCACGAATGAATCAGCAGATCGCCGATCAGGAACCCGGTGAGCTCTTGCTTGGGGATTCCTGCGAACTCCTCCACCGTCCCCGCGAGGTTCAACGGGTCCGAGAGATAGATCGCATACGCCTCGCGGATGGTCTCCCAGTCGTCACCCGGGGCCGTAGTCGCCCCGAGCAGGGCGCCACCGGTTGCCTGCCACTGCAGGGTGTGGTCGACGAGACCCCGCACGCTCCACTCCTTGCAGGGCGTCTGAAGGGCCCAGTCGGCGTCGCCGACGCAGGCGTACACCTCGGTCCACTTGTCTGCCGCCTGGCGCCAGACGTCGATCGGTCCGCTCACTGTGCATCCCTTTCACGCTCGCGCGGCGCGCCGGTTCCCGATGCCTCGCGGCCGCTTTGCCGTCCGTATGCCGTACCCGAAATCCCATTATCGCGACTCGACGAGTTCAGGACAGGTCAACACCGCGATTCGTGCTGGCTGACCGTGGACCGTCGTCGTCTCTGGCGGACGCCGTAAGGCGTGGATAAGGTGCAGCCATGGCGGCCGAGCCACCAGCGGGGACGGTGACCTTCCTGATCACGGCGGTCGACAGTTCGAGCCGCCGTTGGGGGGAGACGCCGGACGCAGCGTCCGCGGCGGTCGAGCGGCATGACGTCATCGCTCGAGATGCGATCGAGCGACACGGCGGGTACGTGTTCGCGATCGGCGACGACGGCATTGGCGCGACGTTCTCGACGGCGGTCGATGCTGCTGAGGCCGCTGTGGAGCTGCAGTGCCGAGTGTTCGCCGAGCGCGAGACGATCGGGTTCGACGTACGGGTGGGTCTGCATACCGGCGAAGCGGGTGGCGGTGGGCCCCGATACGTCGGTCCGGAGGTCGACCGCGCGGCCCGCTTGACGTCAATCGCCAATGGCGGGCAGGTCGTCGTGTCGGAGACGACCGAGCTTCTGGTGCGCGGGCGGCTGACGTTGCGCACGCTTGGCGAGCACCGGCTGCACGACCTCGACCGCCGCATGACGGTGCACCAACTCATGGCAGAGGGCCTGCCGTCGGAGTTCCCGGCGTTGCGAAGTATGGACACGTGGATCGGAAACCTGCCGGAGCAGCCGACCTCCTTTGTCGGGCGCGACGCCCTGGTCGTCGAAGTTGCCGATCTCGTGCGCTCGAACCGGCTGGTTACGCTCGGCGGGGCGGGTGGTGTGGGCAAGACGCGTCTTGCGCTCGAGGTGGGCGCGGGTCTCGTAGGCGAGTTCCCGGATGGCGTGTGGGTCATCGAGCTCGCCTCGGTGGGTGACGCCTCATCGGTGACCGCAGCGATCGCGACCACTCTGGGAATACTCCCGCGCGGCGATGACCAACTCATCGACACCGTCGCTGACGTGCTGTCGAACCGGCGTGCGCTGGTGTTGATCGACAACTGCGAGCACGTTCTCTCGGCGGTGTCCGCGGCGATCAGCGTGATCCTCGCCGGATCGGGAATCGTGCGGGTACTTGCGACCTCTCGCGAATACTTATGGATCCCAGGCGAAACGCTGGTTGAGGTGCCGCCACTGGCCCTGGAGGGCGGCGTCGAATCCGACGCGGTGAAGCTGTTCGTCCAGCGGGCCCGCGCCGTTCGGTCAATGTTCGGGTTGCTGGACCCGCAGACCGCAGCGGCGGTGACCGAGATATGCCAAACCCTCGACGGGCTGCCGCTCGGGATCGAGCTGGCGGCGGCGCGGATGGCTGCTATGAGCCCGATCGAGGTGCGGGACCGGCTCGGTGCTCGCTTTCGGTTGCTGCGGGGTCAGGGAGGGCGGCCCGCTCGCCAGCAGACCTTGCTCGGTGCGGTTGGTTGGTCGTACGACCTGCTCGACGCCGAGGAGCAGAAACTGCTGCGAAACGCCTCCGTGTTCTTCGGCGGATTCGACCTGGCGAGCATCTCGACGGTCATCGGCGCCGACGACGTCGACATCCTGGGACAGCTCGACTCGCTTGTGGGCAAGTCGATGATCGTCGCCGGTCACAGCGCGACCCACACGCGATACCGGCTGTACGAGACGATCCGCCAGTTCGCCGAGGACCGGTTGACCGATACCGGAGGCCTTGAGGGCATGCGCGATCGGCACGCGGCATACTTCGCCAGTGCAGCCGCGGCCCGCTGGGAGCGGTGGAACGGACCGGGCTGGCGCGACTCCGTCGACTGGGTCGATGTTGAGCTCGGCAACCTCCGTACGGCGTTCCAATGGAGCAGACAGCGCGGCGATATGAAGGTCGCCGTCGACATCGTGGCGCACGCCGCACTGATGGGATTCTCGATCGAGCTCTTTGAGACCGTGGCATGGGCGGAGGAGCTGCTGGAGTCCGTGGCCGGTGCCGCCGTCCCCCGGCTGCCTCGCCTCTACGCCGCCGCCGGCTACGCCTGTTTCGTCGGGCGCGCCGAGGCGGCAACAGTCAATGCCCATACCGCGGTGGAACTGGAGTCGATGCCCGGCTACGAACCCTGCGAACCCGGGTACGCGACATTCATCGAGGCGCTGGGGCAGGTCTACTGCGGACACCTGGACCGCTACGTCGAGCTGACCGGCTCGGTGGCATCACGCTTTGGCGCCACTCGCGGCTACGGGGTGGCGTCGTACGTCGACGGATTGCAGGCGAGCGGCAGGGTTGCCGAGGCGCTCGAGCTCGTCGACGCGTCGATCGCTGCTGCGCGGGACCTCGAGAACCCGTATTGGATCGCCTACGCCCTGTGGATCGCCGGGCTGGCCTTGTCGAAGGCGGAACCGCAGCGTGCGCTTGCGACCTGGGACGAGGCGGTCGAGCACGTCCGTGAGCACGGGGTCCATTTCTTCGACGGGTTCCTGGCTCGCGACGCGGGGCGTCTGCACACATCCGATGGTGAGGCAGATCGCGCCCTCGCGCTGTTCGATACCGCCGTCAGGGCGGCGCAGCAGGCCGGTAACGTCGCGCAGCTGACCATCACTCTGGCCAGCGTGCCGGCCCTGCTCGTTCGGCTCGAACGCCACGAGCCGGCGATGACGTTGTTCGGCGCCCTGTCACGTGTGCCCGCCTCCTTCCACCACGTCCCCGAGCTCACCGAGCTGGGCGAGCGGCTAGAGCGGCGGCTCGGCGCCGAAAGGGCGGCAGAGCTCAGACTGTCGGGGGCGGCTCTCGACCTCAACGAGGCGGCCGTCTGGACGCTGGACGAGCTGGCCGCCGCCCGTCGCGAGCTCGGCCGACAGGCCGGCGATGCTCATCCAGCCGGCCTCAGCCGTCGCGAGATCGAGGTGCTCAAGCTGGTCGCCGCTGGCTGCACAACTGTGGATATCGCCACCCAGCTGTTCATATCGCCGAAGACCGCAGACCACCACATCCAGCACATCTACACGAAGATCGGCGCGTCCAATCGCGCCGCCGCTACCCGCTGGGCGTTGGGGCACGAGATCGTCGCGAATGACGCGCGAGGCTGAGCTCTCAGGCCGGGCCCCCTGGAAGGGTGGCGTCTCGCGGTCACTTGAGGGCGCGTGCACTCCCTCACGGAAATGGGGAGTTCTCCCGATGTGATCCGTCGGCGACGAGCGCAGAGTCGGTGGCAAGCCCGCCGACCGGCCGGCGATCCACATCGGCGAACAACGTTCGCCCTGCACGGAGGAGTACGAGTGATGATCCTGGCAACGACGCAGGTCGAGGATATCGACCGCTTCCTGGACGTGTTCTCAACGAAGGGCGCTGAGAAGCGCGCCCAGCACGGGTCCAAGGGCTCGACCGTCTTCCGCGACCCGAGCGCACAAGACCGGGTCTGGGTCCTGTTCGACTGGGACGAGGACGGCTGGGCGGCATTCGTGTCCGACCCCGATGTCCCGCCCATCCTCAAGGCGGCTGGCCACATCGGCAAGCCTCAGCCAGCGCTGCTGGCGGGCACGTACAGCGCCTGATCTCCCCATGCCCGCCGGCCGGTGTCGGCGGCGCGGCCACGAATCGAGCGCGACGCCGACTTCGTCGCC
>JBBRZQ010000056.1:0-26352 GCA_038236535.1 Actinomycetales bacterium
CACCCCCCCCGCCGTCGAGACGGTCGCGGTGCCGGGACCGGCCAGCGGTCCACGGGTCGTTCGCGCCCGCCTGGATGGTCGTCCGTGGGCACCTCTGAAGATCGCCAGCGGCTGCGACCGGCGCTGTGCCTTCTGCGCGATTCCGATGTTTCGCGGGTCCTTCGTCTCGCGCCGGCCCTCCGATGTGCTGGCCGAGGCCCGCTGGCTCGCCGAGCGCGACGTCCGGGAGATCTTCCTGGTCAGCGAGAACTCCACGTCGTATGGCAAGGACCTGGGGGACCTGCGTCTCCTGGAGACGATGCTGCCCGAGATCGCGGCCGTCGACGGGATCGAGCGGGTCCGGGTGTCCTACCTTCAGCCCGCCGAGATCCGGATGGACCTGCTCGATGTGATGACCTCGACGCCCGGAGTCGTTCCGTACTTCGACATCTCCTTCCAGCACGCCTCAGAACGGCTCCTGCGCAGGATGCGCCGGTTCGGCTCGCCGAAGGCATTTCTGGAGCTGATCGACCAGGTCCGCGCTCGCGCCCCGCTGGCCGGGATCCGGTCCAATGTGATCGTCGGGTTCCCCGGGGAGACCCAGGAGGACCTCGACGAGCTCGAGGCCTTCCTGACGGCCGCGCGTCTGGACGTGGTCGGCGTGTTCGGCTACTCCGACGAGGACGGCACCGAGGCCGAGACCTATCCGGGCAAGCTCGACCGGTATGTCATCGAGGACCGGGTGGCCCATTTCACGACCCTGGTGGAGGAGCTCAACATCCAGCGGTCCGAGGAGCGCATCGGCGAACGGGTCGAGGTGCTGGTCGACGGGATCGACGAGGACACCGGCGAGCTCACCGGCCGCGCCGCCCATCAGGGGCCGGACGTCGACGGCGCCACGATCCTGCGGATCCGGCCGGAAGCCGGCGGCGCGTCCGCACCCCCGGCGGTGGGCGAGATCGTCGCCGCGGTGGTTCTGGACACCGAGGGCATCGACCTCATCGCGGAACCCGAGTGATCCCCGCCGGTGATGACACCCACGTTCGGCCTGTCCAGCCGAGCGTCTGGAACATCGCCAACGCGCTGACCATCCTGCGGATCGTGCTCGTGCCCTTCTTCGGGTACTTCCTGCTGTATGACGGCGGTCAGCTGACCAGCTACCGCCTGCTGGCCGCGGCCGTGTTCGTGGTTGCCACGGCGACCGACCGGATGGATGGCGACATCGCCCGGGCCCGGGGACTGGTCACCGACTTTGGCAAGGTGAGCGACCCGATCGCTGACAAGGCCCTGATGGGTATGGCGCTCGTCGGTCTCTCGATCATCGAGCTGCTCCCCTGGTGGGTCACGGTGGTCGTGCTCGTCCGTGAGGTCGGCGTCACGATCCTGCGGTTCATGGTCATCCGTCACGGCGTGATGCCGGCCAGTCGCGGTGGCAAGCTCAAGACCGCCCTGCAGGCGGTCGCGATCCTGCTCTACATCCTGCCGCTGAACAGTCCCTTTACCGAGATCGCCGCGGTCGTGATGACCCTGGCGGTCATCGTGACCGTGGTGACCGGGGCCGACTACGTGATGAGGGCACAAACGCTGCGCAAGACCAGCCCTCGCGCCCAGCTCAAGCGCGAGCGCAGCGCGGCCGCCGCTCTAGAGAAGGCAACCGCTGAGCCGGCTGCCCGTGATGCTGCCGCACGCGGGGTGGCCGCAAGCGAGGTGGCAACGCGAAAGGCGGCTGCTCGGGCGGCGGCACGGATCCCGGCAACACCCAAAGCAGCAGGCGGCTCGGCGACGCGGGGCCCGGCAGCAGGCGACTCGGCGACGGCGGGCCCGGCAGCAGGCGACTCGGCCGCTCGCGGCGAGGCGGCGGAAGAGCGGGCAGCGGGCGACTCGGCGGCTCGGGGCGCGGCAGCAGGCGACCGGGCAGGGCCGGACATGGCGGCAGGTGACCCGGCAGGTCGGAACGGGTCAGGCGCCGGGCAGGCCACACGGCCCGAGGCCTGAGCATGGTGACCGCAGCGGCCGCAGAGCTGGTGGCTCGTCTGACAGCCTCGGGGCAGACGGTGGCGGTGGCCGAGTCGCTGACCGGGGGGCTGGTCGCCGCGGCCCTCACAGAGGTTGCCGGGGCCTCGGCCGTGATACGCGGAGGGGTTCTCGCGTACGCGACTGACCTCAAGGCCGGCGTGCTGGGGGTCGACGAGGTTCTGCTGGCTCAGACCGGGCCGGTGGACGCCGAGGTGGCCGGGCAGATGGCCGGAGGGGTGCGGGCACTCATGAGAGCCACCTACGGTCTGGCCACCACCGGTGTGGCGGGCCCGGGCGAGGTCGACGGCAAGCCGGTGGGCACGGTCTACATCGCGGTTGCCGGGCCCGGTTCCTCCAGGGTGAGGGCGCTGAGCCTGTCCGGTGACCGCGCCGAGGTCCGGGCGCAGAGCGTGCAGGCTGTCCTCGCACTCCTTGCTGAAGAGCTTGATGGTCAGGTCGGGGAAGATCCTTCGGCTGCGCACTGTTGACCCCATCGTGTGGGAGCCAATCGGCAATCCGGTAGGCAGCCGGCGGGGCTTGGGGGGTACCGTTGTTGTTAACTATCGTTGCTGGTCCGCTATGGAGGAGGCGTCATGATTGTGCTTCGTCGTGAAGTCGGTGACGTTCTCCGTGGCCACCGACAGGCTCAGGGGCGCACCTTGCGCGAGATATCCGCATCTGCCGCCGTCTCGCTCGGCTACCTCAGTGAGGTCGAGCGTGGCGAGAAGGAAGCCTCCTCGGAGCTGCTGGCCTCGATCTGCGCGGCCTTGCACCTGCCGATGTCCCAGATGCTCAGCGATGTATCGGACCGCGCGGCAGAGTCCGAGGCCGTCAGCGCTCTGGTGACCCTGCCGATCCCCCATCGCTCCGAGCCCCTGGTCAGCGCCTCTGCGGCCTGACCTTTCCCCGCCGCGGGCCGTGTACCGGTCGGATCGGCAACTGGGCGAATGTGCCTGTCGGGGCATCCCGATCGCTGCCGACCTCTGGTCTCACGGCGCCACCCTCGGTGAGCCAGCGGCACGCCTGTCGCTCCCGCCCTGTCCTCTCACCGGGTGGTCCCTTGTGACAGAATGAGCGCGACAAAGGGAGGTGCAGCATGGACCTTGACGTCCTGCTGTTGGAGGCCGAGCCAGGCGTAGTGGATGAGGCATATTCATCCCTTCACCGGGCGCACGTGACGCACTACGAGCTGGCCGGGGAGGCGTTCACCCGGCAGGCTCTCGCTGACCTGTTCGAGCTCGTCGTGATAGCCATCAAGACTCGCGATCTTGCGGCGATGAGCAGGTTCGCGGATGAGATCGCGACGGAGCGTTTCAATCATGGCTACGACATCTCTGAAGTGCAGATGGCCTTCAACTCCCTCGAAGACGCCATGTGGCGGTGTGTGGTCGCCGCCGAGCCCCCGGAGGATCTCGCCCGGGCCGTCGGGTTGCTGAGCACAGTTCTGGGCTTTGGCAAGGACGCAGTCGCTCGCAGGTATCTCTCCCTGGCGTCCAAGCGGCACGTCCCCTCGCTGGACCTCTCGGCGTTGTTCGGCGGCGCCAACTCGTTAGCCAGCCCGCTTCCTGACGCCTAGCAGGGGTGATGTGGTGAGTCCTGCCCCTGGAAGCCAGGTGCCTGGGATCGTCCCTGAGACTGTTCCGAGCGGGCCCGGTTGCGCGGATTGCGAGACGAGCGGTGGCTGGTGGCTGCACCTACGCCGGTGCGCGCAGTGTGGCCATGTGGGCTGCTGCGACTCGTCACCCTCGCAGCATGCGAGCCGGCACGCCACCGAGCAGGGGCACCAGTGGATCCGTTCGTACGAGCCGGGCGAGGACTGGTTCTACAACTTTGCTGACGAGCAGATGTACGAGGGGCCCGAGCTCGCCCCGCCTTTGCACCACCCCATTGACCAGCCGACGCCAGGTCCGCAGGGCTTGGTGCCGGGTGACTGGCAGCTGCACCTGCACTGACAGGCCCTCAGCTTCACCTCGCAGTGAAGGGCACGCCGGCCACACAGTGCTAGGACTGGCCCGCTTCCGAGCTGGCACGCCGGCCCTCAGCGTCGAAGGCGGAGCCCCCGGGGAGTGGCCTGGAAGCCCGCCCCGGCGAGGGCGGTTGCCAGCGGGTGGTCGGGGCCCAGGACCGAAGCGCCATCCGCCTTCTCGACGGTCAGCCTGCCCAACGCGCCCTCGCGTACTGCCAGAGCCAGCGCGTCGGCGGCAGACTGCAACAAGGCGGGCTGATCGGTCCAGGACAGCAGGGTCTTGCCACCGCGTTCGACGTACAACGTGAGCGCGCCGTCAACGAGCACCACCAGTGCCCCGGCTTTACGACCGGGTCGGTGCCCTGAGCCGGTTCGCGGGACCGGCCCGTTCGCGGAGTCAGGCGTCGCACCTGCCGGGTGGCCGCTCAGGTCAGAGACCCTGGCAGGCCAGGCGAGAGCGGCGCCATAGGGACTGGCAGGGTCACAGGCGGCGAGAACCAGCGCTGACTCGGGGCGGTCGGGGTGTCCGGCAGCTGCCCGGTCGAGCTCGTCCGGCAGCGGCCGGCTCTGGGCGCGAAGCCGGTCAACGGCGCCGGTGGTGGCGAACTGGGCCGCGCCCAGCCCTTCGACGAAGTAGCCGCGGCGCACCCTTCCGGACTCCTCGGCGGCGGCCAGCACCCGGTAGACGCCGGCGAAACCGCCCGAGACCCCTTCCGCGACGACGGAACCGCGCGTCACGATGCCGTACCGGTCCAGCAGCACCTCGGCCGCGGCGTACGAGCGAATGGTGCCATCGGGCTCGAGGGCCGGCAGCAGAGACCATCGGCCGGCCGTGGTGGATGGCCCCGATCGCGGGACCCCAGAGGTCCTCCCGGTGGAAAGCTGCCGGCCGGACAGCGCGCCGAGGCTGCCGGACCTGCCGGTGTACCGGGTCGAGCGCGGGCCGGTGCGCCGGGGCTTGTGCGCCGTACGTCCGCCCAGGAGCAGTGCCCGCAAGGGAGCCAGCGTGTCGTTGCTGAGGTGCCCCGCCCAGATCAGGTCCCACAGGAGGTGAGTCAGCGCATCATCGCCGATCGAGTCCGTGCTGACGGACCCCGCGCCGTCTCCGGTGACGTTGTCGTCGTTGACTGCGGGGCTCTTGGTGGTGCCATCGATCGTGTCGGAGAGGGTGCGGAAGAAGAACGCGCCGCCGCCGCCCAGCGCGTCGAGAACCCGGCGATGGCGCTCCGACAGCTCGAGCTCAGTCGAGGGTGCCGCCAGCGTCAGGGCCGCGGTCTCGGCCAGGTGCAACGAGACCCAGCCGTCATCGCCGGGCAGGGAGCCGTGCCCGCGCCAGATCACCTCGCCGCTGGTGGTCAGCTCGTCCAGCAGCGCCGGGCTGTAGGCCGCCACCCGGCTGGGCAGCACCAGCGTCTCCAGGGCGCTGGCCGGCAGCACCGCTCCAGCCAGCTGTTCGACCGCGCGCAGGACGCCTTCGGTGCCGCGCATCCCGGCGCCCACGCCCTGCCAGGCGGGCAGGAATCGGGCCAGATCGACGGCCGGCACGGGCTCGACCTCGGCGCGGAGTGCTGCCAGGGACCGGCGCCGGAGTGTACGCAGCACCTCGGCGTCGCAGAAGTCGTTGCCGTGGACCCCGCCGCCGGACTCGATCGGTCTCAGCTCGCCCTCCACCACCCGGCCGGCAGACACCAGCCGGCGAAGGACGTCTGCCACGACTGCCATCCCGAGCCCGAACCAGTCGGCGACATCGCGGGCGGTGAAGGGGCCGTGCGTCCGGGCATGTCGGGCGATCAGGTCGCCCAGCGGGTCAGGGACCGGCTCCAGGAAAGCCTGGGGCATGCCGACCGGCAGGGCGACCCCGAGGGCGTCACGAAGCCGTCCGGAGTCCTCGATGGCGGACCAGCGCTCCTCACCGGCAATCCGCACCCGGATCAGCCGCCGGTCGCTCTCAAGATCGACCAGCCAGGCGGAGACGTCGTTGGCGGTGGTCCCCTCGACGCAGCGCTCGAGGATCGCCTGATGTGGCTGGGCGCCCAGCACCCGCACCAGGTCGGCGACATCCTCAAGGCCCCGGCAGCGCCGGCCGTCTGCCAGCCGCTGGAGCTGGGACTCGGTCAGTGCCAGCGCCGCCGGGTCGAGCAGGTCGCGCAGTGCCGCGCCCTCGCCGCGCCCGAGCAGCTCGGCCAGCAGGGTGGGGTCCAGCGACAGGGCCGCGGCGCGCCGCTCGGCCAGCGGAGAGTCACCCTCGTACAGGAACTGCGCGACATAGCCGAACATCAGGCTGCGGGCGAACGGGGACGGCGTGGGCGTCTCGACCTCGACCAGCCGCACCGAGCGTGAGCTGATCTCACGCATCAGAGAGCTCAGGCCGGGCACGTCGAAGACGTCCTGCACGCACTCGCGCACCGTTTCCAGGATGATCGGGAAGGACGCGTACTGGCTGGCCACGCTGAGCAGCTGGGCCGACCGCTGACGCTGCTGCCACAGCGCCTGACGTCGGTCCGGCCGTCGGCGGGGCAGCAGCAGCGCCCGGGCCGCACACTCGCGGAAACGCGCTGCGAACAGGGCGGACCCGCCGATCTCGGCGGTGACGAGATCGTGTACGTCATCGGCGTCGAGGGTGATCAGCGACATCAGCTCATGGCCAAGCCCACTGTTCGAGCCCTTGCCGTGCGAGGTGGCGCCGTCGGGGGAGCCCGCGTCGAACTCGATGTCCGGCAGCCGGAACACGATGCCGTCATCGCCGTGCATGGCCTGCACGTCCACCCCGAAACGCTCGCGCATCCTGGCCGCGACGCACAACGCCCAGGGTGCGTGCACCTGCGCGCCGAAGGGGGAGTGCACGGCCACCCGCCAGTCGCCGATCTCGTCACGGAACCGCTCGACCACGATCGTGCGGTCGTCGGGAACATGGCGGGTCGCCTCGCGCTGCTCGTCCAGGTAGGTGAGCAGGTTGTCCGCGGCCCAGGCATCCAGGCCGGTGGCGGTCACCCTGGCCCGCGCCTTCTCGGGTCCGAGCCGTCCGAGCTCGCGGACGAACTCGCCCACGGCACGGCCCAGCTCAGCCGGCCGTCCGAGCGAGTCGCCCTTCCAGAACGGCAGCTTGCCGGGCTGGCCCGGCGCCGGGGTGACGAGCACCTGGTCGTGGGTGATGTCCTCGATCCGCCACGAGGAGGTGCCCAGGGTGAACACATCGCCGACCCGCGACTCGTAGACCATCTCCTCGTCCAGCTCGCCGACCCGCCGCCCGGTGCCCTCGCGGCCGGCGAGGAATACGGCATACAGCCCGCGGTCCGGGATGGTGCCCCCGCTGGTGACGGCCAGCCGCTGCGCCCCGGGCCGCCCGCTGAGGGTGCCGGTCACCCGGTCCCAGACCAGGCGCGGCCGCAGCTCGGCGAACTCGTCGCTGGGATAGCGCCCGGACAGCATGTCGAGCACCGACTCGAGGATCGACCGGGGCAGGCTGGCGAACGGGGCGGCCTTGCGTACCAGCAGCTCCAGGTCATCCACGGCACAGTCGTCCAGTGCGCAGATGGCCACGATTTGCTGGGCCAGCACGTCGACCGGGTTCGAGGGGACCCGCAGCGACTCGATGGCGCCCTGGCGCATCCGGTCGACCACCACGGCTGTCTGCACGAGGTCCCCGCGGAACTTGGGGAAGACCACTCCTCGAGACACTGCGCCCACCTGGTGACCGGCGCGGCCGACCCGCTGCAGCCCGCTGGCCACGCTCGGCGGCGACTCGACCTGGATGACCAGGTCGATCGCGCCCATGTCGATGCCCAGCTCGAGCGTGCTGGTGGCGACGACCGCAGGCAGCCGCCCGGATTTGAGCTCCTCCTCGATCACCGCCCGCTGCTCCTTGCTCACCGAGCCGTGATGAGCCCGGGCGAGCACTCCCGGGGCGCCCTTGGAGGTGCCCGCCTGGGCCATCATCTCGGCGGGCGTCCGGGCCGGGCCGTGACTGCCCCTGGCGGGCGATCCGGGATGACCGTTGCCTGTCTCGAGGGCGAGCGGACCGCCGGGATCGTCCGCGGCGGCAAGGGAGGCGAGCTCCAGCCGCTCCGCCCAGATCTCGTTCAGCCGGGCGGTCAGCCGCTCGGCCTGACGGCGGGAGTTGGCGAAGACCAGTGTTGAACGATGGTCGGCGACCAGGTCGACGATGCGTTCCTCGACGTGTGGCCAGATCGAGGCTCGCCGCTCCGGGGAGTCCGCGCTGCCGTTGCCGTCTCCGGCCGTCTCGCCCAGGGCGGACATGTCCGGGATGGGGACGACCACCTGAAGGTCCCAGCGTTTGGTCGAGGAGGGCTGGACAACGGTGACCGGCCGGCCGCCCGCGAGGAAGCGTGAGATCTCACCGACCGGCCGGACGGTCGCGGACAGGCCGACGCGCTGGGCGGGCCGCTCCAGCAGGGCGTCGAGTCGTTCGAGGCTCAGCGCCAGGTGAGCGCCACGCTTGGTGCCGGCCACCGCGTGGATCTCATCCAGGATGACCGTCTCGACGCCGGCCAGCGACTCGCGCGCCTTGGAGGTCAGGATCAGGAAAAGGGACTCGGGGGTGGTGATCAGGACGTCGGCAGGGCGGCGGTTGAACAACCTGCGGTCAGCCGCCGAAGTGTCCCCGGAACGGATCGCGACGCTTACCTCGGGCTTCGGCAGGCCCAGCCTGGCGGCGGCGTGGCCAATGCCGACCAGGGGCGACTGCAGGTTGCGCTCGACGTCCACGGCCAGGGCCTTCATCGGCGAGATGTAGAGGACGCGGCATCGGCGTAGTGGCTCGGCAGGCGCTGGGGTCGTGGCAAGCCGGTCCAGGGCCCACAGGAAGGCGGACAGTGTCTTGCCAGAGCCAGTCGGGGCCACCACGAGGGTGTGGGCACCGGAGCTGATCGCGTCCCAGGCACCGATCTGCGCGTCCGTGGGCTCGGCGAAGCTTCCGCTGAACCAGTCTCGGGTCGCGGGGGAGAAGCGGGCCAGCACCTCGGATCTCATCGTGAGCCCAAGCCTGCCACCTCCCGCCGACAGAGGCACCAGGCATACCCGCGGCGCCAGGGCGAGCCGACCAGGGAGCGCTGCCAGTTGTCGCCGCCAGCTGCGGGTGCGACTTAGCCGAAGGGCGGGACTCCCTGCGAGACGGTGACCGGCGTGCCGTGTGAGCCGTCGATGATCGTTCGGTTGCTCACCCGCGTGCTGAGAGAGATCCGGACAAGCCTGGCCCCGTAGTTCAGGGTGCAGAACCGGTCGGTCGGCATGCGCTCGCGGGTGAGGGTCACGATGACCCGGTCCGGTTTCTGGACGACAGTATGGCGAATGTCCTTGCTGGGACAGCTGCTCGAGTCGCCGTAGCGAACAATGATCACCTTCGCGTCGGGGTCCGCATAAGCGGCGTCGAAGCCGAAGGCCTCGCGAGCCACTGGCGCGGCCGGTACGCCTGCCCGACCCGCATTCCACGCTATCGCCCCGCCCACCACCAGCACCACCACGGCGGCGACTGCGGCGAGAGCGATCCATCGTGGGCGGTTCATGCCGATAGGACGTCGGTCCGTGTCGGATGGTTCCGCCGGACAGGTCACATTCGGGGCAGACTGGCGGCGTGACCTCCCCAGCCGAGCCGGCGAACCCACCAGCCGAGCCGGCGAGCCCGCCGGTCAGGAACCGTGGCCTCGAAGTGCTTGCGGTGCTCGGCGTCTCGCTCGGGATGTCCGGCATCTACGCCCTGCTGGGCTACCTGAGGGCCGAGCTCACTGTCCGGGGCGGCATCTCGGCGACCACCGCCACGGTCGCCTCCGGTGCGCAGACCCCTCGCATATGGCTCAACATCGCCTACGACGTCACCGGGGTCGTCCAGGGGCTGATGCCGGTCCTGCTCGTGCTGGTGCTCCTGTCCCGGGACCCGGCGACCCCAGGCTTCGGGATCGGCCTGCACCGCCGGCCGTGGGGGAGGGATCTGCTTCAGGGCGCGGGCTTTGCCGCGCTGATCGGCATACCGGGGCTGGTGCTGGTCTGGTCTGCCCACCAGCTGGGCGTCAGTGCCAACCTCGCAGTGGTGGACGTCCCGGACGTCTGGTACCGGGTGCCGCTGCTGCTGCTCCAGGCCACCCAGAACGGCGTGCTGGAGGAGGTCGTCGTGGTCGGCTACCTGCTGACCCGGCTGCGCCAGCTGGGCTGGTCGAGCGGTCAGGCGCTGGTCGCGAGCGCGGTGCTGCGGGGGAGCTACCACCTCTACCAGGGACTGGGCGGGTTCGCCGGGAACCTCGCGATGGGGCTGATCTTCGCCTGGTGGTTCCTGCGCACCCGCCGGGTCCTGCCGCTGGTCGTCGCGCACATCCTGCTCGACGTCTTCGCCTTCCTGGGGTTCCTGTATCTGCGCCAGTACCTCAGCTGGATCTGAGCCCACCGGGCCGGTGGGGACCGCCCCGGGATCGCCGCCGCGGGGCTAGTCCATACTGCTGGGATGGCGGAAGGAATGACTCGGTGATCGGCAGGACAGGGCGGGTGACCGGACGGGTCGCGCCTGGCCGGGTCGGTGAGGTGACCGTGCAGATTCGCGGCGGGTCCGAGGCCTTCTACGCCTACGCCAGCAACCCCGTGGCCATCATCGAAAAAGGGGTCAAGGTCGTTGTGGATGACCATCAGCCACCGCTGATCGTCTATGTCAGCCCGGTGGACCCCACCCCGCCGGTTTCGCCGGAGCTGCCCGCGCGGTCGCTGATCCAGGACACCGTGCCGCCCCGGTCGCTGATCCAGGACACCGTGCCGACTCCTTCCCAGGCGGACCACACACCGCCGCCGCCACACCACAGCTACACGTGATGAGTCACTGCTGATCAGCCACCCGGGAACCATCCACCTGGACAGCCACAGCTGACCAGCTGCCCGCCACCTCGCTTACCCACCACCGCACTCGCCGCACGTCTCAGCGGCTACCACAATGAGGCACGAAAGGGAGCACTGACGTCATGTATGTCATCGCAGGAGCCGTAGTCGCGGCCGTCATCCTTCTGGTTCTGGCATTCCGCCTCGTCTGGCGGGTCGCTGAGCCGAACGAGGCGCTGATCATCTCGGGGCTGGGTGCCAAAGGTGAGAACGACACCACGCTGGACAGCCTCGGCTTCAAGATCGTCGTCGGGCGAGGGACCGCGGTCCTGCCCGGCTTCCAGACCGTCCGCCGTCTCGGCCTGGACCTGCGGGCCACCGGCCTGGTCGTCAACGCCGTGTCCAACCAGTCCATCCCGCTGACCGTCAAGGGCGTCGTGGCCTACAAGGTCGGCGACGACCTGGCCAGCATCGCCAACGCCGCGCGCCGGTTCCTGGAGCAGGACGCCACCGTGATGCAAGCCACCATTCACGAGCTGTTCGCCGGTCACCTGCGCGCCATCGTCGGCGGGATGAGCGTCGAGGACATGCTGCACAACCGTGAAGAGCTGACCGCTAACATCCGCGCCTCGCTGGCCGAGGACCTCCAGAAGCTGGGCCTGCGGGTGGACAGCCTGCAGATCCAGGAGATCGACGACGACTCCGGGTACATCCAGAACCTCGCCAAGCCGCAGGCCGCCGCGATCGAGTCGAAGGCCCGGATCGCCGCCGCCCAGCGCGACAAGGAGGCCACCGAGGCCGAGCAGGTCGCCAACGCCGAGAAGGCCGCAGCCGTCCGCGAGGCCAGCATCAAGCAGTCCGAGTACCAGGCGCAGATGGACCAGGCCCGGTCCAAGTCGCAGCAGGCCGGCCCGCTGTCCGAGGCCCTGGCCCGCCAGGAGGTTGTCCGGGCCGAGACCGCTGCGGCCGAGCTCGACGCCCAGCGCCAGGAGAAGCTCCTCGAGTCGACGGTGCGCAAGCCAGCCGATGCGAAGGCCTACGAGCAGGTCACCCTTGCCGAAGCCAACCGGGCAGCCCTCGTCGCGCTGGCCCAGGCCCAGGCCGAGGAGGTCCGGCTGGCCGGTGCAGCCCAGGCGAACGCCACCCAGCTCAATGGTGCCGCCCTGGCATCGGCGATCAAGGAGAAGGGCCTGGCCGAGGCTGCCGGGATCGAGGCCCGCGCCAAGGCCCTGGCCACCAACCAGGACGCCGTCATCGCCCAGCAGTATGCCGAGAACTACCCGGCCATCGTTGCTGCCGCTGCCAGCTCGCTGGGCAACATCGACAACCTGGTGGTGCTCAACGGCGCCGAGGGAATGGAAGACCTGCTCGCCAAGGCGATGACCATGGGCGGGGCCGGTCTGGGCCTGGCCCAGCAGCTGATGACCAGCATCAGGGCCGACAAGAAGCCCGCGATGCCGGTGCCCGACGTGTCGGGTGCCCCGGCCAAGATCGCGACCAGCAACGGCAAGGTCGACCACGTCGCGGTGTAGCCCTTTCCGATACCGGATGCGCCGCTCTCCGTGGTCAGGGGAGCGGCGTACTGCGTGGGCTGTGGCCACCCGAAGGGCGGCCGACGGCCCGTGGCCGGGCACGATCTGAGCAGGTCGTGCAAGACTCCCCTGATGCGGATCAGTGATTTCTGGCGCCTGATGGACGACGAGTTCGGCGCTGCTTACGCGCGCTCCCTGGCACGTGACCACGTCCTGGGCGCACTCGGCAACCGCACGCCGATGCAGGCTCTTGAGTTCGGGATCAAGCCACGCGAGGCCTGGCTGGCCCTGTGCGCGGACATGGACGTCCCGCCCGAGCGCTGGCTCGGCCAGGAGCTGCGCAACCCGGTCACCCCGAAGAGAGGCGCTGAGGGGGCCAAAAACCCCTTGCGCTGAAGGGATAGCGTTGGATGTGTGACTCGTCCTGACCCCGACTTCCTGCTGCACGCGACCGGCCTGACCAAGACCTTCGGGACCTTCACTGCGGTGGACGGCATCGACTTCGCGGTCCGGCGGGGCGAGTCCTTCGGCTTCCTGGGGCCCAACGGCGCCGGCAAGTCCTCCACGATGAAGATGGTCGGCTGTGTGTCCCCGGTGACCGGCGGCCTGCTGAGGGTCTTCGGGCAGGACCCGGCCACCCACGGCCCGCAGATTCGTGCCCGGCTGGGCGTCGTACCCCAGAAGGACACCCTCGACGAGGAGCTGTCCGTGGAGGAGAACCTCTGGATCTACGGCCGCTACTTCGGCCTGTCCCAGAAGGAGGTCCGCGCTCGCACGACGGAGCTGCTCGAGTTCGCCCAGCTCACCGACCGGGCCACGTCGACGGTCGAGCCGCTCTCCGGTGGTATGAAGCGGCGCCTGACGATTGCCCGTTCGCTGATCAGCCGCCCCGAGATCCTGTTGCTGGACGAGCCCACCACGGGGCTCGATCCACAGGCTCGTCACGTGCTGTGGGACAGGCTGTTCCGGCTCAAGCGCTCCGGGGTGACGCTGGTCCTGACGACGCACTACATGGACGAGGCTGAACAGCTGTGTGACCGGCTGGTCGTCATGGACCACGGCAAGATCGTCGCGCAGGGATCGCCGCGCTCGCTGATCACCGAGTTCTCCACCAAGGAGGTTCTCGAGCTGCGCTTCGACACGGACGACCACTCCCAGCAGGCCAGGGACATCGCTGGTATCGGTGAGCGCATCGAGGTCCTGCCAGACCGGCTGCTCGTCTACACCCAGGACGGCGACGTCGCGGCCGGGCAGGTCCATCAGCGTGGGGTGCGGCCGTTGTCGGCCCTGGTCCGTCGCTCGACCCTGGAGGATGTGTTCCTGCACCTGACCGGACGGACCCTGATCGACTGATGAGCGAATCGCTGCGCACCACCACGAGCGGTCCGGCGCCGGCCCGATGGCGACCCGTCTTCGGGTCCTGGCTCACCGCATACAAGCGCACCTGGCGTGGAAGCATCTTCGGCCGTTTCCTGTCGCCCCTGATGTTCCTGCTGTCGCTGGGGCTTGGCCTGGGAAGCCTTGTCAACAAGTCCTCCGGCGGTGTCGGCGGGGTGCCCTACCTGCAGTTCGTCGTGCCCGGGATCCTCGCCGCGCAGTCGATGTGGGTGGCGATGGGGGAGTCGACCTACCCGGTGATGGGGGCGATCCGCTGGAACGGGAAGTACTACGCGATGCTGGCCACGCCGGTGGGCATCAACGACGTCCTGCTCGGCCATCTGATCTATGTGTCAATGCAGATCACCGGTGCGACAGTGATCTTCCTCGGGGTCTCGGCGCTGTTCGGTTCCTTCGCCTCGTGGTGGGTGCTGCTCGCCGTGCCGGTCACCGTGCTCACCGGGATGGCTTTCGCCGTGCCGGTCTTCGCGTTCTCGGCCAAGCAGGAGACCGACAGCGGCTTCAACATCCTGTTCCGCTTCATCATGACCCCGCTGTTCCTGTTCTCCGGGATCTTCTTCCCGGTCAGCCAGCTACCGGGCCCGCTGCGACCGGTCGCCTGGGTGATGCCGCTGTGGCACGGCGTTCAGGCCAACCGCTCGCTGGCCCTGGGCTCGCCTGACTTCGCCGCCATCGCCGCCCACCTGGCTTACCTGCTGGTGGTCATCGCCGTCAGCGGGTGGCTCGCCCGCCGCGCCTTCATCCGGAGGCTGGTCGTATGACTACCCCGGTGCAGGTGCCCACCTCGTCTCGCGGGGGGCTCGCCTCGCGGATCTCGCGGGTGCTGCCGATGCCGGCCGGCGCGGGGATGGCGCGCATCCTGGTCGAGCGCAACATCATGAGCTACCGGCACGCCTGGATCGCCCTGGTGACCGGGTTCGCCGAGCCGGTGTTCTACCTGTTCTCGCTGGGCATCGGGCTCGGCGCGCTGATCCGGACGGTGACCACCGACAACGGCCAGGTGGTGCCGTATGCCGAGTTCGTGGCGCCCGCGCTGCTGGCTGCCTCCGCGATGAACGGGGCCGTGTTCGACTCGACCTTCAACGTCTTCTTCAAGCTCAAGTTCGCCAAGCTGTACGACTCAGTGCTGGCCACGCCGCTGGGCCCGCGGGACGTGGCGGTGGGCGAGATCGCCTGGTCCCTGATCCGCGGAGCCCTGTATGCCACCGCGTTCCTGATCGTGGCCTGGCTGGTCGGCACCGTTCACTCCTGGTGGGCGCTGCTGGCCGTGCCGGCCGCCACGTTGATCGGGTTCGCGTTCTCGGCGATCGGCATGTTCGGGACGACGTTCATGCGCTCCTGGGTGGACTTCGACTACGTCACCCTGGTGACCCAGCCGATGTTCCTGTTCTCCGCGACCTTCTTCCCGCTGTCGACCTACCCGGGCGGGGTGCAGTGGATCGTCCAGGCCACCCCGCTCTACCACGGGGTGGCGCTGGAGCGGGCGCTGATGCTGGGCGAGGTCGGCCCCGGCCTGCTCGTCCATGTGGCCTATCTACTGGTCCTGGGCCTGGTCGGCCTGGTTCTGGCGGCCCGCCGGATCGAGAAGCTGCTCCTGTCCTGAGCGCGAGGGGTGCTGCCCCCCGGCGCCCGGGACGTGCTCCGCCGATTGCGGCGTGTCCCGCCCGCGAGTCGAACATCTGTTCGGGTATTGTTTTCCCCATGGGTTGCCCCGGCACCCCGCCGTCCACAGGCTTGCGCCTGCCGGGGGTCGCTGTCGGTGGTCACTCATAACGTCTGACTCGACACGAGATGCAACCACGCATAGGTGTCGGTCGCAGGTAGACGGCAGACCCCTATGCAGAAACGGCAGGTGAGGGACATGGCTGGAGCAGATCGCGCGAAGTCGCTGGATGCAGTGATGGCGCAGATCGAGAAGGCACACGGCAAGGGTGCAGTGATGCGGCTCGGCGACGAGGTACGCGTCCCCATCGACGTCATTCCCACGGGGTCCATCGCCCTGGACGTCGCACTGGGCATCGGCGGGCTGCCCCGAGGGCGCGTCGTCGAGATCTACGGCCCTGAGAGCTCGGGCAAGACGACGGTGGCCCTGCATGCGGTGGCCAACGCCCAGAAGGCCGGCGGTATCGCGGCCTTCATCGATGCCGAGCACGCCCTGGACCCCGACTACGCGCAGAAGCTCGGCGTCGACACGGATGCCCTGCTGGTCAGCCAGCCGGACACCGGCGAGCAGGCGCTGGAGATCGCGGACATGCTGATCCGCTCCGGGGCCATCGACATCATCGTGATCGACTCCGTTGCCGCGCTGGTTCCCCGCGCCGAGATCGAGGGAGAGATGGGCGACAGCCACGTCGGTCTGCAGGCCCGGCTGATGTCCCAGGCCCTGCGCAAGCTCACCGGGACGATCAGCAGCACCAACACCACGATGATCTTCATCAACCAGCTCCGCGAAAAGATCGGCGTGATGTTCGGATCGCCCGAGACCACCACCGGTGGCAAGGCGCTGAAGTTCTACGCCTCGGTCCGGCTGGATGTCCGTCGCATCGAGACGCTCAAGGACGGCACTGACCCGGTGGGCAACCGCACCCGCGTCAAGGTCGTCAAGAACAAGGTCGCCCCGCCGTTCAAGCAGGCCGAGTTCGACATCATCTACGGGTATGGCATCTCTCGCGAGGGCGGCCTGATCGACATGGGCGTCGAGCACGGCTTCGTCCGAAAGGCCGGCGCCTGGTACACCTACGAGGGCGACCAGCTGGGGCAGGGCAAGGAGAACGCACGCTCCTTCCTGAAGGACAACCCCGACCTGTCCGACGAGATCGAGAAGAAGATCAAGGAGAAGCTGGGCATCGGTCCGCGGGTCGACCAGAAGCCTGAACCGCTTGCCGCGGCGACGGTCGCAGCGCTGCCGGCAAAGGCTGGGCGGCCGGTCAAGACCGTGCCGATCAAGTCGGGGCCCAACAAGAACGGCCCGGCGACCAGGAGCGCCTCAGCCAAGACGCGGGCGGTCAAGGAGGTCCCGGTCCGCGAGGTCGTGGCCCGGGACCTCCCGGTCCATGATGTTCCGGTCAGCGAGGGCCCGGTACGTGACGTGCCGATCGTGGCCGCTTCGCTCAGGCCTGAGCCAACAGGTGACGCGTCGGTCAGAGACGTGCCGGTCGACTTCTGATCCATCACACGATGGCAACCCAGGATGAGGCTGCGCCCGCGGTGGCTGACCTGGCCCAGGCGCGCGCAGCCCGTGCGGCCGGCGATCCGGCTCCCGAGGTCCAGAAGCAGGACAAGGAGCCGGACCCATACCACGTGGCACGGCAGATCGTGCTGCGGCAGCTGGCGATGACGCCTCGCAGCCGCCAGGAGCTGAGCCAGAAGCTGGCCCAGCGTGGCTGCGACCCTGGTGTCGCCACGGCCGTTCTCGACCGGATGACCCAGGTAGGCCTGATCGATGACCGGGCCTACGCCCAGATGCTCGTCCGTTCCCAGCAGGCAGGTCGCGGGCTTGCCAGACGGGCGCTGGCCCGGGAGCTTCGGACCAAGGGCATCGAGGAGCATCTCGCCGAAGAGGCGCTGGCCTCCATCTCGGAGGCCGATGAGCATGACCGTGCCCGGGCCCTGGCGGACAAGAGGCTGCGGGCGATGCACGGCCTGGGCATCGAGGTGCAGACCAGGCGGCTGGCCGGCATGCTCGCGCGCAAGGGGTACCCCTCGAGCGTCAGCCACGCCGTCATCCGGGATGCCATCGCGGATGCCCCCGAGCACCTGCCCGACTAGGCCGGACGGTCGGGCGGGGCCCTTCTGGCGTTCCGTCTCCGGGCCACTACTGCCCGCAGAAGGATGACGTTGAGAATCGCAGCGATGGTGAACGCGAGGATCCCGATCGCCTGCGTGGTGATCACGAACCAGCTCGCTTGAGCTCCCGTCATGGCTGAGGTGATCGTGGCTCCGGTGGCACTCTGGGACTCGGATCCACTATTGCTCGACGGGTTCGCGCCCGGGATCAGTGCCAGCAGGCCGTACAGGATGTAGTAGCAGGGCACAACGGCAACGCAGGCAGGCAGCGTGAGCAGTGCGGCGATCAGAACAGGCCATGGTGACTGTCCGACGATTCCCGTGGTGGCCAGGAGTGCGATGACCACCACGTAGATGGACGATCTCAGTGTCGGCCGGACACTCGCGACTGGCAGCAGACCCTTCATCTGTGGAGTATGCAGTTTCCGGCACACGTCCGGAGGTGGATTGGGTCGTCCGGGGCTTTCTCTGGTGGCCGGCTGATCCCCGGTTAGCGTGGACAGTTCTTGCTGACCCAGATGGCGACCGTGGCGATGTCCTCCGGCTTCTCTGCCATCCCCCGGGTGAGCGCCTGT
The DNA here is from genome assembly GCA_038236535.1 of Actinomycetales bacterium. Lineage (GTDB taxonomy): Bacteria > Actinomycetota > Actinomycetes > Actinomycetales > Dermatophilaceae > UBA4719. The sequence continues at coordinate 18,066 of JBBRZQ010000056.1, forward strand.
TGCAGGGTCATCGCGTCGAGTGTGCCAGCCTGAGCGGCTTTGCCGGTGTTCTCGATCAGGACGGCGTAGGTCTCGGTGGCGGCCTTGACGGAGGCGGGCGCATAGCGGCGCATGTCTGCGGCGGCCGAGAGGAAGGCGGCACCCGTGGCTGCCGGGTCGGCACCGCCCTTCGCCGTCTTGACCACGGTGAAGGCGTCACAGAACTTGGTGACGTTGCCGCCGAAGCCCTGAAAGGAGCCTGAAGATGCGGCGGAGCCCGGGCCGGGGGCTGAGCGCGCTGCCGCCGGTGACGTGCTGGGTGCCGGGCCCGACACGTTCGTCGATCCGGAAGAGCAACCCGTCAGTACCGCTACACCTACGACCAAAATGGAAAGCCGTCGCATCGTGATCACACACCCGTCAGTCGTCAACCGTTAATGCAGCCAGAGCACGTACGCTGGATGATGCGATGAGAACCTACCAAGTGCATACCTACGGGTGTCAGATGAACGTTCACGACTCCGAGCGGCTTTCCGGTCTGCTGGAGTCGGCTGGCTACGTTGACATCGCCGGTGTCCCCGATCCGCCGGAGACCGCTGACGTCGTGGTCTTCAACACCTGTGCCGTGCGCGAGAACGCCGACAACAAGCTGTACGGCAACCTCGGCCAGCTCCGCCCGGCCAAGCTGAAGAACCCCGCGATGCAGATCGCGGTCGGCGGCTGCCTGGCCCAGAAGGACCGCGCCACCATAGTGGACCGGGCTCCCTGGGTGGACGTCGTGTTCGGCACGCACAACATGGGCTCACTTCCGGCGCTCCTGGACCGGGCCCGTCACAACAGGCAGGCCCAGGTCGAGATCCTCGAGAGCCTTGAGGTCTTCCCCTCGACTCTGCCCACCCGGCGCGACTCGGCCTACAGCGCGTTCGTGTCCATCTCCGTGGGTTGTAACAACACCTGCACGTTCTGCATCGTGCCGAACCTGCGAGGCCGGGAGAAGGACCGCCGGCCGGGCGCCATCCTTGCCGAGATCGAGGCACTGGTCGCTCAGGGTGTCATGGAGATCACCTTGCTCGGCCAGAACGTCAACACCTACGGCGTGGAGTTCGGCGACCGGCTGGCATTTGGCAAGCTGCTGCGTGCCTGCGGGCAGATCGCCGGTCTTGAGCGGGTCAGGTTCACCAGCCCGCATCCTGCTGCGTTCACCGACGACGTCATCCTCGCGATGGCGCAGACGCCCAACGTGATGCCGAGCCTGCACATGCCGCTGCAGTCCGGCTCGGACCGGGTGCTCAAGGTGATGCGTCGTTCTTACCGCAGCGCCGCGTACCTCGGCATCCTCGACACGGTTCGTGAGCACATGCCCGAGGCCGCGATCACGACCGACCTGATCGTCGGGTTCCCCGGCGAGACCGAGGAGGACTTCCAGGAGACGCTGGCCGTGGTGCATGCCTCGCGTTTCGCCGGAGCCTTCACGTTCCAGTACTCCATCCGCCCCGGAACCCCTGCCGCGACCATGCCGGACCAGATCCCCAAGGCTGTCGTGCAAGAACGCTATGAGCGACTGCTGGCAGTCCAGGAGGACCTGTCATGGGCAGAGAACCTCAGGCTCCTGGGGAGCGCCGTCGAGGTTCTGGTGGCCCAGGGTGAGGGCCGCAAGGACGCCGCCACCGCGCGGCTGTCCGGACGCGCACGTGACAACCGCCTTGTGCATTTTGCCGTTCCGCAGGGGGGCGAGGCGCCGCGCCCGGGTGACGTGGTCGAGGTCAGTGTGACCCGCGCCGCGCCGCATCACCTCGTTGCCGACTCCGGGGTGCAGGGCGGACTGTTCTCCGTCCGTCGCACTCCCGGTGGCGATGCCTGGGCGGCGTTGCAGGACGGGCCAGGCTCGCGTCGTCCGGCGATCACTCTCGGGATGCCGTCCGTCGGGCGGCCGAAGACGGCCGATCCCGCCGCCATGGCCTGTCGCTGAGCCGGTTCACCCGCCATGCTGATCACCAGCGCCGTCGTGCCTGGACCTCCGGCGGTTGTCGCCGAGCTGATGGGGTCGGCCGCCAACGAGCTCGCTGACCTGCGTGAGGCTGCCGATCGCGCGGTCTGGGGGGTCCTGTCTGCTCTCAGCGCATGGTCGGCCGGATCCTCGACCCCGGTACAGCTCGTTGTCGTGGGTCCCGGGGAGCCTGCCGAGCTCAAGGCCGCCGGGCCGGTCTCGTTCGCCGGCTTCGGGCTCGGGGTGGTCGTTCCGGCCATCGTCGAGGGACAGCCGGGTGACGACGGGCTGCCGACACCGATCATGGTCGCCCGCTACCTTGCGAGCCGCGACATCGCCGCACATCCCGGGCATGCGAGGCTCTGGGCCGCTGCCCGGTGGATCACGACCAGCGGCCAGGACGCCACAGCTCTGGGCGAGCAGCTCGGGGCGAGCAGCACCCGGGTGGGCCTGATCCTGGTGGCCGACGGGGCTTCCTGTCATGGGCCCAAGGCTCCAAGGGCGCAGGACGACAGGGCCTGGGCGTATGACGACAGCGTCTGCGCGGCGCTCGCCTCGGGCCAGCCTTCCCGGCTGGCCGGGATCGATGCAGGTCTGGGCGAAGAGCTGGGTGCGAACGGATACCAGGTCTGGCCGGTGCTGGTCGCTGCGGCACGCGCGACAGCTGCGTCATTCACAGCGGACATCGCGGAGACCGCGGACATCGCGGATACCGCGGGGCCTTCAGAGGCGTCGGCGGTCGGCGAGGTGCTCTGGTCGGGGGCGCCCTACGGCGTGGGCTGGGCTGTCGCGAGCTGGCGTCGATCATGAGAGTGATCGCGATTGTCGGGCCTACGGCCAGCGGGAAGTCCGATCTCGCCCTCGACATCGCGCAGCGGCTCGAGGGCGAGATCGTCAACGCCGATGCGATGCAGCTCTATCGCGGCATGGACATCGGCACGGCGAAGCTGCCGGTCCAGGAGCGCCGGGGGATTGCCCACCATCAGCTTGACGTGCTGGACGTTTGCGAGGAGGTGAGCGTCGCGGCATACCAGCGGGAGGCGCGGCTGGATGTGGCCGGCATCAGGGCCCGTCAGCATCGGGCGATCCTGGTCGGCGGCTCGGGCCTGTACGTCCGGGCGGCGCTCGACCGCCTGGAGATCCCGCCGACCGACCCGTCGGTGCGGGCCCGGCTGGAGGGTGAGCTCGCAGCCGAGGGCGTCGCGGCCATGCACACCCGGCTGCGGCAGGAGGATCCTGTTGCCGCACGGGCCATCCAGCCCAAGAACGAGCGACGGATCGTGCGCGCCCTGGAGGTCATCGAGCTCACCGGGCGGCCGTTCTCGGCGACCCTGCCGACCCGCGAGTACCGTCTGCCCACGGTCACCATCGGTTTGACCGTCCCGAGACCGGCGCTGGATGAGCGCATCGCCGCGAGGGTCCACCAGATGTGGGACGCGGGCCTGCTCGAGGAGGTAGGCCGTCTGGATGCGGCCGGTCTTCGCGAGGGCCGGACTGCCGCCAAGGCCCTCGGCTACAGCCAGGCGTTGTCGCACCTGGACGGAATCCTCAGCGCTGAGCAGGCGATCGAGGACACGATCACCTCGACCCGCAGGTTCGCCAGACGACAGGAGTCGTGGTTTCGGCCGGACCCGCGTGTCCGCTGGCTGGGGTATGCCGACGCACAGCTGACCGACCGTGCCCTGGAGCTCATCGGCTCTGCGCGAGCGGCCGGCACCTGAGCAGTCGACGGATGAGGGGTCGACAGCTGAGCAGCCTGCAGGTCAGCAGTCGACGGGTGAGGGGTCAACAGGTGAGCAGGCGAAGGTCAGCAATCGACGGGTGAGCGGTCGTGCTGAACGGTGGACGTCGCGTGGGACGCGCGGGTGAGCAAGAATGGGCGGGATGACTGACACCGGCGGGCTGCACTTCACCAAGGGCCATGGCACCGAGAACGACTTCGTGCTGGTGCCTGACCTCGATGGCTCGCACGACCTGAGCGCCGAGCAGGTCAGGCGGCTGACAGATCGCCGGGCGGGCATCGGTGGCGACGGGGTCATCCGGGTCGTCCCGACCCAGGCGGCGGCCTCGCAGGAGGTGCGCAGCCAGGGTGGTCAGGCCCGCTGGTTCATGGACTACCGCAATGCCGACGGCAGCCCGGCCGAGATGTGCGGCAACGGAAGCCGGGTCTTTGCGGCGTACCTGCGTCGGGAGGGGCTGGAGACGGCTGACGAGTTCGCCATCGCCACGCGCGCCGGGGTCAAGGTGGTCCGTTTTGACGGCGACCTGATCGCCGTCAACCTCGGCAGCTGGCGCATCGTGGATGTCGAGGATGCCAACAGGAATGGCTTCGATGCCATGGTCAAGGTCCACGGGCATGACCCGATGCCCGGCCTGAGCCTCGACCTCGGCAACCCCCACGTCGTGGTGGCACTTCCGGACTCGGCAGACCTGGCCGCGCTGGACCTGACCGAGGCCCCGGAGGTCAACCCGGCAGCTCCGCACGGCACCAATATCGAGTTCGTCCGGCCGATCGGACCCGGGCACATCGCGATGAGGGTGTACGAACGCGGCGTCGGCGAGACCCGATCGTGCGGCACCGGTGCTGCCGCCGCGGCGCTGGCCACCCGATGGTGGGCCGGGGTCGACACCGGATCCGACCTCTGGCGGGTCGACCTGCCCGGCGGGACTCTGCGGGTCCGGGCGCTTGCGGACCAGCAGGTCGAGCTGGCTGGCCCGGCAGTCCTGGTAGCCGACGGCGTCACCACCCTCGGCTGATCACCGTCAGCGACGGCGTCACAGCTCCCTGCCCGCTGCACTGTCGACTGCAGGACTCTGCCACCTGACTGTCGTCTGCACGCCTGGGCAGCTCATCGAAACGCAGCGTGCCAGCCAGGGACGTGGTTAGGCCCGGGGCTGAACAGCAGCGCCGCCGGCGAAAGAACGGGACGTCGCAACTGGCCAGTCGGTGCGGCTCAGGCCAGGGGCGGAAGCTCTGCGCTGCGGTGCACCGCGAGCAGCCGGAACCCCCTGGCGCTCGCGTGGCGACCCACCGTGAAAGCGTCCGGCTCACTGGCCTCGAGCTCGGTGGCCAGCCATCGTTGAAGGGAGTCCGACCCGAGGTTCTTCTGGACGACCAGGTAGGCCGCGCCGCCAGAGGTCAGCCGGGGCAGCCAGGTCATCAGCAGGTCGTGCAGGGCCGGCTTGCCGACCCGGATCGGCGGGTTGGACCAGATAGTGTCGAAGCGCAGGTCGGAGGGCACCTCGCCGGGGGTCATCGCGTGGAAGTTCCTGACGCCCAGCGTCCTGGCGTTGTCCCGTGAGAGGGCGAGCGCCCGCTGGTTGACGTCAACCGCCCAGATACTGGCCTCCGGGCTCAGCAGCCCGAGGCTCAGGGCGATCGGCCCCCAGCCCGAGCCGATGTCCAGGAGGTTGCCGGCCGGCGGGGGAGTGGGCGCCTCGCGCAGCAGCACGGCGGTGCCGATGTCGACCCTGTCCGGGCAGAAGATGCCGGGCGCCGTCGCGACGATGACCTCCCGGCCGGCCAGGTGGACCCGGAGCTCCCGGCGTTCGGCGGCGCTGGCTGGTTCGGCGGTGAAGTAGTGGTCGCTCTGTTCGCTCATCACCGCCCACGCTACCGGCGCGACAGCGCCGGTGGACCTGGTGGCCCGCAACACCGCCACCGCCTTGCTCGGTCCTTCGCGTCCGCACCTGCGGCTGATGCCGTTTCCGGACTGCTCGCGCTAGCCTGTCTCATGCTCTTGGACGCCGAGACGGTGATCATCGGGGCCTCGGCCGCCGGCCTGGCCACGGCTGCCTGCCTGAAGAAGGCCGGACAGTCTTTCGAGATTCTCGAGGCCACCGATGTGGTCGGAAACGCGTGGGAGCACCACTACGACCGGCTCCACCTGCACACCCCGAAGTCCAGCTCGGCTCTGCCCGGACTCGCCATGCCACGCGAGTGGCCGCGATACCCCGCCCGCGAACAGGTCGTCGACTACCTGCGGCACTACCGTGCGCATCACGGGCTCGAACCCCGGTTCAGCCAGGAGGTCACCCGGCTCGAGCGCCACGACGGCGCCTGGGCCGCGACGACTCGCACCCGGGAGTGGACGGCGCGCAACGTGGTGGTTGCCACGGGTGCCACTCGCCGGCCGCTGCGTCCGAGCTGGCCGGGAATGGCCACCTACCGTGGTCAGGTTCTGCATTCGAGCGAGTACCAGAGCGGTGAACGGTGGCGGGGTCGCGCGGTCCTCGTCGTCGGTTTCGGCAACTCCGCCTGCGAGCAGGCGATCGACCTGGTCGAGTCGGGGGCGCATCCCCACCTCTCCGTGCGCTCGGGGGTCAACGTCGTCCCGCGTGACCTGCTGGGTGTGGTCCCGGTTCTCCAGGTCGGTATCGCGATGCGTCACCTCCCGACAGCGGTCGCCGATGCGCTGGCCTGGCCGCTGATCCGGCTCTCGGTGGGCGATATCCGCGACGTCGGGTTGCAGAAGCTCCCGTACGGGCCGAACACCCAGATCGCCCGGGACCGGCACATCCCGCTGCTGGACATCGGGACGATGGGCCAGATCCGTGCGGGTCGGATCCGGGTGCGTGGTGAGATTGAACGGTTCACCGGGGAGGGCGTCGTCTTCGCGGACGGGAGCTCGCTTGCGGTCGACGCCGTGGTGCTCGGTACCGGGTACCGCCCGGCCCTGGAGGAGTTCCTCGTCGGCTGGCCGGCGGTCTGTGACAGTGCTGGCGTCCCGCTCGTGTCCGGCGGCCCGACCGCGATGCCCGGCCTGTATTTCTGCGGCCAGCTCGTCTCCCCGGCAGGGATGCTCCGCGAGATCGGACGTGAAGCGCGCCGGGTTGCCTACGAGATCGCCCGGTCCGGGGCGGTAAGCTCAACCTCGCACAGAGGGAGGCCGCTCACCTGAAGGAAGCGACAAACCCGAATATCTGCGTTGCGCAACGGCCTGCAGGCTCGCGAATCTGCTTATGATTCAAGCCAGTCAGGATCAGCGCGACCATCGACGGGATGTCGTCGAAGACCGGAGTGACCTGTGACCTCCCTGGACCCGACCGGGGCCCTGAGCATCGCGCTCACCAGCTATCGCAGCAAGCCGCACTGCGGAGGGCAGGGCGTCTACGTCCGGCAGCTGTCACGGGAGCTCGTCGCGCTCGGCCACCGGGTGGAGGTCTTCTCCGGCCCTCCGTACCCCGACCTGGTCGACGGCGTGGCACTGACCCGGGTGCCGAGCCTGGACCTGTACGCCGAGCCCAGGCCGTTCCGGATGCCGCGACCCTCGGAGTTCCGGGACCGCACCGATCTGCTGGAGTTCGCGACGATGTGTACGGCCGGGTTCCCCGAGCCGCGCACCTTCAGCAGGCGGGTGGCACCGCTGCTGGTGGCCCGGGCCGGCGAGTTCGACATCGTCCACGACAACCAGGGGCTCGGGCCGGCACTGCTCGAGGTGACCGGGGCCGGGCTGCCGCTGGTGGCCACCATCCACCATCCCATCTCGGTGGATCGCGAGCTCGAGCTCGGCGCGGCGCAGTGGTACCGGCAGCTCACCCTGCGGCGCTGGTTCGGGTTCGTCCGGATGCAGGCCCGGGTCGCCCGGCAGATCGATCACCTGCTGGTCCCCTCGGACAGCAGCGCGCGGGACGCGATCCGGGACTTCGGCCTGACGGCAGGACAGCTGAGCATCGTGCCGATGGGCGTGGACACCGAGCTGTTCCGCCCGCGGGGGCGCCGGGTGGCCGGGCGCATCGTCGCCCTGTGCAGCGCGGACGTCCCGCTCAAGGGACTTGACGTGCTGCTGCGGGCGCTCGCCGCCCTGCCTGAAGAGCTGGACGCCCATCTGAGCGTGGTGTCGAAGCCGGCACCGGGTGGCAGGACCGAGCAGCTGGTCGCGGCGCTCGGCCTCTCGCGGCGCGTGCACTTCGCGTCCGGTCTGACCGATACCGGCATCGCCGAGCTGATGGCCTCGGCGGAGGTGGCCTGCGTGCCGTCGCTGTACGAGGGGTTCTCACTGCCGGCGGTCGAGGCGATGGCCTCGGGCACGGCGCTGGTCGCCAGCGATGTCGGTGCCCTGGCCGAGGTGGTCGGCAGGGACGGTGAGACGGGAGTTCTGGTGCCGGCCGGTGACTCGGCCGCGCTGGCCATGGCGATCGGACGACTGCTGGGCGATCCGGCGCTGCGCACCGCCATCGGCGCAGCCGGCCGCGTCAGGGCTGAGCAGCGGTTCAGCTGGACCGCGACCGCCCAGGCCACCGTTGACCTGTACCAGAAGGCGATTGCCAACCACGGTCACGCGTGCGGCCGCCCAACGGTGGCCGGCGGCGACCCGGTGA
>JBBRZQ010000057.1:0-26290 GCA_038236535.1 Actinomycetales bacterium
ATCACCAGGATGAGGAAGATGATGATCGGGGACTTGTACGGGCGGGCGTAGCTGATAACGCGCCTTGCGGTTCCCGGAGCCAGCTTGCGCTGCCCAAGCTCCGAGTCACGGGTGAGGGAACGCATCATGCCCCAACCTGCGTGCATGGACATGCGGCCTCCACTCTCGGGCACCTCTCTCCCGCGTCACGCGGTAAGGTGCGCCGTCATCATCGTCCGTTGATGGACGTCGCTGTTGTGCGCTCTTCCGGTGGGACAACACCACGTCGGGCGAGTTACTTCCCCGGGCCGGCCACCATGGCAGTCAGCAGGCGCGCCTGAGCCTCACGCTCGGCCCTGAGCTGGTCGGCCGGCGAGGCGTCGATCGCGCTGCGCAACAGTGGCTTCAGCTCTCGAATGGCTGCCTGCGGCGCATGGAGTACGGCGTCTGCGAGCTCGCGCGCCGTCGGCTCCAGCTGGTCCAGTGGCACGGCCACCGACGCCAGCCCGATGGCGACCGCCTCCTGGGCTCCCACGAACCGGCCGGTGGCGCAGATCTCGAGCGCCCGCGCATACCCGATGGAACGGACCAGGGGTGAGGTGCCAGCCAGGTCGGGGACCAGACCGAGGCTGGTCTCCCGCATGGCGAAGGCGACGTCGTCGGCGACGACGCGCAGGTCGCAGGCAAGGGCAAGCTGGAACCCGGCGCCGATCGCGTGACCCTGCACGAGCGCGATGGTGATCGCCGGCACCTGGGCCCAGATCGAGAACCCGCGCTGGAACTCCTCGATGGCGTCTTCCAGCGGTCCGACGGCGCCCGAGGCCAGCGCGAGGATCGACGGCTCCCCCGGAGCGCCTTGAGGGGTCAGCATGGCCCGGTCCAGGCCTGCCGAGAACGAGGGCCCCTCAGCTCGCAGCAGGACCACCCGGACCGAAGGATCCAGGGCGCTGCCGACCTCGGCGAGCGCTGCCCACAGGCTCGGTGTCTGCGGGTTTCGACGCTGCGCACCGTCAAGGGTGATCGTCAGGACGGGGCCCGACTGCTCGACGCGCAGCATCGGATGAGGTGGGGAGGACTGGGTCTGGACCTGCACGGGGTTGGCCACGCCTGCGACTCTAGCGATTCCCTGACCCGGGTGGACGGGCTAAGCGAGGGCGACGAGGTCCAGGTAGTCCGGGCCCCAGTGGTCCTCGACGCCGTCGGGCAGCACCAGGACACGTTCAGGCTCGAGCGCGGCCACCGCGCCCTCGTCGTGGCTGACCAGGACAACGGCGCCCTTGTAGGTGCGCAGCGCGCCGAGGATCTCCTCGCGGGAGGCCGGGTCGAGGTTGTTCGTCGGTTCGTCGAGCAGCAGGACGTTCGCGGCGGAGACCACCAGCATGGCCAGGGACAGCCGGGTCTTCTCACCACCGGAGAGCACCTTGGCCGGCTTGTGCACGTCATCGCCGCTGAACAGGAACGAGCCGAGGGTCTTGCGGGTGTCTGCGTCGCCGAGATCGGGCGCCGCTGACTTCATGTTCTCCAGCACGGTGCGGGTGACGTCGAGGTTCTCGTGCTCCTGGGCGTAGTAGCCCATCTTGAGGCCAACGCCCGGCTCCACCTGGCCCGTGTCGGGTGAGTCCACCCCGGCCAGGATTCGCAGCAGCGTGGTCTTGCCGGCGCCGTTGAGCCCGAGGACGACGACCCGCGAGCCACGGTCGATGGCCAGGTCGACGTCGGTGAAGATCTCCAGCGAGCCGTAGGACCGGGACAGTCCCGAGGCGCTCAGCGGCGTCTTGCCGCAGTGTGCCGGGTCCGGGAAGCGCAGCTTGGCGACCTTGTCACTGACCCGCTCCCCCTCGATGCCCGCCAGCAGTCGTTCGGCGCGCTTGGCCATGTTCTGGGCGGCCACGGCCTTGGTGGCCTTGGCCCGCATCTTGTTGGCCTGGATCATCAGGGTGGTGGCCTTCTTCTCGGCGTTGAGACGCTCCCGCTTGCGGCGACGCTCGTCCGTCTCACGCTGCAGCAGGTAGGGCTTCCAGCCGATGTTGTACATGTCCATCTCGGCCCGGTTGGCGTCGAGATGGAAGACCCGGTTGACGACGGTCTCGAGCATCTCGACGTCGTGGCTGATGATCAGCAGCCCGCCCTTGTAGGCCCGCAGGTAGTCCCGCAGCCAGATCACCGAGTCGGCGTCCAGGTGGTTGGTCGGCTCATCCAGGAGCAGGGTCGTCGAACCAGAGAAGAGGATCCGGGAGAGCTCGACGCGACGTCGCTGGCCACCGCTGAGGGTGTCCAGCGACTGCCCGAGAATGCGGTCGTCCAGGCCCAGCGCCGAGGCGATCGCGGCCGCCTCGGACTCGGCCGCGTAGCCGCCCCTGGTGGTGAACTCCTCCTCGAGCCTCGTGTAGCGCCGCATGGCCTTGTCGCGGGTCTTCTCATCGGCGCTGGCCATCGCGCCCTCGGTGTCGTGCATGTCGTGCATGATCGTGTCCAGGCCCCGGGCCGACAGGATGCGGTCCCGGGACAGCACCGTCAGGTCGCCCGTGCGCGCGTCCTGGGGCAGGTAGCCGATGTCGCCGGAGGAGGTCACCTGACCGGCGGTGGGGGTGCCCACGCCGGCCAGCACCTTGGTCAGCGTGGTCTTGCCCGAGCCGTTGCGGCCGACCAGACCGATCCGGTCGCCTGGCGCGATCCGGAAAGTGGCGCCCTCAAGCAACAGGCGTGACCCTCCACGGATCTCGATACCGGTTGCTGCGAGCACGACAGGCTCCTGTTCGGGGTGGGTTCGGGTGAGCGGGACGGGCGAAAAAACGGCATACAGGCACGCGCCGGTATGGCGAACGTGTGCGGGGTTCGGGCCCAGTCTACGTGGAGATGGCCGGGGGCATGACGATCCGGACCTGGGGCCCGGCAATTGTTAGGGTCCCAGGTGTGAATTCTTCCCTGGCCGTCGGCTTCGACCTCGACCTCACCCTGGTCGACTCCCACGAGCGCATTCTCAGTGCCTACATCCGTGCCCTTCACGACCTTGGCGTCGAGGTGAGCCGCGAAGAGCTCACCCCGCACATGGGGATGCCCCTGGTGAAGACCGCTGTCGCCGTGGGTGCCGCCGTCGATGCTGATGCGCTGGTGCTGCGGTACCGCCACTATTACGACGAGCCCGACGCGCCCCTGACGCTGCCGATGCCCGGGGCGCCGGAGGCCCTTGACGCCGTCCATGCTGCCGGTGGGCGCACGGTCGTCGTCTCGGCGAAGTTCACCCCCGCGGTGCACAAGGCCCTTGCCGAGGCAGGACTGACCGATCTGGTGGACGTCGTTTACGGAGAGCTGTTCGCCGAGGACAAGGCGGGCGCACTGATCGCCGAGGGCGCGTCGATCTACGTCGGGGACCACCCCGGCGACATGACTGCCGCGCGTGCCGCCGGTGCGTATGCCGTGGGCGTCAGCACCGGAGCCAATGACGAGGCGGCGCTGGTCCTGGCGGGTGCCGACCTCGCTCTGCCCGACCTCGCCGCGTTCGTCGCCTGGCTTCCCGGCCATGTCGCGGAGTCCGCTCCGTAGCCCGAGTGCCCGCGGCGGCGGGTCGGTTCGGAACGGGACGGTGGGTATGCCGAGCAAGTGGCGGTGCCGCTGGGAGGGTTGCCGCGGGATGTCGCCCTGGGCCCGTAGGCTCGTAGCGTGACCCTGGGGATGCCTGAACTCGTCGAAGAACCGCCCTACGATCCCGAGTACGACGGCGCCCCAGCGCTGGACCGCTCGTACGAGCCGCCCGTCGACCATGGCTGGCAGCAGCCCAGCCCGGAGCCCGGACGCTCCCCCAAGGGTGTCCGGCCGGTGCGCGCGGAGCCATCAGCGCCCTCGGCTGGGCCGAGACCCAGTCCGCTTGGCGTACTGACCCGGGTGTTCGGCTACGACAGCTTCCGCGGCGAGCAGAGTGAGATCATCGACACGGTCGTGGCCGGCGGCGATGCGCTCGTGCTCATGCCGACCGGCGGCGGCAAGTCCCTGTGCTACCAGATCCCGGCGCTGGTGCGGTCGGGCACCGGCATCGTCATCTCGCCGCTCATCGCGCTCATGCAGGACCAGGTCGACGCGCTGTCGGCCCTCGGCGTCCGGGCTGGCTTCCTCAACTCGACCCAGGGGCCCGACGCCCGGCGGGACGTGGAGTCGGCCTTCCTGCGCGGTGCGCTGGACCTGCTCTACCTGGCACCTGAGCGCCTCCGGGTCGCCTCCACCCTCGACCTGCTGGATCGCGGCGCGATCGCCCTCTTCGCGATCGACGAGGCGCACTGCGTGTCCCAGTGGGGCCACGACTTCCGCCCCGACTACCTGAGGCTGTCGGTGCTGCACGACCGCTGGCCCGACGTCCCGCGGATCGCGCTGACCGCGACGGCCACCGAGGCAACCCACCTCGAGATCGCCCAGCGGTTGCAGCTCACCCAGGCCCGGCATTTCGTTGCCAGCTTCGACCGCCCGAACATCCAGTACCGGATCGTCCCGAAGAACAACCCCAAGGCTCAGCTGCTCGACCTGCTGCGCGCCGAGCACCCCGGTGACGCCGGGATCGTCTACTGCCTGTCCCGCGCCTCGGTCGAGACGACCGCGCAGTATCTCGTCGACAACGGGATCCCGGCCCTGCCGTACCACGCAGGCCTCAACTCCGGTGTTCGCGCCTGGAACCAGGCCCGATTCCTGCGCGAGGACGGCCTGGTGATGGTGGCCACCATCGCGTTCGGGATGGGCATCGACAAGCCCGACGTGCGGTTCGTCGCGCACCTGGACCTGCCCAAGTCGGTGGAGGGGTACTACCAGGAGACCGGTCGGGCAGGCCGCGACGGGCTGCCGGCGACGGCCTGGCTGGCCTACGGGCTGCAGGACGTCGTGCAGCAACGCCGGATGATCGACACCTCCGAGGGTGACGCCACCCACCGGCGCCGTCTGGGCGCGCACCTGGACGCGATGCTGGCCCTGTGCGAGACCGCGGGATGCCGGCGGGTGCAGCTCCTCGCCTACTTCCGTCAGGTCAGCGACCCGTGCGGCAACTGCGACACCTGCCTGGCCCCGCCGCAGACCTGGGACGGCACGATCGCCGCCCAGAAGCTGCTCTCGACGGTGAGCCGTCTAGAGCATGAGCGCGGGCAGCGGTACGGCGCGGGGCACCTGGTCGACATCCTGCTCGGCAAGGCGACACCGCGGATGAGCCAGCTCGGCCACACGACGCTGCAGGTCTTCGGCATCGGCGCCGACCTGCCGGACACCGAGTGGCGCGCCGTGGTGCGACAGCTGCTGGCACAGGGACTGCTCGGGGTCGACTCCGAGGGGTACGGGACACTGTGTCTGACCGACGCCAGCGCCGAGGTGCTCCGGGGCTCGCGCACGGTGCTGCTGCGCCGCGAGGCGCCCCGGCCGAAGACGAAGACCCGCACGGCGAAACGAGGCGCCGCCGCCGCGGTCGATCTGGACGCGGGTGCCACGGTGGTGTTCGAACGACTCCGCACCTGGCGCGCGGCGACCGCTAAGGAGCAGGGAGTGCCGGCGTATGTCGTGTTCCACGACGCAACCCTGCGCGAGATCGCGACCCGCCTGCCGGCGACGCTCGACGAGCTCAGCACGGTGAGCGGCATCGGTGTCGCCAAACGCGACAAGTACGGCCCGCTGCTTCTCGAGACGCTGCACAGCTGATATAGCGCCACATCTGGAGGCTGCGTTCTCAGGAGTCCTGATCACCAGGTGACGGGCCAGCAAAGGCTGCCGAGCCCAGACCTCAGCCAAGGGCCCCGAGACTGATCGAGGGGAGAATGCTCAGTCCGGCAGGAATGCCACGGCTCGACAACCGGATCGCACCCGGCTGTGGGATTGTGACGTGATGGATCAACGTGAACGCATGAGCGCGCTCTTCGATCGCATAGCCGACACCTACGACAGGGTTGGCGTTGACCTCTTTCAGCCGATTGCGGATCGGCTCGTCGATGAAGTCGCCCCAAGGGCCGGCGAGAGGGTCGCTGACCTCGGTTGCGGCCGTGGCGCTGCGCTGCTGCCACTGGCCCTGGCGGTCGGACCCTCAGGTCGCACGGTCGGTCTGGATCTGGCGCCGAGGATGGTGGCCGCTGCGGCTGAGGAAGCGGCGCAGCAGGGCCTGTCGGTCGATGTGAGGGTGGGGGATGCCCAGGACCCGGATCTGCCGGCCGGGTCTTTCGACATGGTCACCGCGTCCCTGGTGTTGTTCTTCCTGCCCGAGCCCGTCGCCGCCCTCAGTGCCTGGCGGGAGCTTCTCGCCGACGGGGGACGGCTCGCAATATCGACCTTCGGCCCTTACAGCTCCGCCTGGGGGCCCGTTGATGCCGTCTTCGATCCGTATCTCCCGCCGGGAATGCGCGATGCCCGCACCACAGGCAAAGCAGGACCGTTCGGCTCAGACACGGGCGTCGAGCGGTTGCTGGCGGAGGCAGGCTTCGCCGATATCCGTACCGGGTCCGGGTCGGTTCCGGTGCGGTTTGACACCGCAGATCACTGGCACAGATGGACCATGTCGACAGGACAGCGGGCCATGTGGGAGATGGTGCCCGAGGCTGAACGCGCCGCGGTGCAGGCCAGCGCCTACCGACTGCTCGATGACACCCGTCAGCACAACGCAGACCATCGGATCGGCTTCGACCAGAAGGTCCGCTACACCCTCGGACGACGACGCAACACGTAGGCGAAGTGGCCGTCTACTGATCCAGCGACCGTGGCAACCCTGTGTCGGCAGGCCTGTGCTCATTCAGTCGCTGTCTCAGTCGGTGATGGATCAGTAGGTCACCGTGACGGTGCAGCTAACGCCGTCAACCGTCATCAAGCCGCCATACGGCATCACGATCTGCGGGTCGGTGTGTCCGAAGTCGAGGCCGAACACCGTTGGCACGCCTGGGTTGTACTCCTCGAGGGCGCGAAGGATCGATGCCTTCTGGTCGGCAGCGAACCTGGTCCGCTCGTCCACCGACTGGCCCACCTCACGGTCCCAGGCCTTCGGCGTTGCCACCGCCACGGCGGCGAACTGCTCGAGCAGGCCACGCTCCCCCATGCCCAGCAGCACCCGGTAGACGTACTCCGCGCTCGGCATCTCCTCAGATGTCTCGAGCATCAGGACGCATCCGGCATACGCCTGGGAAGGCAGCAGGTAGCGATCCGCTCGCAGGTGGAAGTCGAGGATCTCGAGGTTTCCACCCCAGCTGGCCCCGGTCACCGATCGCTGCTCCCCCGCCCAGGTCCAGCCCGGCCCGGGGCGCAGCGGCATCTCGGCATCCAGGGCCGCGGGGTCCTCCCAGCTCGGGTTCTCGTCGGTCATCTCGGCGGCTGGTGAGAGCTGGACCTCGCCGGGCTCGAACAGCGCCCGGCGCATCGACTCCAGCGTTGTCGGGTGGAGGCGGCCAGGGCGGGCAAGGTGCACCATCGTGGAGCCCCCGTGAAAGCCGATGATCCCCAGGTTCCAGAGGTAGAGGAGGAGGTTGGTGTTGTCGCTGTACCCGAAGAAGGGCTTCGGGTTGGCCTGCAGGACGGCAGGATCCAGATGACGGAGCACCTTGATCTGGTCACTGCCGCCGATGCTCGCCATGATCGCGCTGATCTGCGGGTCGGCGAAGGCCGCGTTGATGTCGGCAGCCCGCTCCTGCGCTGAGGCGCCGACCTTGCGGGTTGTCGGGAACTCGACCGGCTCAAGGTGCAGGTGCTCACGCAATCGCTGCAGGCCGACGTCCTGCACCCCCGGGAACACCCCGGGGGCTGCCCAGGACGGCGACAGGATGGCCACCTTGTCGCCCGGTCGCACAACGGGAGGACGGACCAGGGTTGGACGCGGGTACATGGGCGACACCCTAGCCACAAGCCGGCCGGCCGTGAACCGGGCTGGCCCCCCTCAGCCAGGACCTTGAGAACGGGCCGGGCAGATCGGTCACCCGCACGGTGAAACGGACGTTGCGGAGGGCTACGCGGGGCAGCCACCGGCTAGTTCGGCTTCTCGATCGTGTCGAGGAAGGCGAGAACACGTGCCGTGAGCAACGTCGCGGCCGCTTCGTCATAGTCCGGGAGGCTGCTGTCAGCGAAGAGGTGGCGATCACCGGGGTACAGGAAGAGCTCTGCCTGCCCGGCGGTCCCGACCAGGTCTCGCGCCGCCTCGATATCTCCCTCATCGACAAAGAACGGGTCGGCGTCCATGGCGTGGATCTGCAGCGGGACGGACTGCGGCCACGGGCAGCCGAACTCGGAGGTCGGCACGCAGGAGTGGAAGAACAAGGCTCCCCGCGCGCCTGGCCGGGTCTGGGCAAGCATCTGCGCGGGCAGCACCCCCAGCGAGAACCCGGCATAGACAAGGTCGGCCGGCAAGCCTTCGGCGACGAGACGCCCGCGCTCGATGATCGTTCCGAAGCCGATCTGCCGGGCATGGGCGACGCCGGTCTCGACGGTGTCGAAGGTCGCCCGTTCGTAGAGATCGGGCACGGTGACCTGATGCCCGGAGGCACGCAGCTCGTCAGCGAACCGGAGCACGCCTTTGGTCAGGCCCTGCGCGTGGTGGAACAGAACGACATCGGACATTCGCCCTCCTCGGTGCGCCTTACCTCGGACTGCCACCGATGACCCGGCGGCCATTGCCTGACTGCTCAGACACAAGTGGACTGCTGCCTTCAGCCCTGCGCACGACCAGGGAGTTGGAAATGCCCCAGACCACATTGAGGACAAGGAGCTGCAGGATCACGAACAGGTCCAGCGCGTCGGGTCTGGCATCGCCCAACCTGACCGCGACAACGATAAATGCGACGATTGACAGGGTCAAGGCCGCTACTCCCACCGCTGTGAGCCCCTCCTTGGCCAGGAGAACGTCGCGCTCATCCCGGTACTCGATGGCATTGATGCGCGTGATCACGCGCGCGTTGGCCCGGCGGGCGTACACGACCATCCCTGTCTCTGCCGCGGACACGATCAGGAGCACCGAGCTCATGAACCAGTTCCCGAGCAGCGCCGTGATGACCGTCCCCAGCACCAGGCAGGCGAACAGCAGGACGTTGATCCGTGAAGCAGGAAGGCGGCTAGTCGTTCTCGGCATGGAAGATCTCCTCGACGGTGCGTTCGAAATAGCGCGCCAGCCGGATAGCCAGCGTGAGCGACGGGTCATACCGTCCGGCTTCTATGGCGTTGATGGTCTGTCTGGAGACGCCCAGTGCCGTGCCCAGCGAGGCCTGGGAGAGCCCCGCGGCCTGCCTCAGATCCCGCACCTCGCTCTTCATGGTGTCAAGTTAACTTGACACCTCCACGGTGTCAAGTTGACTTGCCACAATCGCCCTCGCTCGTTCCCCCGCTCCCGCACCGTTCTCTGGCAGGATGCTGGGGCGGGACTCAGCAGGTTCAGCCCGAAAGGCGCTGCCCGGTTGCCCGTTCCGCGCACCAGACCTCCGAGAGGATCCAGGGATGCGACGTCGACTTCTCATCATGGGCGCTGCCGGGCGCGACTTCCACAACTTCAACGTCGCCTACCGGGATGATCCCCAGGTCGAGGTGGTCGCCTTCACTGCCACCCAGATCCCGTTCATCAACGACCGGATGTACCCCGCGAGCCTGGCCGGCCAGCACTACCCCCTGGGTATCCCGATTCACGACGAGGACATGCTCACCCAGATGATCCAGGAGCATGAGATCGACGACGTCGTCTTCAGCTACTCAGACGTCAGCCACGCCTTCGTGATGCACAAGGCCAGCCAGGTGCAGGCGGCCGGCGCCAACTTCGTGCTGCTTGGGCCACGCGCGACGATGCTGGCCTCGACCGTCCCGGTGGTATCGGTCTGCGCGGTCCGCACGGGGTCGGGCAAGAGCCAGACCACGCGGGCGATCGCCCAGATCCTGAAGGAAGCCGGAAAGCGGGTCGTCGCCGTCCGGCACCCGATGCCGTACGGGGACCTTGAGGCCCAGCGCGTGCAGCGGTATGCCACGGTCGAGGACCTCGACCGGTACGACACCACGATCGAGGAGCGCGAGGAGTACGAGCCGCACATCACCTCGGGCACGATCATCTACGCGGGCGTCGACTACGGCGCGATCCTGGCGCAGGCGCAGGCCGAGTGCGACGTGCTGCTGTGGGACGGGGGCAACAACGACACGTCCTTCTACACGCCGGACCTCAACATCGTGGTGGCGGACCCGCTTCGGGCCGGTGATGAGACGAGCTACTACCCGAGTGAGGTCAACCTGCGGATGGCCGACGTGATCGTGGTCAACAAGATGGACTCAGCCTCGGCCGAGCAGGTCAACGCCCTGATGGAGACCATCCTCCAGACGAACCCCGAGGCTACGGTCATCCAGGCCAACAGCCGGGTCACTCTGGACGACCCGGAGGCGATCAGGGGCAAGCGCGTCCTGGTGATCGAAGACGGACCGACGCTGACCCATGGCGGGATGAAGTTCGGCGCCGGGGTCGTGGGAGCCCGGGCCCATGGAGCGGCCGAGATCGTCGACCCGCGGCCCTGGGCGACCGGCACGATCGCCCAGACGTTCCTGAAGTACGACGTCGGCCCGGTGCTGCCGGCGATGGGCTACTCGGCAGGCCAGCTCGCCGAGATGGAGCAGATCATCGATGCCTCGGACGTCGACGCCATCGTGATCGGCACCCCCATCGACCTGCGCGCCGTGATCCGGATCAGCAAACCGGCAGTCCGGGTGCGGTACGACCTGGAGATCCTGCCGGGCTCGCCGACCCTGCTCGAGGTGCTCAGCCCTGTGCTGAGGTGACCCCGGACGGCTGACGCCCGAGATCAGCACCATCATCTGACCGTGTCACCACGGGCTTGATCGACGCGCCGGGGTTGGCAGTGAGCAGATCCATGGCAGCGGCGATCTCACCCTCGGGAAAGATGCCCAGCACTGCTCCCGTGGTGCTGGCGGTGACGTGGTAACAGGTGTTCATCTCAGGCTCCCTGGACTTGGCGTTGTCCGCACACCCAATCGGTGCACCGACACGCGGTCACAGCGTAGTCGCGTGCCGACTACGGCTCGACGACGGACAGGTCCGGTTCGATGAGCTGGATACGGACCGCTCGGCCTCGGCGAAGCGCCTGTTCAAGAACCACGAGCTTCGGGTCGGGGAGGTCGAAGAGCTCCCGGCGCGGGAGATTGACCAGTCTGGCCAGTCGCGGATCGGCGAGGACGTCGCGGACCAGGGACTTGTCTCCGCCGACCACCAGGGCCCCGGTGGGTGAGGCCAGCACGACCCGGCGGGCGTGGTCGATGACAGAGACCACCAGAGCGTCCGCCTGGTTGTCCCGACGTCGCGCGAAGCGGTGCTGGGACCAGCCGCCGGCCGCGGTCCGAGACTGCACGTAACGCGTGCCGACTTTGTGCGAGACCAGTTCGGGACCCTGCCCCAGACCCACGGCATACCCGCCGCGCCGGACCAGGATCAGGGCCACTGCGACTGGTGGCATCGCCCACCGGCCCAGCGCCTCGATACCGCCGAACCCTGCGAGGTCGTGACTGCTGGACAGAATGAACGGCTGCACGGTCGCGGTGGCCCCATCGGCGGCGGTCAGCACCACCGAGCCCGGTTTCGAGGTCCAGGTCAACGCGCCATGACGATCAGCAAAGCCATTGACCCACTTGACGATTCGCTCCGGATCAACCTCAACACGCCGAACCAGCCCATCCGGACCAGATCCCGTTCCACCAGAGCCCTTTGCGCCCGCTGACCGCTTCGAGGTCATCGTCAGTTCACGAGGTCGTCGGGCCCGCCGTAGTTGCCGCCAGGCGTGATGATCGTCCCGGCGTCCCCGGCCATGATCGCCTCCGCGTCCTGCAGCCGGCCGATCGCGGCCATGTCACCGGTCAGCTCGACGAACCGGCAGACCGCGTCGACCTTGGGGCCCATCGACCCGGCCGGGAAGTTGTCACGGCGCAGCGCCCCCGGCGTGATCCGGGTGATCGGCTCCGCCTCGGGAGTCCCGTAGTGCCGCACCACGTTCGGCACGTCGGTCAGCACCATCAGCACGTCTGCCTCGAGCGCCTCGGCCAGCACCGCGGCGGTGAGGTCCTTGTCGATGACCGCCTCGAGGCCGCGCAGCTTGCCCCGCTCGTTGCGGACCACCGGCACTCCCCCGCCGCCGGCGCAGACCACCACGGCGCCGCTTCGCAACAGCAGCCGGATCATCCTGGTCTCGACGACCCGCTGGGGCCTGGGCGAGCCGACCACCCGGCGCCAGCCCGTCCCGTCCTGACGCACCGTCCAGCCCCGTTCAGCGGCCAGTCGCAGCGCCTCTTCCTCGTCGTAGACCTCGCCGACGAACTTGGTCGGGTTCTCCAGCGCGGGATCGTGAGCCAGGACCAGCGTCTGGTTCAGCATGCTGGCGACCTGGCGTCCGGGCAACGCGTTCTGGAAGGCCTGCAGGAGCCAGTAGCCGATCATCCCCTGGGTCTGCGCGCCCAGCACGTCCAGCGGGTACGGCTCGGACAGCCTCGGGTCCGAGGCGCTCTCCACCGCGAGCACCCCGATCTGGGGGCCGTTGCCGTGGGTCACCACGAGCTCATGCTGACGGGCCAGGGGTGCGAGCGCCTCGACCGCCAGCGCCACGTTGGCGATCTGGTTGGAGGCATCGGGCCGCTCACCCCGTTTGAGCAGGGCGTTGCCTCCGAGCGCTACGACGATACGCACGTCAGGCCCCCGGGCAGCTGGTCGGGTGGTGCATCGCCTCAGCCGCCGAGGGTCGCGACGAGGATGGCCTTGATGCTGTGCATCCGGTTCTCCGCCTGGTCGAAGACGATGGACGCGGCCGACTCGAAGACCTCGTCGGTGACCTCGAGGGCGTCCCGCCCGGTCGCCTGGAAGAGCTGCTCGCCCACGGTCGTGTTCCGGTCGTGGAAGGCCGGCAGGCAGTGCATGAACTTGACGTTGCGGTTGCGGGTGCGCCTCATCAGGTCGGCGTTGACCTGGTAGGGGTGCAGCAGCTCGATCCGTTCGGCCCACTTCTCCTTGGGCTCCCCCATCGAGACCCAGACGTCGGTGTAGACGAAGTCCACCCCTGCGACGCCCTTGCCGACGTCCTCCGTGTGGGTGATCCGGGCACCGGTGGTGTCAGCGATGGCCTGCGCGGCGGCAATGACCTCATCGGTGTTCCAGAGCTCGCGGGGGGCGACCATGCGCACGTCCATCCCCATCAGCGCGCCACCGAGCAGCAGCGAGTTGCCCACGTTGTTGCGGGCGTCACCGCAGTACGCGAAGGCGATCTCGCCATCCGGCTTGGGACACGCCTCGCGCATGGTGAGGATGTCGCACAGCGACTGGGTCGGGTGCCAGTCGTCGGTCAGGCCGTTCCAGACCGGGACCCCGGCGAACTCCCCCAGGGTCTCGACCAGCTCGTGGCGGGAGCCGCGGTACTGGATGCCGTCATACATCCGGCCCAGCACCCGCGCGGTGTCCTTCATCGACTCCTTGTGCCCGATCTGGCTGCCGCTCGAGTCGAGATAGGTGACGTGGGCCCCCTGGTCGAAGGCGGCCACCTCGAACGCACACCGGGTGCGGGTCGAGGTCTTCTCGAAGATCAGGGCGATGTTCTTGCCGGTCAGGTGTCTCAGCTCGCGCCCGGCCTTCTTATCCGCCTTCAGCGAGGCCGACAGGGTGAGCAGCTGACGCCACTCAAGCGGGGAGAAGTCGAGCTCCTTGAGGAAGTTCCGGCCGCTCAGGTTGTTCGTTGCCATGCTAGGTAGCCTCCCGCTCGATCGGACAGGTCATACAACGGGGGCCGCCGCGGCCACGACCGAGCTCGCTGCCGGACACGGTCACCACCTCGACCCCGTTCTTGCGCAGGTGCGTGTTGCTGGTGACGTTCCGCTCATACGCGATGACCAGGCCCGGGCTGACGGTCAGCACGTTGCACCCGTCATCCCACTGCTCACGCTCGGCGGAGTGGACATCCTGGACGGGGGTGAGCACCCGGATCGAGTCCAGCCCCAGAGCGGCCGCGATGACCCGGTGCATGTCCTCCGGCGGGTGCTGGGTGACCTTGAGCTCCAGCTCGGTGTCACCAGGCTCGACCGTGAACGAGGCCAGCATGCTCAGACCCTCGTACTTGGTGAAGGTCTCGCCGTCCACCATCGTCATCACCGTGTCCAGGTGCATGAACGCCCGGTGATGGGGAAGCATCACGGCCACGATGCATCGGGCCGACCCGGCGGCGAACAACCGCAGCGCCAGCCGCTCGACCGCCTGGGGCACGGTGCGTTCGCTCATCCCGACCAGCACGGCACCGTTGCCGATGACCAGGACGTCGCCGCCCTCCATGGTGGCCTTTCCGCCCGAGGTTCCCTCCGACCAGGTGCGGTAGTCCCCGCCGGCGAACATCGGGTGCCACCGATAGATCGCCTCGTAGTGCAGCGACTCGAGCATGCGAGCGTCTTTGCGCATCGCGTTGATCGCCACGCCGTCATAGATCCAGCAGGACGTATCGCGGGTGAACAGGTGGTTGGTCAGCGGCCAGAGCAGGAAGCGGTCGTCCTCCAGCGCATGAAAGACCAGCGACGGAGGCTCGTCGATCCACTCGAGGACCTCACGTTTGGTCAGCCCGCCGACCAGGGTCTCGGTGAGCGTCTTGGCGTCGAGGGAGGCCAGCGCCGCCCGGACCGGGTCCAGCGCGATCGGCCCGTAGACCCGCCTGTCGAAGATGTGGTCCAGAACGTACTCGCGCGCCTCCGGGATCTGGACCGTCTCGCGGAGCAGGTCGTCGAAGTGGATGACATCGACGTTCAGCTCGCGCAGCGTCTCGGTGAACCCGTCGTGCTCCTCCTTCGCACGCTCGACCCACAGCACGTCGTCGAAGAGCAGCTCGTCCTTGTTGCTGGGAGTCAGCCTCTTGAGCTCGAAGTCGGGCCGGTGGACGATCACCCGCCGCAGACGGCCGACCTCCGAGTCGACATGGAGGCTGTGCTGACCCTGCCCAGCCGTCTGCCCTTCGTGTGCCACCGAACCTCCAGAAACGACGTGTGCGAAATCGCTGACCCCAGTATCACTGAAGAGGATCTGCGGCGGATCAGGGCACCGGCAACAGGACTTGTCGCCCTACCCCCATTGACGGATCCGATAAGCGGGTGTTGGCTCAACGCAGGTACTTCTGCTGCTGGTCAGGCGGGGCGCCAACCAACTTGTCTTTCCTTCCGCTCATGATCAACCCCCTGAAGGAGCTACGACAATGAAGTACATCCCCCCGGGTCAGCCCGGGAGCATCGTCACGGTCGCGCCGAGGTACGAGAACTTCATCGGCGGCAAGTGGCTGGCGCCGACCCACGGCAAGTATCGCGTCGACCTGACCCCGGCGACCGCCGGACCGATCACCGAGGTGGCCGAGTCCACTCCGGAGGACGTCGAGCTCGCCCTGGACGCCGCCCACGCGGCCAAGGACGCCTGGGGTGAGGCCTCGGCGACCGAACGGGCCGCGGTGCTCAACGCCATCGCCGACGTGATCGAGGCGAACAAGGAGATGCTGGCGGTCGCCGAGAGCTGGGAGAACGGCAAGCCGGTACGGGAGACCCTGAACGCCGACATCCCTCTGGTGGTCGACCACGTCCGCTACTTCGCTGCAGCGGCCCGGTCGGAAGAGGGCTCCTCCACCGAGATCGACAAGGACCTCGTCGCCTACCACTTCCGTGAGCCGCTCGGCGTCGTCGGACAGATCATCCCGTTCAACTTCCCGCTGCTGATGGCGGCCTGGAAGCTGGCCCCGGCTCTGGCTGCAGGCAACTGCGTCGTGCTGAAGCCCGCGTCGCCGACCCCGTGGTCGATCCTGAAGCTGATGGAGGTCATCGAGGACGTCTGCCCGCCCGGGGTGATCAACGTCGTCACCGGTCCCGGCGCGGAGATCGGCAAGGCGCTGGCGGCAAACCCGCGGATCGCCAAGATCGCGTTCACCGGTGAGACGGTGACCGGGCGGCTGATCATGCAGTACGCCGCCCAGAACCTGATCCCGTCCACCACCGAGCTGGGTGGCAAGTCGCCGAACATCTTCTTCGCCGACGTGATGGACCACGACGACGAGTTCCTGGACAAGGCGATCGAGGGCCTAGTTCTCTACGCCTTCAACAAGGGCGAGGTCTGCACCGCACCGTCGCGGGCGCTGATCCACGAGGACATCTACGACGAGTTCATGGCCCGCTGCCTGACCCGGATCGCCGCCATTGTCCAGGGCGACCCGCTGGACACCGAGACGATGATCGGGCCGCAGGTCTCCAAGCAGCAGATCGACAAGATCGCCTCGTATGTCGACATCGGCATGGCTGAGGGCGCCGAGGTGCTGATCGGCGGCCACCGCACCACCATGGAAGGTGAGTTCGCCACCGGCTACTTCTACGAGCCGACGGTGCTCAAGGGCGACAACAAGATGCGGGTGTTCCAGGAGGAGATCTTCGGCCCGGTGCTGGCGGTCACCACCTTCAAGGACGACGAGGAGGCGCTGTCCATCGCCAACGACACCCTCTACGGTCTGGGCGCCGGCGTCTGGACTCGCGACGGGAACCGCGCCTACAAGATGGGACGCAAGATCAAGGCAGGGCGCGTGTGGACGAACTGTTACCACGCCTACCCGGCGGGTGCGGCGTTCGGCGGATACAAGATCTCCGGCGTCGGCAGGGAGAACCACGCGATGATGCTCGACCACTACAGCCAGACGAAGAACCTGCTGGTCAGCTACAGCACCAAGCCGCTCGGCTTCTTCTAGAAGGCCTGGGATGACCGAGTCGGCCACCCCGGCACGCATCTCGGCCACCCCGGCGGCGCGCGAGGCGATCAGTCGCCTCCGCGCCGCCCGGGGCGCCCCGGTGATGTTCGTGCAGTCCGGCGGCTGCTGCGCCGGCAGCACGCCGATGTGTTTCCCCGAAGGGGAGTTCCTCATCGGCGACGTCGACATCCTGCTCGGGGACATCGACGGCAGTCCCTTCTATATCGACAGACGCCTCGACGAGGCCTGGAACCAGGACGGGTTCCTGCTCGATGTCGCCGACGGACCGCCCGAGGACTTCTCGCTCGCTGCCGGTGACGACCTGCACTTCGTCACGCTGTCGGCCAGCTGCGCCACACCGGCGGTGCGCGACGACGGCTGACCTTCACCCCGGATCGGTATAGTCGCGTAGGTGTCTCGTCGAAACAGGGTGCGCTGGGTTGCTGGCACCGTGGCCGTGCTGGTGGTTGCCGCGGGCGCGGTCATCACGACGGCGACGGGCTCAAGTCCGGCTATCCGCAGCACGTCGCGGTTCATCGCGGGGACCCCCGAGGCAGGCGCCCCCGTCGGGCTGGACAGCACGCTATACCTTCCGGCGAGCATCCCTGCCCCGGCGATCCTGCTGGCCCACGGCTTCGGCGGGTCCAAGACCGACCTGGACTCCGAGGCACGCCAGCTCGCCGGGCACGGGTACGTCGTCCTGGCCTATACGGCAAGAGGTTTCGGCCGCTCGGGTGGGCTCATCCACCTGGACGCGCCTAGCTACGAGGTGGCCGACGCCAGCAAGCTCGTCGCCTATCTGGCGACGTTGCCCCAGGTGCGCAAGGACTCCCCCGGCGACCCCCGTGTCGGAGTGGCCGGCGCCTCCTACGGCGGCGGACTGGCACTGCTGCTGAGCGCCTACGACAAGCGGATCGACTCGGTCGGCGCAGATATCACCTGGAACGACCTCACACAGGCACTGTTCCCGAACGCTGCCGGGGGCCAGCCCGGAGTGTTCAAGAAGCAGTGGGCCGGCCAGCTGTTCGCCTCCGCCGCAGGGCGTCCCGGACTGGGGCCCGCCGTCACTGCCGGGGCAGTGCCCCCCGGAAAGGATCGCTCCGCAGCCGCCAGCCGGAGCCTGGCCTGCGGGCGGTTCGCCCCGGACCTGTGCGCCGCCTACCAGAAGGCCGCCACCACGGGCGAGCCTGACGCGTCGATCCTTGCTCTGCTCAAGGCCTCCAGCCCGGCGGGGGTGCTGCACCGGATCACCGCCCCCACCCTGCTCAGCCAGGGAGAGCAGGACTCGCTCTTCCCGCTGGGGCAGTCAGCGGCCAACGCCACCGGTATCGCCGCCAATGGCACGCCGGTCAAGGTGATCTGGCGTTCCGGCGGCCACGACGGCGGCACCTCGACCTCGGACCTGGTGACGTATCTGGAGGGCTGGTTCGACCCGATCCTGTTGCACCGCGGCCCTACGGACGCCTCTTTCGACATCACCGTGCCTGGCTCCGGTATCTCCGCAGCCACCGGGCAGACCGTGTCCCAGACGCTTCAGGTCGACCGCGGCTTCACTATCGGCCGGAGCAAGCCGGTGGGGGTCCTCGGGCCCGCCCAGACGATCTACGCCCCGGCCGGCGGAAGCCCGGCCGCGGTCACCGCAGTCCCCGGGCTCGGCAGCCTGCTCAGCTCGGCCGCCGCACTTACCGGCGCCCGGAGCCTGACCACCATCCCGGGCCAGGTGGCGATCTTCCCGTCCCAGCCGCTGGCAGCCCGCCTGCAGGTGGCCGGGGCCTCCACAGTGACCCTGAGCGTCACCGTGCAGGGTGCGACCGACGCCACGCTGTTCGCCTCGCTGCATCACCTCACCGCGGACGGGGCCGACGCGCTGCCCGCCGGGCTGGTGGCTCCGATCCGGCTCACCGGGCTCACTCCCGGAGTCCCCCGGACCGTCACTGTCAGGCTGCCCGCCGTGGTGCGCAACGTCCCGGCCGGTGACCGGCTGGTGGTGGTGGTCGCGACCACGGACCTGGCCTACCAGCTACCCGCCTCGCCACGCAGCTACACGATCGCCGCGCCTTCCGGCTCTGTCGCGGTGGCCACCATCGACGGCCGGATCCTGCGCACCGGCCAGCCCTGGGTCTGGCTGGCGACCGGCCTGGCCGCCCTCGTGCTCCTGATCCTCGGCGCGCTGACCGCCTCGGTCCGGCGCCGCCGCCGCAGGACCGTGGACGCCGAGCTGGCCCGGGTGCCCGTCTCGATCGAGGCCCTGGTCAAGGAGTATGGAGACGGTTACCGGGCGGTGGACGGCGTCACCTTCCGGGTTGAGCGCGGGCAGGTGGTCGGGCTGCTCGGCCCCAACGGCGCCGGCAAGACGACCACGCTGCGGGTCCTGATGGGCCTGATCCGGCCGACCTCGGGAACAGTTCACGTCTTCGGCGAGCTGATCGAGGCCGGCGCCCCGGTGCTGTCCCGGATCGGCTGCTTCATCGAGGGACCGGGCCTGCTCCCCCACCTGTCCGGACGGGACAACCTGCGACTCTTCTGGGCCGCCACCGGTCGCCCGGCCGAAGATGCGGAGTTCGACACCGCCCTGGAGATCGCCGGCCTGGGCGAGTCGGTCGACCGCAAGGTCAAGACGTTCAGCCAGGGCATGAAGCAGCGGCTGGCGATCGCCCAGGCGATGCTCGGGCTGCCCGAGCTGCTGGTGCTGGACGAGCCCACCAACGGCCTGGACCCGTTGCAGATCGCCGAGATGCGCGAGGTGCTCCGCCGGTACGCCGAGACGGGCCGGACCGTGGTGATCTCCAGTCATCTGCTGGCCGAGGTGGAGCAGACCTGCAGCCACGTCGTGGTGATGCACAACGGCAAGCTCGTCGCGGTGGGGTCGGTGGCCGAGATCGCCAGCGCCGGCGGGATGCAGCTGGCAGTGCAGAACCCGCAGCTGGCTCAGGAGATCCTGGCCGCCGCCGGGGTCGAGTCACAGGCTGTGCCGGCCCGTCGCTCCCTCGAGGACATCTTCATCGAGATGGTGGGTGCAGACAATGACTGATCACCTGACAGAAGCTCCCGTCCCGGCAGGCGACCCGGCGAGCCACCCGGCACCCACCCGGCGCGGCGTCCACAACCGGCTGATGCAGCTGACCGAAGTGCACGACAACGGCTTCCGGCCCGATCGGACCCTGCGCCTGCGGGTCGAGTTCACCAGGCAGGTCCGCCGGCGGCGCACCCAGCTGGCCGCCCTGGTCCTGCTGGTCCTTCCGGTGCTCATCGCGCTGGCCTTCAAGGTCAGCTCCGGGTCCGACTCGTCGGGCGGCGGAAGCGGCGGAGGCGCACCTGGCCGCGCGGGAGGCCCGGCACTGGTTAACCTGGCCACCACCGGTGCGACCAACTTCGCGCTCTTCACCGAGTTCGCCGCGGTCGGATTCCTGCTGGTGGTCATCGTGGCCCTGTTCTGCGGCGACACGGTGGCGAGTGAGGCGAGCTGGGCCTCTCTGCGATACCTGCTCGCGATCCCGGTGCCCCGGGCCCGGCTGCTGCGCCAGAAGCTCATCGTGGCGCTCAGCCTCAGCTTCGGGGCGAACCTGCTGCTACCCGCGTGGTCCTTCCTGGTGGGCGGCTTCTTCTTCGGCTGGGCACCCGGGCAGTCACCACTGGGCGGGACGTTCAGCACCGGAGCCGCGCTGCAGCGGCTGCTGATCATCATCTGCTACACCAGCATCCAGTCGCTGCTGGTGGCCGCGCTGGCGTTCCTGCTGAGCGTGCTGACCGACGCGCCGCTGGGTGCGGTCGGGGGCGCGACGATGATGGTGGTCGTGTCCAACATCCTGGACTCGATCACCTCCCTGGACCCCTACCGGCGATTCCTGCCGACCCACTTCCAGTACTCGTGGCTGGACGCCCTGGGGCAGAGCGTCGTCTGGGACGACATGACCCGTGGCACCGGAGTGGTCCTGGTGTACTCCGCGGTGTTCTTCGCCCTCGCCTGGTGGCGCTTTCAGGAGAAGGACATCCTCAGCTGAGCCCGGGTGCGCACGGCAGGGTCCCCGACATCAGTCCTTCGGCCAAGATCCCTGACAGGGCCTGGGCAGCGGCGTCTGTGCGGGGCTATGCCACGACTGCGTACGTTGACGATGCCGCCTGGTCGACCGGAGGGCGCGAGCGAAGGGCTCGTTCACGATCCTGCGCATGCCGCTGCCCGAGGGCGTTCGTGATTGCCGCGCTCGCCTCGATCAGCAGCCTTGCTATGGCCTCCACCCGGTCATTCATCCGAGTCGTCGGGCCAGAGACGTTCAGGACCGCCAGTATGTGTCCCTGTATGTTGCGCACCGGGACGCTGACCGAGGTCAGTCCCGCTTCGACCTCGTCAGAGGCAACCGCATAACCCTGATTCCGTTCGATGCGCAGGCGTTCCAGCAGCTCCTCGACGTTGCGGGGCGCATTCGGCATCAATCTGGAGGCGGCACCGAACTGGTCCGCGGTCAGCGCCTTGACGAGGTCGCAGTCGGCATCGAACATCAGGGCACGCCCGGTGGCCGTGAAGTGCATCGCCGAGCGTTGGCCGATCCAGCCGCCCCGCCGCAGCGAGTTCTGCGACTCTTCCCTCATCACGGTCAGGCCCCGGTTCGCCTCCTGCACCGTCAGGAGCGCAACCTCACCGGTGCGGGCGACGAGGGCCTGCAGGATGGGGCGTGAGGCGCTCACCAGGATCTGGTCACCGGCTCCTGCGGCCATCACTCGCACACGCCAGCCGAGGCGGTATCGATGGGAGTCCGGATCCTGCTCGAGCACCTGGGCCTGGCACAGGGACTTCAGCATCCGGCAGACCTGACTGCGCTCACGGCCCACGATGGAGGCCAGTTCGCTGACGGAGCGTTCAACGCTCCCGGCCGCGTTGTCACACTCAAAGGCGAGCATCAGCTGAGCCACCTTCTCGGCGGTAGACATCACCATCTGTGCGCTCGTCTTTCCATAGGGCAACATTCGGTTTTCGTGCCCGGTCGCAGATCAGTTAATCAATATTGAGTGTAGCTGCCGACCCTGACAATTGCCCGGTGGGGTCGCGGCTGCAGCGGCCCTGCGGGCTTGTTGCACTGGCCCCTCAGCTGCGATGAGTCCGCTGATACTGCGGCCGGTTGCGCTCAGAGCAACAGGAATCGTCTCGGTTGCACACAGAGCAACAGGATTCGTCGTGACGCACGGAACTGCATAGCGTGACGAGCGTCCCTGCAAACGGGCCTCGACAGGGTTCGGAACAGTCACGAGGCACATATGACGAGGATCACCTCTGATCGCGTCGACTACGGGACCTTGGTCACCCGATTCAAGAGATTCGGGTCACTTAGCATGCTTACGGTGAAAGCGCTTTCAACCATCTTAAATAGGAGGAACGACGCTATGAAGGACACTCGGATCGAAGAGGATCTGCTGGGTTCGAAAGACGTACCGATGAATGCCTACTACGGCATTCACACGGTTCGCGCCATGGAAAACTTCAAGATCAGCTCGGCGAAGATCAGCGACGTTCCTGAGATGGTGCGCGGCATGGTCATGGTGAAGAAGGCTTCAGCCATGGCGAACAAGCAGATGCAGACCATTCCGGCCGACGTGGCCGACGCCATCATCGCCGGCTGCGACGCCGTGCTGACCGATGACCGCTGCATGGACCAGTTCCCGGTGGACGTCTTCCAGGGCGGCGCCGGGACTTCGGTCAACATGAATACCAACGAGGTCATCGCGAACCTCGCCCTGGAGCACATGGGCCTGCCCAAGGGCCGCTATGACGTGGTCAACCCCAACGATCACGTGAACGAGAGCCAGTCGACCAACGACGCGTACCCGAGCGGATTCCGGATCGCCCTGTACACGGTCGTGGAGTCGTTGAAGGTCGAGGTCGAGAACCTCGCAGTGGCCTTCGACGCCAAGGCCGAGGAGTTCAAGGACGTCCTGAAGATGGGACGCACCCAGCTCCAGGACGCCATCCCGATGACGCTGGGCCAGGAGTTCAAGGTCTACGGCGTCCTGATGCGCGAAGAGGTCCGCCAGCTGAGCCGGGCCTCCGAGCTGCTCCTCGAGGTCAACCTCGGAGCCACCGCCATCGGCACCGGCCTGAACACCCCCGACGGTTACGCCGAGCTTGCCGTGGCCAAGCTCGCCGAGGTCAGCGGCCTGCCGATGGTCCTGGCCGAGAACCTCATCGAGGCCACCTCGGACGCCGGGGCCTACGTCTCCATGCACAGCGCGATCAAGCGGGTGGCCGTCAAGCTCGCCAAGATCTGCAACGACCTGCGGCTGCTCTCCTCCGGGCCGCGTACCGGCCTGAACGAGATCAACCTGCCCGAGCTCCAGGCAGGCTCCTCGATCATGCCCGCCAAGGTGAACCCGGTGCTTCCAGAGGTGGTCAACCAGGTCTGCTTCAAGGTCATCGGCAACGACGTGACGGTCTCGATGGCCGCCGAGGCCGGCCAGCTCCAGCTGAACGTGATGGAGCCGGTCATCGCCCAGGCCACCTTTGAGTCGGTCAGCCTGCTGACCCACGCCTGCCAGAACCTGCGGGTCCGCTGCGTCGACGGGATCACCGCCAACCCCGAGGTCTGCCTCGGCTACGTGATGAACTCGATCGGCATCGTGACCTTCCTGAACCCCAGGATCGGCCACCACAACGGCGACCTGGTCGGCAAGGAGTGCGCGCGGACCGGCAAGAACGTCCGTGAGGTCGTCCTGGAGATGGGCCTGCTCAGCGAGTCCGAGCTCGACGTGATCTTCTCCCCCGAGAACCTGATCAAGCCCGAGTTCCGCGGCAAGATCTTCGTCCCCGATGACGCCTCAGGCGCCGTGGTGCCGGAGCTGACGTCATGATGATCGCCGTGCAGTTCGCCGTTGTCCTGGCGGCCATCTTCATCGGCGCCAGGATGGGCGGGATCGCGATCGGCTTCGCCGGAGGTCTCGGCGTCCTGGTACTGGCCCTGCTGGGGCTCAAGCCCGGCGAGATGCCGCTGGACGTCGTGTCCATCATCATGTCCGTCATCGTCGCTATCGCAGCGATGCAGGTGGCCGGCGGGATGGACTACCTCGTCGACCTGGCCGACCGGATCCTGCGCAGGAACCCCAAGCACCTGACGTTCCTGGCTCCGATCATCACCTACCTGATGACCCTTATGGCAGGTACCGGTCACACGGCGTTCTCGACCATGCCGGTCATCATCGAGGTGGCCAAGGAAAACAACATCCGGCCCTCGCGGCCGCTCTCGGTGGCCGTCGTGGCCTCCCAGATCGCTATCACCGCGTCGCCGATCTCGGCCGCCGTGGTGTTCTTCTCCGGCGTGCTGGAGAAGAAGGGAATCGACTACCTGCAGCTCCTGGCAGTGGCCATCCCCTCGACCTTCCTGGCCTGTATGGCCACCGCCGGCATCATGATGGCCATCGACAAGGTCCGCGGCACCACCGAGCTCAGCACCCACCCCGAGTTCCAGCGGCGCCTCGCCGCCGGCACCATCACCGGCATGTCGGCCCAGCAACCCGCTGGCACCGCATCCGGAACCGGTGGCACCCGCTCTCCGGAGTCCGGCGTCAATGCCGAGTCTGAGGCCAGTGGTGGCGTGGCCACCCTGGTGCGCGCCGAGCACAAAGCACGGGTGATCGCACCGGGGGCCAAGCTGTCCGTGGTGATCTTCCTGGTCGGCCTGATCAGCGTGATGGGCTACGCCACCGCCATCAGCAAGAACGTCGGCCTGATCACCGACCCGGTCATGACCCGCGACCAGGCAATCATCGCGTTCAT
Source organism: Actinomycetales bacterium (assembly GCA_038236535.1). GTDB lineage: Bacteria > Actinomycetota > Actinomycetes > Actinomycetales > Dermatophilaceae > UBA4719. The sequence continues at coordinate 24,436 of JBBRZQ010000057.1, forward strand.
GCTCTCGACCGCGGCGATCATCGTGCTGGCCTGCAAGGCGAAGACGGACGACATCCTCAAGGCCTCGACGTTCAAGTCGGGCATGAGCGCGGCCATCTGCGTGCTGGGTGTTGCCTGGATGGGCACCACCTTCGTCAGCGCCCATGAGAAAGAGATCATGAGCTTCTCCGGTGACCTGCTCAAGGGCCAGCCCTGGCTGCTGGCCGTCGTCCTGGTCTTCGCCTCGGCCCTGCTCTACTCACAGGCCGCCACGGCCAAGGCACTCATGCCGACCGCCCTGGCGATCGGCGTCGCGCCCTTCGCAGCGGTCGCCGCCTTCCCGGCGGTATCGGCCCTGTTCATCCTGCCGACGTACCCGACGCTGCTGGCAGCGGTACAGATGGACGACACCGGCACCACCCAGATCGGCAAGGCGGTATTCAACCACCCCTTCATCCTGCCGGGGCTGATCAACATCACGATCGCCGTCGCACTGGGCTACGTGTTCGCTGCGCTGGTCCTCTGAACGAGGCACAGCCCAGCGGTACCGAACGCCCGAACTACCGCACCACGAACTACCGCACCACGTTTGCCAGTTACCCCCGGCCCTCCAGGGTCGGGGGTAACTGGCGTTCTGTGGGACAGCCGGACCGCTGTCGCGACCTGCTTCGCGGAACCTTCACACAAATCGCCGGGGTAATCGCGGGGTGCTGCCGTGACAGTGATGGGGAACGCTTGAGTCGCGATCACGGCTCAAGACCTCGTCACGACACCGCGAAGGCTGGGCCACCATCACCATGATCAGGACCGACGATACGAGCAACATCAGCAGCCCGAGTCGATCGACCAGTGAGGCCCTGCGATGGCGGCGGCGGTTCCGGGTCGCCTCGGTGGGCGCCACGGTGGCCGGGGTTACCGTCTTCGGGTCGCTGGTCCTGACCGCCCAGGAGTCTTCGGCCGCACCCATGGCCGGCGCGGCCATGGCCGCTGCCCGCATCGCTGCCGATAACCCGCCCACGACGACACCCCCAGCCGAGATGCCGATGGATATGCCGGGGATGGACATGTCGGGGAGCTCGCCCACGACCGAGATGCCGCAGGACATGCCCGGGATGGACATGTCCGGGAGCTCACCGGAGCCCACCATCCCGGCCGACATGCCGCCGGACATGCCAGGGATGGACATGCCCGGTAACTCTCACAGTCACGGCGACGCGACAGGCGCTTCCAGCAACAGGCCACTCGCGCCCGTGCTGGGCACCTTCGGCGGAGCCACTTCGGCGGTGCTTCTCACGGCCGGGATGCTTCGCCGCAAGGATCGTGCCGCCGATCTAGCGAAGAGGGCCGCCCGCCTCGCCGGAAGGGGCAAGAAATGAGCCAGGACCTGCAGACCCGGCTGAAGAACCCGCCGCGCCCGAAAGGCCCGGCGCGCCTGGATCGCGCAACACCGGCCAGGACCGACCCGGACGACGCGCAGTTCAACCGGCAGCCGGGCGAACCCCTGGGCCGGGACCTGCTGAAGAACCGCTTCGTCTCTGCGGTGATGCGCAGCCGCTGGTACCCGGGCGCGTTCCAGATCCCGATCGCCGCCGTGTTCGGCCTGGTCGCCTACCAGCTGCTGGCCGGGCCGGCCAAGGCCCACTAGAATGCCGGCACCGCCTTGATGTGGGTGCTCTGGTGGCCGGCCCTGCCCCTGGTCTACGTGCTCTTCGGCCGGTTCTGGTGCGCGGTCTGCCCGTTCGCCGCGCTGTCCGACTTCGTCCAGAAGCTGGTCGGGGTGAACCGCCCGGTGCCACCGTTCCTGAAGAAGTACGGGATCTGGATCATCGACGCCACGTTCCTGGCCATCACCTGGGCCGACCACGTCTTCGGGATC
>JBBRZQ010000058.1:0-25392 GCA_038236535.1 Actinomycetales bacterium
CACCCCCCCTGATGCGCGCGGTCGATCGACCCCACTACGGATCGCCGAGGTCCGACGGCCCGCTCCGGGGCCTCTCGGACGCATCCGTGAGGATCTGGACGCCGCTATCGAGCGAGACCCCGCAGTGGACTCCCGGCTCGAGATGACGCTGGCTTCGCCGGGCCTGCACGCCATCTGGGTGCACCGGCTCACCCACTGGATGTGGACCAAGCCCGGAGGCCGCCTGGCTGCCAGGCTCCTGTCCCAGCTCGCCAGGGCGCTCACCGGGGTCGAGATCCACCCCGGCGCCACGATCGGCCGGCGTTTCTTTATCGACCACGGCATGGGCGTGGTCATCGGCGAGACCGCCGAGATCGGCGACGACGTGCTGATGTACCACGGGGTGACCCTGGGAGGCCGCTCGATGGAGCACGTCAAACGGCACCCCACGGTCGGCAACAACGTCACGATCGGGGCCGGGGCGCGCATCCTCGGACCGGTGCTGATCGGTGACCGGGTCCAGATCGGAGCCAACTCCGTGATCGTCAAGGACGTTCCGGCCGGCGCGGTGGCCACCGGTGTCCCCGCCACGATCCGCTTCCCGAACAAGGGCGAGGACCCGTACGAGGCGATGTTCGCCGACCCCGCCCTCTGGATCTGACCGGAGTCAGGGGCGTCTGACCGGACACCAGGCGCCGATCGCGTGGGACCATCGCGATGAATCGTGCGGCCATCGCAGAAACCCCCGAACCTGAGCGGTCGGGGGTTTCTGTGTCCTGAGGCAAGACTGTGTCCTGAGGCAAGACCGGGTCCTGTCTCAGGACAGCGGCACGGCGGAGGGTGTGGGATTTGAACCCACGGACCCCTTGCAGGGTCTCCGGTTTTCAAGACCGGTGCACTCGGCCACTATGCGAACCCTCCAGGCTGACACCACCTCGGTAACAACCAGTGCGAATCATCCAGCATGTGATGGCTTCCGTCCAAGCCGGCGCCTGCCGACAGGCCCGGCGAGGCGCGAATCAGGCCGGCGGCTTCACGTACATGGCGGTCACGCTCTGGTGGTTGGCCTCGACGACGACCGAGTTGGCGGACCTGTTCGCGGTCACCCGCACCGCCGCGACGAACGTCCGCGACGTGCAGGAACGCGTGATCGGCACATTGACGATGGACTGGGTGATCTTGAGGTGGTGGATCTCAGTTGTCAGCACGGTGCCGACCAGAGGGTGGTTGACGAACGTGCGGCAGACCGTGCCGTTGGCGTTCAGCTGACGCACCGAGAACTGCGTTCCGACATACCCGAAGGTGCGTGAGCGCCTGGATCCCGCCCCGGTGCAGATCCCTGTCTTGTTGCCGCCATAGCAGACCGTGACGTTGACATCCCCCAGGGACTGGATCGAGCTTGCCCCCGCGGCCGCAGTGAAGCGCACGGGCGGTGTGGAGTATGACGAGCTGACCAGCACCTGGCCTGGCTGCCAGGTCTGTGCCGACGGGCGGATGCGGGCCAGCACCTGCAGGCGAGTCCCGGGCAGGACGCTGATCGTCCCGTAGACCCGTGTGCTGGTGTGGTTGATGAACAGGGCGTAGGACCGGCAGTTGAGGGCGTGACCTGCCGGGGCGTTGACAAGCCCGCGGGCGGGCAGGGTGACCGTCGTGCCGCGGGCGACGTTCTGGCCGCTGACGATGCGCTCGGCGATCGTGCTCGACCCCGGCGGGCGGCAGTACACCACGTTGGAGACGGCGGTGAGCTCGCCGGCGAGGCCGACGACGAGAAAGCTGCTGATCAGCGTGGTGGTCCCTGCCCTCACGGTGACCGGGAGCCCGAGGTCGACCACGGCGGGCGGAGACATTGCGGGCGCAGTCCGATATCGGCCGGTGGCGACCGCGGACGCCGTCGGTGATCCGATGGTCATGATGCTGACGCCCAGAACAAGCGCCAGCACCGCTCTTGTGACGCTCGCCCCGCGCATGCCGGGAGTCTAGGGGCAACGGCGGGCAGTCCAGAGCCAGGAAGCGGCCTGTCACTGGCTTTGTAACAAAGAACCAGACTTCTGATGAAGAGACAGGCTTCGGAGAAAGGGACAGGCTTCGGAGGAAGGGGCGGACGGCGCCCGCTCAGGTCAGGGCCGGACGTAGAGCAAGGTCACGGTCGCGTGGTGCGGATCGATGAGGAACGAGTTGGCGGCGTGATTCGCGGTGACCCGGGTGTACGCGATGAACCTGCGTGAGGTGCAGGACGAGGTCACCGGGATGTTGGCGATCGCTGAGTTGCTCTTGCGGTGGTGGATCGTGGAGGTGACCACGGTGCCGACCAGAGGTCCGCTGGCGAACGAGCGGCAGACCCTGCCATTGGACTGGAGCTGCTGGACCGTGAGCTGGGTTCCGACATACCCGAACGTCCGTGCACGCCTGGCCCCCGGGCCTGCGCAGAGGCCGGTGGTGTCGGAGGCATAGCAGACCGTGACGTTGACGTCACCGATCGCCTGGATGGAACGCGCGTTCGCCGGGGGCGTGAAGCTGACAGGTGCCGCGCGGTATGACGTGTTGACCAGTGGCTTGGTGGTCTGCCAGGTCTGGGCCCAGGAGCGGATCGAGGCGGTCAGCCCCTGCAAGGTGACCCGCAGCACGGTGATCGTCCCGTAGGCGCGGGTGCTGGTGTGGTTGACGAACACGGCGTACACCCGGCAGGTGAGGGGGCCGCTGGCCGGCGCGGTGACCAGCCCACGGGCCAGCAGGGTCACTGTGCTGGCGCGGGCGACGTTCTGCCCGGTGTGGAGGTCCTGGACCACCGTGCTCGACCTCGGCAGGTAGCAGAACACCTGATGGGCGACAAAGGTGAGCTCGCCGGCGCTGCCCAGCACAAGGGTGCTGCTGATCAGGCGGGTAGTCCCGGCTGCCACGGTGACGGCGAGCCCGAGGTCGATCAGCTTCTGCGGGGTTCCCGCAGGCGTGGTCCGGTACCGCCCGGTGCCACCGGCTGTCGCGGCCGGTGCCACTGTGGTCGCGATGCCGGCCACCAACGCGAGCGCCAGCGCCGCTCTCAACACAGTCCCCTTGCGAATCCCCCTGCCAACCCCGTTTCGCATGAGCGGGATAGTAGTGGCTGCATTGTCCCAAATCCGGCCTGGTGGCGAGCTGGTTCCGGGCGCTCCCGGTCGGAGCAGGCCCGGCGACACTGCGGTGGCGTTCGCTGAGGCCGTAGGGAAAACTGTCGCCATGACGCAACGGATCGGATACAAGGCCTCAGCCGAGCAGTTCAGCCCCCGTGAGCTCGTCGAGTTCGCCGTGCAGGCGGAGCAGGTCGGGCTGGACAGCGTGCTGATCTCCGACCACTTCCAGCCCTGGCGGCACACCGGCGGGCATGCCCCGTTCTCGATGGCCTGGCTGGCAGCGGTCGGCGAACGCACCGAGCGGGTGCTGCTCGGCACCTCCGTCATGACGCCGACCTTCCGCTACAACCCGGCCGTCGTCGCGCAGGCCTTCGGCACGCTGGCCTGTCTGTATCCCGACCGGGTCATCCTCGGCATCGGCACCGGCGAGGCGCTGAACGAGGTGTCCGTCTCGAGGCTGGAATGGCCGGAGTTCAAAGAGCGGTTCGCCCGGATGCGCGAGGCCGTGGCGCTGATGCGCGAGCTGTGGGCCGGCGAGCGGGTCACCTTCGACGGTGACTACTACCAGACCCACGACGCCACCGTGTATGACCGCCCGGACCGGCCCGTGCCCATCTACATCGCCGCCGGTGGCCCGGTGGTGGCCCGGTATGCCGGCCGCTCCGGCGACGGGTTCATCTGCACCTCGGGCAAGGGGCCCGAGCTCTACCGCGACAAGCTCATCCCGGCTGTCGATGAAGGCCTGGCCAAGGTTGGCCGTGCCGCCGACTCGATCGACCGGATGATCGAGATCAAGCTCTCCTACGACGCCGACCCGCGCCTGGCGATGGAGAACACCCGGTTCTGGGCGCCCCTGTCGCTGACGGCCGAGCAGAAGCACGGCCTGAGCGACCCGACCCAGATGGAGGCGGCTAGCGATGCCCTCTCCATCGAGCAGGTCGCCAGCCGCTGGATCGTGGCCTCCGACCCGGAGACGGCGCTGGCCCAGATCAAGCCGTACCTCGACCTCGGCTTCAACCACCTGGTCTTTCATGGACCGGGCCATGACCAGTCGCGGTTCCTCACCTCCTTCGCCGAAGACGTGGTGCCCGGTCTGCGCGCCCTCATGGCCGATTGTTTCGACGATCGCGTCGGCGCTCGAGATGGGTCCGGCACCCGAGGTAGGAACCGTGCCTGAGCCGGGAACAGTGTCTGGTTCCGGCGTCGTGCCTGAGCCGGGGACGGCGTCTGGGTCAGGGGACGCACCTGAGCCGGGAGCGGCGCCCGAGGTGGGGCCGGGTTCCCAGGCGGTGCCGCAGCCCGGAACGGGGCCTCTGGGCGGGATAACCGTCATAGAGATGGCGGGCATCGGCCCCGGCCCCTTCGCGGGAATGCTGCTCGCCGACCTGGGCGCCACAGTGATCAGGGTGGACCGTCATTCCGGCGGCGGCGGCCTGTTGGCGCTGTCGGACGGCCGGGCCGACGTGGTCTCCCGCGGACGACGCTCGATCGCCATCGACCTGAAGTCGGCCGCGGGGGTCGAGCTCGTCCTCAGCATGGTCGACTCCGCCGACGTGCTGATCGAGGGCTTCCGGCCGGGAGTGATGGAGCGGCTGGGCCTGGGCCCCGACGTCTGCCTCCGGCGCAACCCACGCCTGGTCTTCGGCCGGATGACCGGGTGGGGCCAGGACGGCCCGCTCGCCCGGGCCGCCGGCCATGACATCAACTACATTGCCCTGGCGGGTGCGCTCGGGGCGATCGGGCGGGCCGGCCAGACACCGGTGCCGCCGCTGAACCTGGTCGGCGACTATGGCGGCGGCGGGATGCTGCTCGCCTACGGCGTGGTGGCCGCCCTGCTCTCGGCGGCTCGTACCGGCACCGGGCAGGTGGTGGATGCCGCCATGGTGGACGGGGCGGCGCTGCTGATGGCCCAGTTCTACGGGATGAGCGCCATCGGCCGGTGGACAGGTCAACGCGGGACCAACCTGCTGGACAGCGGAGCCCCGTTCTATGACGTCTACCCGAGCGTGGACGGTGGCTACCTGGCCGTAGGGCCGCTCGAGCCCGCCTTCTTCGCCATCCTGCTGGACCGGCTGGAGATTCTCGACATCGACGTGGCCAGCCAGTACGACCCGAGGACCTGGCCCAAGCTTCGGCACCGGCTTGCCGCTGAGTTTGCCTCGCGTACCCGGGCGGACGTCGAGGAGCTGTTCGCCGACGTCGACGGATGCGTGTTCCCGGTGTTGTCAATGTCCGAGGCGCCTCTGCATCCGCACAACGTGGCCCGCGGCACCTTCGTCACCCGTGATGATGTCGTGCAACCCGCCCCGGCCCCGCGTTTCTCGGCGACCCCGGCACATCTCACACTTCCGCCGCCCGCCGCCGGCGAGCACACGGACGCCATACTGGCCGGCCTGGGAATGTCCGGTGACGAGGTGCGCCGCCTGCACGAGGCCGGTGTCGTGGCATCCGGTGTCGTGGGATCGGGTGACCTACAGGGCTGAGCTGCAGGGTGACCTGGAGAGTCGACCTCACAGCTCTGGCGGGCAGCCCGACCGGTGCGACTCAGAGCTCCCCCGATCTGGCTCAGGGCTGGGTGGGTGCGGCAATCGCGTCGAATGTTGCTGGCCGGTCCAGGGAGCCTGAACGGTTGAGCGGCCAGATCACGGCGAAGGCTCGCCCGACGACGTCTGTCACCGGCACGAACCCCTTTCCGGGGTCATCCAGATGGAACCTGCTGTCCAGCGAGTCGCTGCGATGGTCGCCCATGACCCACAGCGTGCCGATGGGCACCGTGACCCGGAAGTCCATCTCGCTGGGGCTGTCGCCGGACAGGACGTACGGCTCGTCAAGGCGCGTCCCGTTGACATAGACCTGCTGGTCGTGGGCCTCGATGGTGTCGCCGCCGATGCCGATGACCCGCTTGATGAGATCTCCTCCGCCGGTAGTGGGCGCCAGGCCGATGGCTGCGAACACCTGCTGAAGCTGGCCTCCCAGACCGGGTGCCGGCTGGGCCGGTGCGATCCAGCCGCCCGGGTCATGGAACACCACCACGTCGCCGCGGCTCACCCCTCCCATCCGATCGGTCAGCTTGTTGACGAGCACCTTGTCGCCGGTGCAGCCAGGGCAGCCGTGCAGGGTTGGCTCCATGGACCCGGACGGGATGAAGAACGCCTGGACCAGGAGCGTCTTGACGATCAGCGACACCATGACGGACATGACGAGGATGCCGGCCATCTCCCGTAAGAACGACCACCGGTTGCGGGTAGAAGGACTTCCAGGATCCTCAGGAGGCGACCGCAATCCCCCTCGGGCAAAACGAAACCCGTCCCTTAGTTGTCGCGACATGGGCGTCACTCTCTCACCGATGGCTGCAGACCACCTGTACGGGTCATCGCCTTGTGCGCCCGGGCGGTCGAGGTGCGGCCCGGGGCAACATATCTCGTCGGACGTCGGATGCTGCGGCGGCTCACCCGCCTGGTGGTCGGGGAGCCACCCGGAGTCCGTCCGTGGCGGCCTAGCCGCCTGGTGGTCGGGGAGCCACCTGGGGTCCGTACCTTTCGATGCAGTAGTCGCTCAGCCGGCTGGCCATCTCCGCGATCGCTGAGGCGGCGTGATGCTCGTGGTCCCACGCGGCATACAGCCTGATGTGCAGGGAACCGCGGGCGCCGATGACGTGCAGCGGGTGCAGGCCGAAACGGGCGTCGTCGCTGACGATCGCGATCCCCCGACCCGCAGCGGCCACGGCCTGGGCCACCTGGGGGGTGCCGAACTCGAGCATCGACGAGTAGGCGAGCCCCTCCTGGTCTACCCAGCGGTCCAGGACCCGGCGCGGGCTGTAGTCCCCGGTGAGCAGGAGCAGCCGCTCGCTGACCAGTTCGGCGACACTGACCGCTCCTCGCCCGGCCCAGTGATGCCCACGCGGGACGTAGGCCCAGATCGGCAGCACAGCCAGCGGTTCGAAGGCCAGGCCGGGGGGTGGCTGCTCGGTCGAGATGGCCAGGTCGGCACCCGACTGCAGAGCCTCGTAGATGCGCTGCGGCGGCTCCTCCGAGACCGCCGGCAGCGGGTCGTCCGGGCGCAGGGTCGCCAGGAACGGGGCAAGGATGTCGGTGAACGTCGTGCCGGGCGCGGCGATCCTGATGTGCTGCAGGCGGCCCGCGGCCAGGGTCGCCGCAGCCTCGGCCGCCGAGTCGGCGCGCTCGGCCAGATCCCGCGCGATCGGCACGAACTGACGACCCGCCGCGGACAGGACCAGGCGACCCCCGGTCCGGCTGAACAGGGTGATCCCCAGACCCCTCTCGAAGAGGCGCAGCTGACGGGACAGCGACGGCTGGGTGACGTGGACCACAGGGGAGGCGGCCGTCACCGAGCCGGCATCCACCACAGCCAGGAAATAGCGCACGTGACGCAGCTCCACGGCATGCCTCCAAGGCATCGTATCTGTGCCAAACAAGTATTTGACTACATGCTACGGCTGCCGGAGCATGGGGCCGTCCGGGGTGATCACCCATGCCCGGAGTACCTGCCGGACGAACTGCACCCTCCCTAAGGCCCACGTCGCAAGGAGCACCCCGATGACGACCGCCCCCATCGAAGCCGGACCCATCGAACAGCGCCGCAAGCTGGTGACGGCCATCCCCGGCCCCCGATCCGAGCTGCTGCACAAGCGCAAGCAGTCCGCGGTCTCGGCTGGCGTGGGAACCGGGCTTCCGATCTATGTCGAACGGGCCGGCGGCGGCATCCTGGTGGACGTCGACGGCAACCACCTGATCGACCTCGGCTCGGGGATCGCGGTCACCACCGTCGGCAACTCGGCGCCGCGGGTGGTCGCCGCAGTGAAGTCCCAGGTCGACGACTTCACCCATACCTGTTTCATGGTTACCCCGTATGAGGAGTATGTGGCGGTCTGCGAGCGCCTCAACACGCTGACGCCCGGCGATGGCGAGAAGCGCAGCGCCCTGTTCAACTCGGGTTCTGAGGCGGTCGAGAACGCGATCAAGATCGCCCGGGTGTTCACCGGGCGTACGGCCATCATCACCTTCGACCACGCCTACCACGGCCGGACGAACCTGACGATGGCGCTGACCGCCAAGAACATGCCCTACAAGCAGGGATTCGGGCCCTTCGCCGGCGAGATCTACCGGGTTCCGATGGCCTACCCCTACCGCTGGCCGACCGGCCCGGACCGTTGCGCAGACGAGGCGTTCGCGGCGTTCGTCGAGCAGGTGCACACCCAGGTCGGCGAGCAGAACACGGCCGCCGTGATCATCGAGCCGATCCAGGGCGAGGGCGGCTTCATCGTGCCGCCGCCCGGATATCTCAAGCGGATGTCGGACTGGTGCACCCAGAACGGGATCCTCTTCATCGCTGACGAGATCCAGTCCGGGTTCTGCCGAACCGGCGACTGGTTCGCCTGCCAGCACGAGGGTGTCGTGCCCGATCTGATCACGACCGCCAAGGGAATTGCCGGAGGGCTCCCGCTCGCCGCGGTGACCGGCCGTGCGGACGTGATGGACTCGGTCCACGGGGGAGGCCTGGGTGGCACTTATGGCGGCAACCCGGTCGCCTGCGCTGCGGCCCTGGCCGCCATCGAGACGATGGAGGCTGAGGATCTCTGTGGGCGCGCCCGCCAGATCGAGGCGTTGTTCAAGCCGCGCCTGCTCGAGCTGGCCGAGAAGTTCGGCCAGGTCGGTGACGTCCGCGGCCGCGGGGCGATGCTGGCCCTCGAGCTGGTGACCGGTGACGGCGACAAGACGCCCAACCCGGCGCTGGCCAGCGCGGTCAACTCGTACTGTCACAGCCAGGGCGTCGTCACCCTGACGGCCGGCACATTCGGTAATGTGTTGCGTTTCCTGCCGCCGCTGTCGGCCGGGGATGCCCTGCTGATCGAGGCTCTCGACATCGTCGAGAGGGCCTTCGTGCTCACCGCCTGACTCAGCCGACGAGATGAGCTTCACCGCCCTGACTCAGCACGTTCATGATGCCGTCCTGCATCGTGAACCAATGTCCCTCCTCGTGAACCACTGTCCTGCACCTGCACCTGCATCGCGAACTGCGGTCCCGCACTGAACCGCGGTCCCGCACTGAACCGATGTCCTGCACTGAACCGATGTCCTGCACTGAACCGATGTCCTGCACTGAACCGATGTCCTGCACTGAACCGATGTCCTGCACCGTGAACTGAAAGGCCGAGCCGTGGCGTTGACCGAAATTGAGAGCTCCTTGCTGGCACGGGTCCCGACGGGTCTGTTCATCGATGGCACGTGGCGCGCCAGCAGCGACGGGCTGACCCTGGACGTGGAAGACCCCTCGACCGGCCAGACGCTTGCCTCGGTGGCCGATGCGACGGTCGCCGATGGCAAGGCCGCCCTGGACGCGGCAGTGGCGGCCCAGGCTGGCTGGGCGGCGACCTCGCCCCGCGAACGTGGCGAGATCCTGCGCCGGGCGTTCGTGGCCATCACTGCCCGGGCCGAGGAGTTCGCGCTGCTGATGACCTTGGAGATGGGCAAGCCGCTGGCCGAGGCGCGTGGCGAGGTCACCTACGGCGCTGAGTTCTTCCGGTGGTTCTCCGAGGAAGCCGTCCGGATCAGCGGGCGCTGGGCCACCGCCCCCAACGGCGCCACCCGGCTGGTCACCATGAAACAGCCGGTCGGCCCCACCCTGATGATCACGCCGTGGAACTTCCCGCTGGCGATGGGCACCCGCAAGATCGGCCCTGCGCTGGCAGCCGGCTGCACCATGGTGGTCAAGCCGGCCAAGCAGACGCCGCTGTCGATGCTGGCACTGGTCGAGCTGCTCACCGACTGTGGCGTTCCTGCCGGTGTCGTCAACGTCATCACCACGAGCCGTACGGGTGAGGTGATCGAGCCGATCATCCGCGACCCCCGGCTGCGCAAGCTCACCTTCACCGGTTCCACGCCGGTGGGCCGTAAGCTCGTCGAGCAGTCGGCCGAGCAGCTGCTGCGGGTCTCGATGGAGCTCGGTGGCAACGCCCCGTTCCTGGTCTTCGAGGACGCGGACATCGACGCAGCCGTGGACGGCGCGATGCTGGCCAAGATGCGCAACATCGGTGAGGCGTGCACTGCTGCCAACCGGTTCCTGGTCCACGAGAGCGTGGCCGAGGAGTTCTCGTCGAAGTTCGCCGCAAGGATGGCCTCGATGTCGGTCGGCCGGGGGACCGAAGAGGGCATCACCGTGGGGCCGCTGATTGATGCCACAGCCCAGGCCTCGGTCGCCGCGCTGGTCGACGATGCCACGGCCAAGGGCGCGACGGTTGTCTGCGGAGGGAACACGGTGGGGGACTTCGGCTACTTCTACGCACCGACGCTTCTCACCGGCGTCAGCGCAGACGCCCTGCTGATGCGCGAGGAGATCTTTGGCCCGGTGGCACCGATCGCTACCTTCGTCACGGAGGCGGAGGCGATCGCCCGGGCCAATGACACGGAATACGGCCTGGTGGCTTATGTCTTCACCCGGGACCTCTCGCGCACGCTTCGGGTCAGTGAGGCGCTGGAGTTCGGGATGGTCGGCATCAACCAGGGCATCGTGTCCAACCCGGCAGCCCCGTTCGGTGGAGTCAAGCACTCCGGTTTTGGGCGCGAGGGTGGATTCGAGGGCATCGAGGAGTACCTCGAGATCAAGTACGTCGGCATCGCTCCATAGTCCCTTCGGGTTCGCTGTTCGTTCGAACAGGTGTACTATAACTCGCATGGACACAGCAACTCAGGTCGACGTCGAGCAGGAGCTCGCGACGCTGTGCGGGGTGCTGAACCAGACGCATGGGCGGCTGGTCGTCATCGTGGCCGAGGCGTTGGCGGATGAGTCGTGGGCGATCGCCGGGATCCGCTCCCCGGAGCACTGGCTGATGATGCGGGCTGGGCTATCCCGGCACAACGCCGGTCAGATTGTGGCCGTTGCCCGGCGCTGCGCTGAGCCGCCAACGGTGATGGCCGAGTTCGCCCGCGGTCAGCTGTCCCTGGATCAGGTCGTGATGGTGGCTCGGTACACCCCGGCGCATGTCGAGGCCTCGGTCGCTGAGCTCGCGATCCATGCGTCGGTCCCCCAGCTGGGTCGTTGTCTGTCCCGCTACTCCTTCGACCCTCCCGCCCCCAACGGCTACGAGCAGGGCACCACCACGTTCCCGGCCAAGCCCGGTGACCCCGGGACCGGTGACGCTTCGACCCATGACGCTTCGACCCTTGACACTGCGAACGACGACGCTTCGACGGACGACTCCGGGACCGGGAGTCGCGAGCGCGGGACTGGCGAAGGGCCAGTCGGCGACGGGGACACCGCGAACGCGGGCTCGGGTGCTGACGTCCCCGGAGCAACCTGGAACGGTTTTGCCCTGGTCCCTGGCCGCGCCGGTGCTCCTGCCGAGCTGTCCATGTCCCACGATCAGTGGGGCCGCTTCACCCTGCGGTTCAGCGCCCCCGCTGACCTGGGCGCCCTCGTCCTGGCCGCGCTCACCGAAGCCAAAGACGCCCTCTTCCGAGCAGGTCGACCCAATGTCAACTGGGCCGACGCGCTGATCGAGATCGCCACCCGATCCCTGGGCGGGGTTGAGTCCATCAGACGCCGCGACGCCTATCGCACTTACGTCCACCTGGACACCGAGGGCGCCTGGCTCACGGGCCAGCCCCGACTCCCCGCCCACCTGGCCTCCAAGCTCACCTGTGACGGGATCCTGCAACCTGTCTGGCATACCCAAGGCGCACCCGTGAACGTCGGCCGTGCCCAACGCATCGTGCCCTCCCGCACCAGGCACCTTGTCGAAGACCGTGATCGCGGTTGCCGCTATCCCGGCTGCCCCACCACCACCCACGTCGAATGCCACCACCTTGTCCACTGGGCCGACGGCGGATCCACCGACACCGCCAACCTCGCGTGTCTGTGCACCTTCCATCACGACACCCATCACTCCGGTGAGTTCACCGTCGAAGGAGACGCCGACCACCCCAACGGCCTGACCTTTACCACCCGACACGGATTTCCGATCCACTCCGGACCCATCTTTGTCACCTCCATCACCTCTTGCCCGCAGCAGCCTCCACGGTCACCGGGCTCACAAGGCTCACCTGGCTCACCAATTCCACGAGATTCGCGCTCTTCATCGGATACACCGGGCTGGCCGAGTACGCCGGGCTCGAAGGAAGCACCGGACCGGCCGCGCACATCGCACTCTCCGGTCGTACCGTGCTCGCCGGTCGTACTGGGCTCGCTTGGCTCGTCGGGCTCGCTGGGCTCGCCGGGCTCGCCGGGCTCGCCGGGCTCGCTGGGCTCGCTGGGCTCGTCGGGCTCGCCGGGCGCACCTTCATGGCCGAGTGCACCGGATTCGCCCAGCGCGCCGGAACAAGGGAGCTCACCATCACGGAGCAGGGTTCCGCCAGTCGTCACCTAACGCGGGCCTAGCGGCGAAGCCCTCAACCTTCGCTGGGTCACCTTCCATGAACCGCCAAAGGTTGCCTGCGTCTGACACCCAGAAGTCATCTTCGGTCTCCCATTGGCGGCCGGGTGTCACCGCATGCCGGCACTCGACGCCTTTCACCGGACAGCGCCGGTGCCTAGACAGTGAGGACTCGTGGGGGGAGACTCCGTGACCATGTCCGAGAAGACCGTGACCAGCGACGCTGCCGACCTGCTCGAGACGATGGCGCAGAGCAGGTTCTTTCTGCGCCGCACCGTTTGCGACCTCACCGATGAGCAGGCTGCCCGTCGCACGACTGCCAGCGAGCTGTCCTTGGGTGGCCTGACCAAGCACCTCACTGCGATGGAGCGGCAATGGGTCAGCTTCATCACCGAAGGCCCTTCGGCAATGGGTTCCCAGGACGGGGACACCGTGGCTGCCTGGTCCGCGGGGTTCCGGATGCTTGAGGGCGAGACTCTTGCCGGGCTGCTGACGGCAGCGGCACCCTGGCCCTGACGGAGTACGAGTTCGTCGCCGGACCGACCGCGTCATTCGTGGTGACCCTGGCTGACCTCGATGCCTCGCAGCCGTTGCCAGAGGCCCCGTGGTTTCCGCCGGGTGCCAGGTGGTCGACGCGCCGGGTACTGCTCCACCTGATCGCCGAGACTGCCCAGCACGCGGGTCATGCCGACATCCTGCGTGAGTTCCTGGACGGCGCCAAGTCCATGGCGTAGCAGTGCTCAGGGTTCGCAACGGTATCCGGCCCTGGTTCGGCGATCGGGCGCCCTGACGGATGGGTCGCATTGATGCATGCCGCGAATCCTGAGTGGCTATTGTCGGCATCAGGCATCGTCCCATCTTGGAGGAAACAATGGCTGGCAATACCGCAGGCGCACGAGCCGCTGTCATCGTTGGTGGCAACCGGATCCCGTTCGTCCGCGCCAACGGTCCGTACGCCCAGGCATCCAACCAAGACATGTTGATCGCGGCCCTTGACGGGCTCGTGGCACGGTTCGGGCTGGCCGGTGAGGCCGTCGGTGAGGTGGCCGCCGGTGCGGTGCTCAAACACAGTCGTGACTTCAACCTCACCAGGGAGAGCGTGCTGGGCTCGCACCTGTCCTCGACCACGCCGGCCTATGACGTCCAGCAGGCGTGTGGCACCGGGCTGGAGGCGGCGATCCTGGTGGCTAACAAGATCGCCCTCGGCCAGCTCGAGTCCGGGATAGCCGGAGGTGTCGACAGTGCCAGCGACGCGCCCATCGCGGTCAGTGACGGGCTTCGGCATACCCTCCTGGCGGCCAACCGGGCCAAGACGTCGCTGGACCGGGTCAAGGCCCTGGGCAGCCTTCGGCCCGGGCACCTCGTCCCCGAGATCCCCAGGAACGCGGAGCCGCGCACAGGGCTCTCGATGGGCGAACACCAGGCGATCACCACCGCTCAGTGGCAGGTGAGCCGTCAGGCCCAGGACGAACTGGCGGCAGCCAGTCACCACCACCTGGCGGCGGCTTTCGACCGTGGCTTCTTCGATGACCTCATCACTCCATACCTCGGGGTGACCCGCGACCAGAACCTCCGCGCTGACACCTCGGTGGACAAGCTGGCCCGGCTCGCGCCCGTCTTCGGCAAGGGCCAGGACGCCACCATGACGGCGGGCAACTCCACGCCGCTGACCGATGGCGCTTCGGTGGTCCTTCTCGCCTCGACGGAGTGGGCAGCGGAACGTCACCTGCCCGCGCTGGCCCGCTTCGTCGATGCCGAGACCGCGGCCGTGGACTATGTGCACGGTGACGAGGGCCTGCTGATGGCTCCCGCCTATGCCGTGCCGCGCCTTCTCGCCCGAAATGGGTTGTCTTTGCAGGACTTTGACTACTACGAGATCCACGAGGCCTTCGCCTCCACCGTTCTGGTGACCCTGGCCGCCTGGCAGAGCGAGAAGTTCTGCCGCGACCGTCTCGGCCTGGACGCCCCGCTGGGCTCGATCGACCGGAACAAACTCAACGTCAACGGCTCGTCGCTGGCTGCCGGTCATCCCTTCGCGGCCACCGGTGGCCGCCTCGTGGCCACCCTTGCCAAACAACTGTCGCTGAAAGGATCCGGCAGGGGCCTGATCTCTATCTGCGCCGCCGGCGGGCAGGGCGTCGTGGCGATCCTTGAGGCGGTCTGAGATGCGTGACCGCTACAGCGATCTGGTGAACAGCGGCCCGGGCAAGAACCTGGCGGCGATGCTCGGCCTGCCACGGCCGGTCAAGCTCCGGCGGTATGCCGTGGGGGAGCCCCTGCTGGTCGGTCCGGCCATCGTCAGGGGTGTCGGCGGCGGGCCGCTGCTGCCGCAGATCCGGCGAATCCTTGCTTCCACCGGAGTCGACATCGTTTCCGGGGAGCTCGCCGAGACTGATGCCGGCTCGTTGTACTCCGGGTCCGGGGCCATTCCCGTCGCCGGCCAGGTCTCGGGGTCCGACACGACTTCCGTCGCCGGCTCCGGCCCCGGTGCAGGCCCAGATTTGGGTTCAGGCAGCGGGTCGGGTCCGGGTAGCGGGTTGCGCGCTGGTTCGGGTAGGGGCTCGGGTTCTAGTTCGGGTAGCGGTTCGGGTACCGGTACCGGTACCGGTTCGGGTACGGGTTCCGGCTCGCGGACCGGGACCAGTTACGACTGCCGACTGGGCGCGGTGGTGGTTGACGTCAGTGCTGCCCGCGCCGTCGATGACCTGGAGTCGTTGCGTGCATTGCTGGCGCCATCCTTGCGCAGGCTCGACAGCTGCGCCCGGATCGTTCTGGTCGGCACCCTTCCGGAGTCACTGGCCGACCCGGCCGCCGCGGCAACTCAGCGCGCCCTCGAGGGCATCGTTCGCAGCGTCGCCAAGGAGCTTCGTGCGGGCGCGACGGCGAACCTGATCTACGTCGGGCAGGGGTCCGGGCCGGCTCTGGAGTCGCCGCTGCGGTTCCTGCTGTCGGCGCGCTCGGCCTATGTCGACGGTCAGGTCATCCGGGTCGCGTCGGCTGCGGTGACGCCGCCGGCCGACTGGGCCAGGCCCTTCGCTGGCCAGGTCGTGGTGGTGACCGGAGCGGCCCGGGGTATCGGCGCGTCCATCGTCGAGGTCCTTGCCAGGGACGGAGCGCACGTCATCTGCCTGGACCTCCCGTCCGCCGGTGACGCGCTGGCCGCGGTTGCCAACCGGGTGGGGGGCACCGCCCTGCACCTCGACATCACCGCTGCGGATGCCGGTGAGCGGATCGCCGCCCACCTGGCCGCGCGTCACGGTGGCAAGCTGGACGTCCTGGTGCACAACGCCGGGATCACCAGGGACAAGCTGCTCGTCAACACCGATGCTGACCGCTGGGCCAGTGTCCTGAACGTCAATCTTGCCGCGCAACTGCGAATGAACAAGGTGCTGCTGGCCCCGGACTGCCAGGGCGGAGTCAGCGACGGCGGCCGCATCGTGACCGTCTCGTCGACCAGCGGCATTGCCGGCAACCGCGGCCAGACCAGCTATGCGGCAAGCAAAGCCGGGCTCATCGGCATGGTGCAGGCCCTTGCGGCCCAGGTCGCCGATCGCGGTATCACCGTCAACGCCGTCGCCCCCGGTTTCATCGAGACGGAGATGACGGCCCGGATCCCGCTGGCTACCCGCGAGGTTGGCCGAAGGATCAACAGTCTCGGTCAGGGCGGTCAGCCGGTCGATGTCGGTGAGACCATCGCCTGGCTGGCCCAGGCCGCCAGCGCAGGGGTGTCAGGTCAGGTCATCCGGGTCTGCGGGCAGAGCCTGCTCGGAGCCTGACCGGGCCGTATCTCAGGCCGACTGGCCTGGCGCCCTCCGTCCCAGCCATCCCGATCCGGCAGTCCCGACCCGGCTGGCCTGGAGCAGTCGGCAACGAGGTGGAGGAGGGCGTGAATCAACCGTCTGGACGCCTGGATTCGGGTGGAGGGAAGGGCGCTGGAACATGTCATTCTGTAACAGGCGCAAGGCCGGGTTTGCGTGCTAGCCTCATGAATGGTTGCAGTTGCAGTTCCTCGCAGATCGAAGAAATGCCCGCTCACCAGCGGGCTCTTTTCATTACAACGGGCATGTCCCGCGTTGTGGGGGTAGTGCGGCATCCTGGGGTCCACGAAGTGTGGGCTTCAATGGCTATCAAAGAAAGAGTTATCCCCATGGCACAAGGCACCGTTAAGTGGTTCAACGCTGAAAAGGGCTTCGGATTCATCGCCCAAGACGGCGGTGGCCCGGACGTGTTCGTTCACTACTCCGCAATCGAAACGAGCGGCTACCGGTCGCTCGAAGAGGCGCAGCGCGTCGAGTTCGAGGTCACCCAGGGTCCGAAGGGCCCGCAGGCCGAGAAGGTTCAGGCACTCTGATCCTCACGCAATAGCTGCGACTCACCAGTCGTCGACAAAGCCCCCCGGCTCCGGCCGGGGGGCTTTGTCGTTGCACGGTGGTTGTTGCGGGTTGTTGCGGGTTGTTGCGGGTTGGTCGTTGGTCGTTGGACGGTGGGCGCGGTGGTGGCTGCGGGTCAGCGGTTGAGGTTCACCAGGAACGCCTTGGCGATGGGACCCGCCACGCCCGCGCCGCTCTTGCCGTCTTCCACCAGGACCGCGAACGCGACGTTGCCCTGCCAGCCGACGATCCAGGCGTGGGTGGCAAGGGGGGTGGCGGTCCCGTACTCAGCGGTGCCCGTCTTGGCGAAGACCCGACCCCCGGGCACCGAGTTCAGCCCGGCGGGGGTCGCCGTGCCGTTGGTGACGACGAGCCGCATGAGGTCACGAAGCTCACCGGCGGCCTTGGCGTCCAGCGCCTTGGGCGCCCGGTCGGCCCCGGCAACTGCGGGGGTCTTGATCAGTGCCGGCTCGATGTAGCTCCCGCGGGCGACCGAGCCGGCCATGATGGCCAGGGCTGCCGGCGAGACCGAGGTCCTGGCCTGGCCGAAGGCGGTGGTGGCCTTCTCCGTCTGGGAGGTGGTCACCGGCACCGAGCCGGCAAAAGCCCCGGAGACGCCGAGATGCTTGTCCCACGGAGCGCCCACGCCCAGCGCGGCCGCGGCATTGCGCACGTCTGAGGTTCCCATCTTCTGGGAAAGTCCCGCGAAGGCGGTGTTGCACGAGTCGGCGAAGTCCGTCGAGAAGGGCACAGTGCCAAGTGCCTCGCCGGCGTAGTTCCGCATCGTCGTGCCCTCAACAGTGAAGGTCGGGGGACAGGCCACCGGTGTCGAGGGGGACAGCCCCTTGGTCAGCAACGAGTATGTCGTTGCCACCTTGAGGGTTGACCCTGGCGCGTAGTGGCTCAGCAGTGCGCGGTTCATACCGGTCTCCGGCGCGCTGGCGACCGCCAGCAGGTTACCGGTGGTGACGTCCACGGCCACCAGCGCAGAGGGGACCGCCCCGGTCCCGACGAGGGCAGACTCAGCAGCCTTCTGGGTCTTGGTGTCCAGCGTCAACGTGAGCGGCTTGCCATCCGTTGCGGGCTTCTCCAGCAGTGGCGCGTCGGGCTTGTCGCTCGAGGTGATCTGGAAGCCCGACGTGCCGCTGAGCACCGAGTTGTACTCCGCCTGAAGCCCGCGCGTTCCGGCGAAGTCACCGGCGACGAACTGGCCCTTGCCAGCCTTGATGGCTTCGGCGCTCAGCGGACCGTAGGCGCCCAGCAACGGCCTGGCGAAGGTGGTGAGCGGCTGCTGCCGTGAGGGGTAGACCACGCCCTTGAGGGCGTCCAGCTGCGGCCTGATGGGCTGGAACGCCGCGTCGCGCAACGTAACGACGGGGATCGCTGCCTTGGAGCCGGATACCTTCGCGGCGTTGAGCTTGGCGACCAGCGAGCCGGCCTTCTCCTGGACCAGGGGTTCCAGCTGGGCGATGGTGGCGGCCGAGGCCCGGTTCGGGTCGATCGCCACGTCATACACCTTGCCGACCGACAGGATGGGCGCGCCGTTGCGGTCCAGGATGTCCCCGCGATTGCCGGACGTGCGGGTGGCGGTCAGCTGAGCCTTGGCGCTCAGGCCCGGGGCCCACATCGAGACGCCCGGCTTGGCGACGACGGCCCATTTCCCGCCGCTCTTGTCGCGCGCCAGGTTCACCGGCATCGGGTAGGCCCACGTGGTGCCGCCGGAGAAGCTCCAGATGACGGACAGCTTGGCGCTGGCTTTGTCTCCATCACGGGTGAGCGAGGTGACGGTGACCTTGGCCGGGGCGCTGCCAAGCCCCCCGGTGGTGCTTTTGAAGCTTGCCGCGACCTCGCTGGCGGGCTGGCCGGCATACGCGACGCCCTGCACGTCGCGGTTCGACCAGGCGCCTGCGAACCGGTCTGCAGCGGTGCGGGCAGCGGCGTCGAGGCGGACCTGCTCGCGGTGGTTGACGTACGCGAATCCCCCGGCGGCGGCGGCGGAGACCACGAGAACCCCGGCGACAACCGAGGAGATGATGATGCGTCTGCTCATGTCCCTATCCAAGCCCACTTGCCTGAACGTCCGGAGGTTGGCCTGACATATGGGTATCTACCTGACAGATCGGCGAAGCATTTGCCCCCGGACTCTCCCGCTGGGGGGTTTTGCGTGGCAGAGTCGCGCCATGAAGAGCACCATGCAGCAGACGCCCCTATTGATCTCACAGATCCTCAAGGCCGGCACGCAGCTCCATGCCGACCAGGAGGTGGTCACCTGGACCGGGCAGGAGCCGAGGCGAACGTCGTTCGCCGAGGTCGGGACCCAGGCCGCCCAGCTCGCCAACGCCCTGCGGGGCCTGGGCATCGACAGCGACCAGCGCGTCGCCACCTTCATGTGGAACAACGCCGAGCACCTGGTGGCCTACCTGGCGGTGCCGTCGATGGGCGCGGTCCTGCATGCGCTGAACATCCGGCTCTTCCCCGAACAGATCATCTATGTCACCAACCACGCGCAGAACACTGTCGTCATCCTGGACAACAGCCTGGCCGCGCCATTCAGCCAGCTGCTTCCGCACCTTGTCACCCTGCGCCACGTCATCGTCAACGGCCCGATCCCGGATGACGTCCGGGCCGCGCTGGAGGCGGCCCCGCAGATCGAGGGCGTACACGACTGGCAGACCCTGCTCGGCGCCCAGCCGACCACCTTCGACTGGCCCGAGCTGGACGAGAACGACGCCTCGTCGATGTGTTACACCTCGGGCACGACCGGCAACCCCAAAGGTGTCGTATACTCCCACCGGTCCAACTACCTGCACACGATGCAGGTGACGATGGGGATGGGCTTCACCCAGGGCGAGCGGCTGCTGGCCGTGGTCCCGATGTTCCACGCCAACGCCTGGGGCCTGCCGTATGCCGCGTTGATGGTCGGGGCGTCGCTGATCATGCCGGACCGCTTCCTGCAGGCAGAGCCGCTGGCGACCATGATCGCGGCCGAGAAGATCACCGGCGGTGCCGCGGTCCCCACCATCTGGACCGACCTTCTCCGCTACCTGGACGAGCACCCGACCGATACCTCGAGCCTGCACCGTGTCATCGTCGGCGGGTCGGCCTGTCCGCCTTCCCTGATGAAGGCGTACCAGGAACGGCACGACATCGAGATCATCCACGCGTGGGGGATGACCGAGATGTCACCGCTGGGCTCGACCGCGGTGCCGCCGGCCGGCGCGACCGAAGAACAGCAGTGGTTCTACCGGCAGACCCAGGGGCGGATCGCGTCCGCCCTCGAGGCGCGGCTGATGGGTCCGGACGGGGCCGTGGTCCCCAGTGACGGTGAGAGCGTCGGGGAGCTCGAGGTCCGGGGTCCGTGGGTGACCGGCAGCTACTACGACAACGGGTCCAACACCGAGGCCGAACGGGCGGACGCCGCCTCGAAGTTCGACGAGGGCTGGCTGCGCACCGGCGACGTCGGCTCGCTGACTGCCAACGGCTTCCTTCAGCTCACCGACCGGGCCAAAGATGTGATCAAGTCTGGCGGCGAGTGGATCTCGTCCGTCGATCTTGAGAACGCGCTGATGGCACATCCTGATGTGCGCGAGGCCTCGGTGGTGGGTGTCCCGGACCAGAAGTGGGGCGAACGGCCGCTGGCCACCGTGGTTCGCGCCACCGACTCTGCCATCGATGCGGCCGAGCTCAGGGAGTTCCTCAAGGGCAAGATCGCCGGCTGGCAAGTGCCAGAGCGGTGGGCGTTCATCGACGAGGTCCCCAAGACCAGCGTGGGCAAGTTCGACAAGAAGGTGTTGCGCAAAAGGTATGCCGAGGGCGATCTGAACGTTGAGATCTTCAGCTGACCCGGCGTGGTCTGCCCGGGAACGGAAAAGGGGCGATATCCGTTATCTGGGCAGACCCCGGGGGGTACCGGCATACTATTGACGGAACTTTAGGTGCGGGCTACGTATTGAAGCGCGCGAGCTTTCCCGGCTGAGCCTTGGCGCGAGATGGGTGTGATTGAAAGGTGCAGACGTGACAAGGCCGGGATCAGGCGTCGACCGGGGGGTTCCTCGCCCGACGTCGAGTGGCGGGTTGCCGTCCGATGGCGGGCTAGACCCCTCCCGACGGGAGGTGCAGAAGGCTCATAGGAAGGCCCACCGCCATCCCTGGCTGCGCCGCGGCTCGATCGCCCTGGCCGCCGGTCTGGCCTTGCTGCTGGTCATCGGAGTCCTTGGCTACTTCAAGCTCAGCGGCAACATCTCCACCCTCGACGTCTCCAGGCTGCTCGGCAAGCGCCCGGCCAACAGTGCTGTCGCCGACAAGGTCACCAACCTCAAGCCGTTGAACATCTTGGTGATGGGCGTGGACACCCGCAACCTGGGGACCACCAAGTATGGGACGACCCCGGGTGACCGCTCGGACACCAACATGCTGGTGCATCTGTCCGCCGACCGAAAGTCCGCGACGGTGGTGAGCATCCCCCGGGACTCGATGACCAAGGCGCCGGCCAACTGCAAGGACCCGAACAGCAAGGTCGAGGACGGCCCGATCCGGCAGTGGAACGCCAACTATGCGCTGGGCGGCCCCGCCTGCGTCATCCGCACGCTCGAAGCCAATACCGGCATCTTCATCGACCACTTCATCGTGGTGAACTTCCTGGGCTTCCAGTCGATGGTCGACGCCCTGGGCTCGGTCGAGGTCTGCCTTCCGACAGCGGTCAACGACCCAAAGAGCCACCTGAACCTGCCCGCCGGTCGCAGCAAGGTCACCGGCGAGCAGGCGCTCTCCTTCGTCAGGGTGCGTCACAACATCGGGAACGACGCGTCGGACCTGGGCCGGATCAACCGGCAGCAGGCGTTCCTGTCCTCGATGGTCCAGGAGGCCACCAGCAGCAACCTGCTGCTGCGGCCGGACAAGCTGTTCCGCTTCCTGGACGCGGCGACCAAGTCGCTGGCCACCGACCCGGGGCTGGCCAACCTCAACGCGATGCGCGTGGTGGCCCAGAGCGTGGTGGGGCTGAAGACCTCCCAGGTGCGGTTCGTGACGGTGCCGATCGAGGACTACCCGCCGGACCACAACCGGGTGCAGTGGTCGAGCGCCGCCAAGGTCCTGTGGAAGTCGATCCACGATGACACGCCCCTGCCCGGCAGCAAGCCGGCGCCGCACGCGACCCTCACCCCCGGAGCCACCGCGACGGCCACCATCCTGCCGGCCCTGACGATCAGGCCGGACAAGATCACCGTGCAGATCAGCAACGCCTCGGGTGTCACCGGCCGTGCCCGGCAGGCCGCCGAGGACCTGCGCATCCAGGGCTTCCACATCTTCGCCACCGGGACCGGGACGGACCTCACGACGGGCGTCACGGTGGGCTACTCGAGTCAGTATGCGGAGGAGGCGCGCACTGTTGCCGCGGCCTTCCCCGGCGCCATGTTGGTGAAGGACGAGGCCGCGGGCAACATCATCCGGGTCACCCTGGGCACCGGCAGCCCGTATGTCGTCCAGGTGCCCAACCGGGTCGGCAGCACGCCGCTACCCACCCGCCCGGTCCCGGGCGCCACGCCCTCCTCGACGGTGACGATCAAGGCCCGGACCGCGGACAGCAACATCTGCAAGCCGTGAGATAGACACCGCTGCGCGGGTCTGTCGGGAGGGCGGCTTTGTGTCGCCTCGCCCCTCGCCGGTAGCCTGAGCGCGCGTCCGGACCGTGGTCGTCGCTGGATGGACGTTACCTGAAGGGCGGAATGTGAGGCAGCCGGGATCGACCGACCAGCGGGAAGCCCCGCGGGTGATGTCGGAAAGCCGGTCGGACCCCACCCGGCGCAAGGTCCAGAAGGCCTACCGCAAGGCCCACCGTCATCCCTGGCTGCGCCGCGGCTCGATCGCGATCGCCGGTGGCCTGGCCGTGCTGCTGGTCGCCGGAGTCCTCATCTATTTCAAGCTCAGCGGCAACATCTCTACGGTTGACGTGTCCAGGGCGCTCGGCAAACGCCCGGTGAACACCTCCGTGGCCGACAAGGTCACCGGCCTCAAGCCGATGAACATCTTGGTGATGGGTGTGGACACCCGCAACCTGGGGACCACCAAGTACGGGACGACCCCGGGGGACCGCTCCGACACCAACCTCCTGGTGCACCTGTCGGGCGACCGGAAGTCCGCGACCGTGGTCAGCATCCCGCGTGACTCGATGGTTCACGCGCCGAGCGACTGCAAGGACCCGAACAGCAAGGTCATGGACGGACCGCTGCGGATGTGGAACGCCAACTACGGCCTGGGTGGCCCGGCGTGCGTCATCCGCACGTTTGAGGGCAACACCGACATCACGGTCGACCACTTCATGGTGGTGAACTTCCTGGGTTTCAAGTCGATGGTCGACGGGCTCGGCAAGGTCGAGGTGTGCCTGCCGGAGGCGGTCAACGACAAGTACAGCCACCTGAACCTGCCGGCCGGTCGCAGCCGGGTCGACGGCGAGCAGGCGCTCGCCTTCGTCCGGGCGCGGAAGGGCATCGGCAACGACGGGTCAGACCTGATGCGGATCAACCGGCAGCAGGCGTTCCTGTCCTCGATGGTCCAGGAGGCCACCAGCAGCAAGCTGCTGCTGCGGCCGGACCGGCTCTTCCGCTTCCTCGACGCGGCGACCAAGTCGCTGGCCACCGACCCCGGGCTGGCCAACCTCAACGCGATGCGCGAGGTTGCCCAGAGCATGGCCGGCCTGAAGATGTCCCAGATCCGGTTCGTGACGGTGCCGAACGAGCTCTACCCCCCAGACAAGGCGAGGGTTCAGTGGTCCGACTCCTCCAAGGTCCTGTGGAAGTCGATCGACGATGACACGCCTCTGCCCGGCAGCAAGCCGACCCCGCACGCGAAGCTCACCGCTGCCCCGGCCACCGCTGCCCCGGCCACCGCCGGCCCGGCGCTGACGAAGAGCCCGAACTCGATCACTGTGCAGATCAGGAACGCCTCAGGCGTCGACGGTCTCGCCCGGCAGGCTGCCGGCGACCTGCGAGTCCAGGGCTTCCGGATCGCCTCCACGGGCACTGCAGCGAGCCTCACGGCAGGCGTCACGGTGGGCTACTCGAGCTCGTACGCCGAGGAGGCGCGCACTGTTGCCGCGGCCTTCCCCGGTTCCACCCTGGTGAAGGACGAGGCTGCCGGCGACACCATCCACGTCACCCTCGGCACCGGCAGCCCCTACGTCATCGCGGTGCCCAACCGGGTCGGCAGCACGCCACTGCCCGTCCACACGGCTCCGGCTGCCACGCCGTCTCCTTCCGTCACGATCAAGGCCCGGACCGCTGACAGCAACATCTGCAAGGCGTGATCTGCCCACGGGCCGGGCGTGGTTTTGTGTAAGTGCACTCCTCGCCGGTAGCCTGTGCACGCTCCCGAACTGGTCGCCGCTGGCGGTGACCGACAAGGTGGCATGGAGGCGTCGCCTAGCCCGGTTTATGGCGCCCGCCTGCTAAGCGGGTTTGGGTTAATCCCCATCGCGAGTTCAAATCTCGCCGCCTCCGCCACGATGAAGGGCACCCCGGCCAGTGGCCGGGGTGCCCTTCGCGTTCTGTGTGCCCCTGTGGAGCTGGCTCTGGCTACTTGAAGCCGAGCCGGGCCTTGAGTCCGTCCAGCTCGGTCATCAGGGTCGCCGGTAAGGTGTCGCCGAACTTGTGGAACCACGCCTGGATCTGCGGGATCTCGGTCTCCCATTCATCCCTGGAGACGTGCAGCGCCGCCCGGATCTGGTCCGGGGTCATGTCCAGGCCCTCAATGTCCAGGGACTCGGTGGTCGGCACGTAGCCGATCGGGGTCTCGTGGGCGGTGGCGCGGCCCTCGATGCGCTCGACGATCCACTTGAGCACCCGGCTGTTCTCGCCGAAGCCGGGCCACAGGAAGTTGCCCTCGTGGTCGCGGCGGAACCAGTTGACGTAGTAGATCCTCGGCAGCTTGGACGCGTCGGCGTTCTTGCCCAGGGCGAGCCAGTGGTTGAAGTAGTCGCCGGCGTTGTAGCCCATGAAGGGCAGCATCGCCATCGGGTCGCGGCGAACGACGCCGACCTCACCGGCCGCAGCGGCCGTCGTCTCGGAGGAGAGGGTCGCCCCCATGAACGTGCCGTTCACCCAGTCGCGGGACTCGGTGACCAGCGGGATCGTGGTGTTGCGCCGGCCACCGAAGAGGATGGCCGAGATCGGCACGCCCGCCGGGTCGTCATACTCCGGCGCGAGGATCGGGCACTGCAGGATGGGCGTGCAGTACCTGGAGTTCGGGTGGCTGGACACGATGCCCTTCTTGCCGTCCGCCGGGGTCCAGGGGTTGCCCCTCCAGTCGGTGGCGTGGGCCGGCATGTTCTCCAGGCCCTCCCACCAGACGTCGCCGTCCTCGGTCAGGGCCACGTTCGTGAACACCGAGTTGCCCTGCTCGATGGTCCGCATCGCGTTGGGGTTGGTCTTCTCGTTGGTGCCGGGGGCGACGCCGAAGAAACCGAACTCGGGGTTGACGGCATACAGGCGGCCGTCCTCGCCGAACTTCATCCAGGCGATGTCATCGCCCAGGGTCTGCACCTTCCAGCCGGGGA
>JBBRZQ010000059.1:0-24949 GCA_038236535.1 Actinomycetales bacterium
AGCAGCTTCTGACCGCTTGTGGTCCGCACCCCCAGGTAGACCTGAAGGAGCTTGCCGAAGCTCCGCTCGCCCATGTTCTCCGAAGCGGTCAGGTTGGTGACCTCCGCGAACGCGCCACCACTCTTGAGAACCGCCAGATCCTCGACCCCCAACGGAAAACGCAGCCCGACCAGCGACTTGTCGTCGGAGTACACGATGCGACCGGTCGCGTCCCAGACCTTGATCCGCACGATCTGGCGCCCGATCACATGCTGGCGAACGACCTGGTCGAGCTTGTCATAGGCCGGCCCGGGCACCAGGGCTTCGTCGGACAGGACCTGGCCGACGACGTTGGTCGCCTCTAGCTCGGTCACCAGCCGGGCCTCGCGGATCGCCTCGTTGGTTGCGGTCTGGTGCAGCGCCAGGGCCAGCGCCAGACCAACGGCGGTGAGGACGACCAGGCCGGCGACCAGGAACGCCGCAACGGCCTTGGGCACCGATACGCTCCGCAACCGCTCGGTGCGGGGTAACACCCGTGTTGGCTGCATATCCCGTTGCTCCCTCCACCGGCGTCCAACTGAAAGGACAGCATGGGCCGGGCTAGGCGCTCTTACGGCGGGGCACCTGTACCGACCCAGCAGAGGGTAGGAGTGAGCCCTTTGACTTTCCTTGGGGTTCCCTGCGGGCCAAGTCCGGGCTGTGCTGTTTGCCGAACGACCTACGACCACAACGGGAGGTACCGAGCCCGCCGACGATCAGTGTCCGCAATGGTGTCGCATACGGGACGAACCGCGTCCGTATGCGGATCGGTCTACGGGGCTGAGCGTGTATCTAGGCGGAGCCAGATGTCGGGTGTGTGTCCTTCAGGTCCGGCCACCTTCTCCAGGTGCCATCGGTCACCGACAACGTCGGTAGCGACACGCTCCCAGAACGTCTGCGCATCAGCGTTCTCGTCCTGGAACGCGATGCCCCACACCCCGGGGATGAGCCGCAAGAGCTCCCGCGCGGCCTGCAAGCCCACCCCATGGCGACGCAAACCGCGCACGATGAAGAAGGCATACATCGACGTTCCTCCCGACTCCAACGGCCGGGTCAACGCGAAGCCGGCGAGAGTGAGGCCGTATCTAATCAACCACGCCTGACGGCCGGGTTCGGTTCGGAACAGGTCGAGCCTGTCAAAGGCATAGTTGCCATCGGCGAGGGGGACATAGCCGCGGAACTGGGAAAGGTCGTGGCGCTCCAGCTGCGCCAGCCGATCGACGACAGGCCATTCCTCGGCGGTGGCAGGGCAGACAGTGACGCGAGGCGAGGGCATGCAGGCATTTTGACCACATGCCAAGCTGGTTGACCAACTCGGGCCCTCGGTTGCCGACCCGCGTCGAAGATCTCCACCCGGCGGAGGCGCCCCATACGCCGATCGCTATCTGGGAAGGTCACGGCTCGTCGCCGACGCTCAGATCGGGCGTTGACTGGTACCGCGGGAGGCTCCGGTGCCGCGGTGAAGGAGCGCCCGCCAGGTTGACCTACCGGTATACGTTTGGCGCATGAAAATTGGACTGCAGGTCGCGGACTTCACCTGGCCTGGTTCTCCCACCTGCATCGGTCCCACCTTCGCCCGGATTGCCCACGACGCCGACCAGGCCGGCATGGCGAGTCTGTGGGTCATGGACCACTTCTTCCAGATCTCGATGATCGGCCCGCCGGAACGCGAGATGCTCGAGGGCTACTCGGCGCTCGCGTATGCCGCGGGCGTCACCAAGACCATCACGCTCGGCACCATGGTCACCGGCGTGACCTACCGCCATCCCGGGCTGCTCATCAAGACCGTGACGACCCTGGACGTCCTGTCCGGCGGCCGGGCCTGGCTCGGGATCGGCGCGGCGTGGAACGAGCAGGAGCACCGCGGGCTCGGCGTGCCCTACCCGGGCACGTCGGAACGCTTCGAGCGTCTGGAGGAGACGCTGCAGCTCGCGCACCAGATGTGGTCCGGCGACGACAGCTCCTTTGAGGGTGAGCACTACCACCTGGAGCGGCCGCTCAACTCCCCCCCTGCCCTTTCCAAGCCACACCCGCCGATCCTTATCGGCGGCGGCGGGGAGAAGAAGACGCTGCGGATGGTGGCGCAGTACGCCGACGCCTGCAACATCTTCGACATGGGCCCGGAGGCGGTGAAGGCGAAGTACGACGTGATCCGCGGGCATTGCGAGACGCTGGGCCGGGACTATGCCGACATCGAGAAGACGGTGCTCAGCAGAGTGAACCTCGCGCTGGAGAGCGTCGACGAGGTCGTGGAGCGGTTCGGTCAACTGGGCGCGGTCGGCACTGAGCACGTCATCGTTGGGCTCGCCGGGGTTCACGAGCAGGGCGCCTTCGAGAAGGTCCCCGACCTGGTCGCTCAGGCGAACACCCTGTAACGATGGGCGCGACGTGCCATCTTCGGTGCCGGGATCTGGGGGTTCGTCGGCCGCTACTTTGACAATCACCCGCTCAAATATGGACTTCACGAGATGTCCTCGACTCCAGCATGTCCGTTGGTCCGGCCGTCCCGATAGCGGAGCGCTGACTGGGATCAAATGCCGCCCATGGTCTGCTGCCCGACCATCTTCGCAAGCGGATCCCGCCGCGGGACGATCAAGGCGCCTTTTGTCAGCGTTCACCGGTTCCTGTCACCGTTTAGCTACCGGGACGAGATGTTGAACCGTCAACTAAGTTGGGCTACGGTGACGGTGACATAGATCGTCCAGACTCTTCTAGGGATCACCGTGAATACAGGTTTACTCGTGCTTCGGCTCGCCATGGGTCTTCTGTTGGTCGGCCATGGCAGCCAAAAGCTCTTTGGTCTGTTCGGGGGTCCTGGTCTCGACGGCGCCGGAGGCTTCTTCCATTCCCTCGGGTTCCGACCCGGCAAGCCCATGGCGATCGTCGCCGGTGCCTCCGAGGCTGGAGCCGGGGCGCTGCTCGTACTCGGCCTGCTGACTCCGCTGGCGTCGGCGGCTGTCATCGGCACGCTCGTCGTAGCCGGGTCCGTCCACTGGGCGGGCGGGCTGTGGGCCCAAAACAGCGGCTACGAGCTGGCGCTTCTCTATGTCGCCGCTGCTGTGGCCCTTGCCTTCACCGGGCCCGGCTCCTACTCGCTGGATGGCGCGATCGGCCTCCATAGTCTGGCCGGAGTCGGCTGGGGGGCCACCGCGGTCCTGGTCGGGGCTTTGTCCGGACTCGCGGTCGTGGCCCGGGCTCGGCGTGCTCTTGCTTCTGACGCCGCCGGGCAGGCCGTCACTACAGAACAGGTCTCCGCCTGAGTCTTGTCGCCTCAGGATCGGAGCCCGTTCTTGTGGTACCGGGACGGGTTGTGGCGTGCCAGGGACGTAGTGCGCTCCTGATTCGCTGGCGACGACGAGTCCTGCCCCCGCATGCCGATCCCCTACCGGATTGAGCTGGCGGTGCCCGGCGAGTTGCCCGAGATCAGTCCTTCGTGGCGCTAGCTGCAACACGGCGGCCGGTTTGTGGCCGCCCAATCAGCGTTGCAGCGCACAGTGCCAGCAGCATGACGGTGGCGAAGATGGCGGCGAGATGCGCGGCCAACGGGCCGGCGTCGTACATGGTCGTGCCGACTGCAGCCAGGGCCAGGACAATGAGCATGAGCCCAAGTGAGTTGATCCGTCGAAGACCCGCGATCAGCAGCGCGGCGGGCACAGCAAAGGCGACAAAGCTCACCGCGCCAAGAGCGTTGATCTCTGCCACCCCTGGCTCGGTGCCCGGAACGGACAGGATGGTCGAGCCGTAGAACATCGCGCCGCAGTGGAAGGCCAGACCGAGCACGCCGAGGACGGACAGGACGACATCGACGGGATGAAGCCGGACACTGACTCGACGCCACGGCAGTACCGGCAGCACCATGCGGGCCAGGCCGATGGCCACCACAAGGACAACCAGAGCCACTACGTAAGCGGTGGACATGAAAGCAAGCGTACTGGCGTACAACCACGCCCAGGTGCTCCCAGATCCTGCTGCCCCAACGGCCACGTCAAGTGTCGGATGACGATCGCCGATCGGTTTGGGGGCATCGCCGACGTCTGATCATTGGTTGATGCTTCGGTCAGCGTTCCACAAACAGGGTGAATCCCGATGAGCTGAGCGCTGCGCGTCGACGCCCTTATGGGAGCTAACAACGCCGACTCGTCTGCCTAATCCACTGCGTTTGGGAATCCACGCAGACTCGTTTGAGCCATTGCCCGATAGCCCGTTGCTGCTAGCGTGAGCCGGGGGGTCTCTTTCAGCGGAGCGGGGCAATGATGACCGGCACTGGCGTCGAAGACATGGGTGAGCGGTTGCCTTCGTGGTTGCCCAAGAGCCCAACGGGGATCGAGGGGTTCGATCAGATCACGGACGGTGGGCTGCCGGCCGGGCGGCCCACCCTGGTGTGCGGCCCTCCCGGTGCCGGCAAGAGCCTGTTCGCGGTTCAGTTTCTGGTCAACGGCGCCACCCGGTACGCCGAGCCCGGAGTGTTCCTCACGTTTGAGGAAAAACGCCTCGACCTGGTCGCTAACGTCGGCTCGCTCGGCTTCGACCTCGACGGTCTGGAGCGCGACGGCCAGCTGATGCTCGACGCGCTGCCCCTGCGGCCCGGGGCAATGGCGACCGGCGAGTTCAACCTCGAGGCGTTGAAGGTGCGGCTGGCCTACGCCGTGGACAAGATCAGCGCGAAACGGGTAGCCATCGACAGTGTGGAGGCATTGTTCGCCGCTTTCGCCCATCCGGACCTGGTCCGCTCCGAGCTGCTGGCCCTGTTCGGCTGGCTGCGGGACCAGCAGCTGACCACGGTGATCACCGGGGAAAGTGGCTTCGGGATGCTCACCCGCCACGGCATTGAGGAGTACCTCTCCGACTGCGTGGTCGTGCTGGACCACCGGGTTGACCATGATGTTGTCACCCGGCGGATGCGGGTGCTGAAGTACCGCGGCTCAGCCCACGGCCTGAACGAGTACCCGTTCCTGGTCGGTTCGGGCGGCATCGAGGTGCTGCCGATCACCTCACTCGGCCTGGATCAGCCGGCCAACTCGCAGCGGGTCTCCACCGGGGTGCCCGATCTGGATGAGATGCTCGGCGGACAAGGCGTGTTCCGGGGCTCTGGTGTCCTGATAAGCGGGACCTCGGGCACGGGTAAGACCACGATCGCGGCAAGCTTCGCCGCTGCCGCCTGCGAACGTGGGGAGAAGGTGCTGTTCTTCAGCTTTGAGGAGTCCCAGGCGGAGATCGAACGCAACATGGCCTCAGTCGGGTTGGATGTGTCCGGTTGGGTGGCGGCCGGGCTGTGGCGCTTCCACTGCGAGCGGCCAACGACCATCGGGTTGGAGGACCACCTGGTACGGATTCGGCGACTGGTCGCGGAGTTCACCCCGACCCTGGTGATCCTGGACCCGGTCAGCAGCCTGGCCCGCGGCGGATCCACCTTCGACGTCTCGGCCATGCTGATGCGCCAGATCTACTATCTGAAGATAGACGGCGTCACAGCCGTGATGACGGTGCTGCACGGGGAAGGCGGGCTGGAGCAGTACAACCAGAACATCTCTTCGCTGGTCGACACCTGGGTGCATGTGGTCTCGATGGACGCCCGTGGGGAGCACAACCGCGGGCTGTACGTGCTCAAGAGCCGCGGCATCGCTCACTCCAACCAGATCCGCGAGTTCGTGCTCAGCGACGAGGGGGTGAGCCTTGTCCCGGTGGTCGTGGGCCCGGACGGGGTGCTGACGGGCTCGGCGCGCATCGCGGCAGATAGCGCCGATCAGGCCAACACACTTGAGCTCTCGCAGGAGTCGACGGATCTGGCCGGCGATCTCGAGCGTCGAAGGGCGTCCTTTGAGGCGAGGATGGCCGCGATGCGCGCGGAGTTCGAGGTCGACGAGGCCCAGGCCGGGCGACTCATCAAGCGCAGCGAAAAGGCAGCAGAGGCTGCGCAGCTGAACCGGCGCGAGCAGGAGCTGCGCCGCAGCGGAAAACCAGAGGCGAACAGGTCGTGAACACCCCGGGGGAACCGTCGGATCCGGACGCCACACCCACCCCGGATCGACTGCACCTGACGCTGTTCATCAGCGGAGCCTCACCCGCTTCCGCCCGGGCGGTGCGCCGGCTGCGCGACCTGTGCCAGCGCCATGCTCGGGGCGGGTACGACCTGAGGATCGTTGACATCTACGAGCAGCCCGAAGAGGTCTACTCCCGGGGGGTGCTGGCTGTGCCCATGCTGATCAAGGAGCTACCGCTTCCTGTGAGTGTGTCGATCGGCGACTTCACTGACGAGCCACGGGTGCTCGCCGCGTTGGGCCTCTCCACCCCGGAGATGACTTGAGCCATGAACCGACGCCGGGCCAAGCCAGAGGAGATGACCTCCTGGAATACAGGCTCGCCGTTGCCCACGTAACGCTGCAGGGTCGCCGCCGAACGCAAGACCGCGGCCCCCATGCGCAGACTCGAAGCTCTTCGCCCGTTCGACGCCCCCTTCCTCTATGAGGGTGAGTCTCGGTAGCCGAACGGCGGACGGGACGTCCCCTGGGAATCACGCCGGCCGCTGCGCTAACCTGCGATCACACGCCCATACCGTCGGCGCCTCACCAGGACGCTCTTGCTCACTCGCTGTACGGCCTGACCAAGCGGCGTCTTCATGCGTCCCTTCCCCGCGCCCGGCCCCAGCGCCGCTCGGGTGGTCATCGTCGCGTGCGCCGATGGCGGTTAGATCGGCCCACCTGCTGCTAGAGGAGATCAGCCTTGAGCACCATCGTCGTCACCGACGCACGACCAGAGGACGTCGCTTCAGCCCTGCGCTTCTCTGTCGACACCGGCGTGTTCGAACAAGAAGAGTCAGGCGAGGTCGAGCAGCAGCTGCTCGCCGTCATCCGCGGCCAGGACCCCGGCACTGTCTTGATCGCCAAGGAGGGGCCTGTGGTTGTCGGGGCCGGGTACTTCGCGCCCGAACCCTTCTCCGACCGGTGCTGGAACCTGTACTTCCTCGTGGTGGACAAAGATCACCACGGCAGCGGCATCGGCAGCCGCATCGTCAACGAGGTCGAACAGCGCCTGAGCGACCTCGGACCAGGCCAGGCCCGGGTCCTGCTGATCGAGACCTCCAGCACGGAGCAGTACGCGAACACCAGGGCCTTCTACGTGGCCCGCGGCTACGCCCAGGAAGCAACGGTCCGTGACTACTACGGGCCAGGCGACCACAAGGTCATCTTCTGGAAGCAACTGCAGGCCTACCGAGGACGCCTCGGTGGTGGATCACTTGGCAACCGGTGGTCCACCTCCCCAGGCGTCCGCGACGTACAGCGGTCGAGAGGTCCCCTGGGATAACATGCCCACCCGGGCAGCTCAACCACGTCCCGATAGGCAAACGGCCAGCGGCGAGCGTTGCAGCTTCTGACTGCCGCAATGATCGTCCGTAGCCCAATCACTCACCGGACAAGAACGCACCCCCATCGCGGCAGGTCAGGGCATTTCGCTGCGGCGCTGCAGAGTGAATACGGCGCCAGTCCTAGGTGTACTGACCACGGACGTTAGGAACAGGTTCGGACTGGACATGACGAAGACCTCCGAGTGAAGTGGAGCTGTCTAAAGGCACCCATTCCGACCTCGGAGGTCTTCATGTCCCACGGTAATGCTTCGCTGACCCCCTTGGGACGGCTGCGGCTGGCCCGCTGCGTCGTCGATGATGGTTGGCCGCTGCGGCGAGCGGCCGAGCGTTTCGGGGTCTCGGTGACCACGGCACAACGGTGGGCTGGCCGCTACGTCCGGCACGGATCGCCTACCGGTTGCGGCTGGCGCCTTCCACCGTCTGCAAGGTGCTGGCCCGCTACCAGGCGCCCAGGTTGGCCTGGACCGACCCGGCCACCGGGTGTCGGCTGCGGGCCAAGCCCAAACCGTTCCGCTATGAGCACGCCGCCCCCGGGGACCTGGTCCACGTGGACATCAAGAAGCTCGGACGGATCCCCGACGGCGGCGGGCACCGGTTCCTGGGCCGGGCGGCCGGGACCAAGGTCAAGAAGGGCGCCAAGCCGGGGACCGCGTACATCCACCACGCCATGGATGACCACTCCCGGTTGGTGTACTCCGAGATCCTGGCCGATGAGCGCAAGGAGACCGCGTCGGCATTCTGGACCCGCGCCAACGCCTACTACAACAGCTGCGGGATCACGGTCCTGCGGGTGTTGACCGATAACGGATCGGCATACAGGTCAATGCTCTTCGCCCAAACCCTTGGCACCATCATGCACAAGCGGACCCGCCCCTACCGGCCACAAACCAACGGGAAGGTCGAACGCTTCAACCGGACCCTGGGCGAGGAATGGGCTTACGCCCGGCTCTACCTCAGCGAAGCAGAACGCGTCGCCGAGTACGCCACGTTCATCCACACTTACAATCATCACCGCGGCCACACCGCACTCGGAGGCAAATCACCAGCCGACCGCGTTCCTAACCTGTGTGGTCAGTACACATAGGCGGCGAAATGACTGCACGCGGTATGAGAGTGAACCTCACCGCTGCTGTGCGGGACGTTTCCCTCCTAGCTGGCGTTCAGCGGGTGGGTGCGAACCGGACTTGAGGGAAGCGCGATAGTCGTCATCTTCATCACGGCGCCACTCATGGGAGGAGATCATGCGGTGCCCGTTGGGACTGGCGGCGCTCTCCTTCAGGTCTCGGAGGACTTACTCGACGTACGAGACCAATATGTCCTGCCAGCGATATGAGATCGCACACGACGAGTGAACTCAAGGACTAGAGGGTCACTGATGATGTCAGCAGCGTAGTTCTGGGCCCGCGCTCAAGGCCTGGCCCTTACCCCGACTGGCGCCGCTGGTAACGGCGGGTCCGAAGCTTGAAGGAAGGCCTGAGGTTCCTGTTCCATTCGGGTGCCACAGGTAAGCGGAAGACCGGACGGGTGAATATTGTGTACCTCCGTTGACACCTCGTTATCCATGTCTCTGCGCGATGGGATGCGTGAGCAGGGTTTAGGGACTGGCCGTTGGCAAGCGTCGGCGCCGGCCGAAGCGGTGTACTAGGCCGGGTGAGCACCACCGTCCTCGGGGCACAGGCGGCACCCCCTTCGGTCGTATCTCGTGTGTGCGGAACATGGAAACCCCCGCGGTCCAGACCTCATGGTCTGGTAGGCCGACCGTAGGGAAGGCCCAATTCCCTGGCGGGACGGGATGACCCGAGAAGCGAACGCCGGTAGCCGAAAGGCAGCAGGAAACCGGGACACCATGACTGCCCCCCCCGAGGGTCGTCCCTGGATAACTGACCGGAAAGGGGCTGCTGCCCGACCCGAAAGGGTGCTGACGCGGGTCAGGTGAGCCTGTATGGAAACACTGAGGAAACGGACCCCGTGGGACACGATCTTGTGGCCGATGCTCGACCATCTCGCGATCGGCCTCGGCGCCGAACCGGGGCGCGCCGCGGTCAGATGATGCCGAGCGTGGCCGCCGTCGTCATGGCGCGGGCATGGTCGGAGGCGATGACCAGCATGTGCTCCTGGCGGGAGTCGCTGCCACCGACCACGGTAAGCCCGTGCATGGTCGCGATCCAGCCCCGGGTACCGACCCGGGTCGCGCCGTCCGGCATCGGCCACTGCACGTCGGCGACCAGGACGTCGACGTGGGTAGCCGGCTGTTCGGCGTCGTAGCTGAACGAGGATGCGGCGGTGCCGGCCAGGTTGGCCAGGACACCGGTCCGCAGGTGCAGTCCCACGGGCTGCAGGTCCGGTGCCGGCTGGGGTGCCGCTGGCATCCGCGGGGAGGGGGTGGCATATCGGGCCAAAGCGGCTTCGATCGGCGCCGGCGCGGCGGCTGCGGAGACCGCGGGCGGGTGTGCGTCGGGGCCACCCCCGACCGTGACGGCACCGATCAGCACGGCGGCGGCCGTGAGTACCCCGGCCAGCCAGCCGGCGATACGGATGTCGCGCCGTGGCAGCCGGGGAGCAGCTCGCCCGCCGTATTCACCGGCGTCCAGGATCGCGGCCCGCAGGTCGGCCTTCAACGCCGGCGGTGCGGGTTCCCAAAGCTGCTGTACGGCGGAGGTCACTGCGCGGGAGATGCGCAGCTGCTCCCAGCACCTATTGCAGTCCAGCAGGTGCGCGGCGATCTGGTCGCGGAGCTCGGGGCCCACCTCACCGACGGTGTACGCCGCCACGAGTTCGGGGTCGCACTCCTCGGGGGCCGGGGGGCCTGGGAGCTCGGACCGGGGGTTCATCGTGGCGCCCGATCCGCTAGGGCCACCGCGAGTAGCCGGTGACCACGGTGAAGCCTGGAGAGTACCGTCCCACGGGGGATGTCGAGCATGCGGGCGACCTCGTCGGTGCTGAAACCGCAGAGGTTGATCAGCGAGATGGCCTGGCGCTGTCCCGCCGACAGGTCACCGAGCGCCCGGTTGATGTCGATGGCATCGATGCTGGCCAGCGCGAGCAGCTCGGTGTCGGACGGATCGGACACCAGCTCAAGCGCCCGCTCGTTGTACTGCTCGCGCGGGCGTACTTGGCGCTTGCGGCTCGTCGATCGCGCGCTGTTGAGACAGATCGTCGCCAGCCAGGCGCCCATCGATCGCGGTGGGCCCTGACGCTGCCATGCGCTGTACGCCTTCAGCATGACCTCCTGGACCAAGTCCTCGGCGTCCTCCCGGGCATCGGTTAGCCGCCGGGCGAGGGTATGCACCATGTCGGCATGGACCATGGCCGACTCGATGAACTCGTGGGCGGTTCCGCCGGCGCTTGCGGTCATTGTCTCCCTCGGCCCTCATCTGCGGTCACCAACGTATCTTCTCGGGATGGGCCGGACCTGGACCATCATCGGGTAGGGACGCGGCCGGCCCGGATCTGATTGCCTGCCTGCTGCGGGCCCGAGGGCGGCCCCGGCCACCGGGGCCCGCAGGATCACGACGAGAAGCCCAGTGCGGGCCAGTTCAGTCCGTGTCGACTGGGGGTCGCTGTCAGCACGGCCGTGATCGCGCCGATCGGCTTGCCGCTGGCGACGAGCCCGGCCGCTTCGGACAGGTAGCTGGTTGAGGTCCTTCAGGGCCGTGGCGGGATCGGTAGGGATGACCTCGTCTCCGGTGCGCTCGCCCGAGACGCAAAGGATGTCGGCGTCGTAAAACACGAAGTCACCCACACCCGCGCTGGTGACCGCCCCGAACTCACAGAGCTGTGAGAAGGCCCGCCCGTGGACGGCGGTGGCGTGCGCCGGCAGCAGGCCGTACCAGTAGGTGACCACGCTGCCGACGCTCCGGAGTTCAGGGACGAACAACTCACGGCCCGGGTGACTGCGGCAAGTGCCTGGTTGGTCTCCGGCCCCCGTACGTGTTGACTGCGGCGCTGAACACCAGGATGTGGAACGCGCCGTAATCAGTCTGCAGCAGGGGTCGCACGCATGGCCGGTACGGCGTTCGCCATCACGACGCCGTTGACCTTCACAACCACCGCTTCCGCCGCGACGAGCGTCGTCGGATCGTTGTTCAGGCCCCGTTAGTTAGCGGCCCTGAGGACCGGTGGCCGGGTCCTGGGTGCTGACCGTGACCCGTTGCAGCACTGTCCCCGCTGGGAGCACCCCGCCCGAACCGAGGGTCAGTCCGAGGATCCTGAGCGCGGTGACTTCGAAGTTGGCGACAGGGGCCCTCCGGCGGTCGCGACTTCGGTGCCGCTCCCAGCCCCACCAGTGACGTCCACGCTGTCAGCAGGAACCCCGTCAGGCTCCGGCGTCTTGTGCGCGGCGTGGTCATCTTCAGTTTCCTTTCGACCAGACCGCCGTCCCCGCTCGGGACGCGCACGCCCGGAGTGCGCGGCGGTCAGCGGGCAGGACGCGCAAGGCCCGAGATCGATTGCACCCGTGGTGGTCCGGGCCGCGCCCAGGCGGACTCGAGAGGGGCGGTCCGGCCCGCGCATGGAATCGTCCGGAGGTCGGCCGCGTCCTCCATTCCATCGGCACCTTGCCGCTCACCCGGCCATTTGGCTGGGCCTTTCCGAGGAGACCTCATGACACCACACCGCCGGCACCTCGTCGCGGCGTCCGCGCTGATCGCCTCGATCGCGACCGTGTTGCCGTCCTACACGGCAACCGCCTCCGAGCAACCCGATCCGGGCGCGATCGTCTACACCGAGACGAACTCCACCACCGGCAACGCCGTCATCGCCCTGCAGCTGCGTCAGGGCGTGCTGTCTCCTCTTGGCACGTTTGCCGCGGGCGGCCGCGGCAGCGGAAAGGGGCTCGGATCGCAGGGCGCTCTCACGATCGCCAACAACAAGTTGTTCGCCGTCGACGCGGGCTCCGACCAGCTGTCGCTGTTCGACATCGCCGACAACGGGTCCCTGAGGCTGACCGACGTGGTCTCCAGCGGTGGCGTCGGCCCGGTCAGCGTGACCGTCGCCGACGACGTCGCCTACGTGCTGAACGCCGGTGACCGCACCGTGAGCGGCTTCCGGATCGACGGCGGCTCGCTGGTGGGCATCGCCGGATCGACCCAGGCGCTCCCCGGCAATGGCGGGGCCCAGGTGTCCTTCGACCGGACCGGGCGGCGACTGCTCGTCACCGAGAAGGCCACCAGCACGATCGACGTACTGGCCGTTCGGGCCGGGGTCGCGCAGCCGGCCGTGTCCACAGCGTCCTCGGGCCAGACGCCGTTCGGCTTCGCGATCGACCAGCGCAACCACGTGATCGTGTCGAACGCCGCCGGCGGGGCGCCCGGCGCCAGTTCGCTGACGAGTTACGCACTGACCGGCACCGCATTGAGCCCGATCAGTGCCGCCGTGCCCGACACCCAGTCAGCGGCCTGCTGGGTTGTCCTGGCCGGGCTGGGCCGCTACGCCTACACCACCAACACCGGCAGTGGCACTGTCAGCAGCTACCGGGTCGGAGCCGACGGCACGCTGACCCTGGCCCAAGCCGTGGCTGCGACGACCGGGACCGCACCGATCGACGCCTCGGTGGCCGCCGGGCACCTGCTCACGCTCAACTCCGGCTCACACACGATCTCGGCGGACCGGATCGGGGCGGACGGATCACTGGCCCCCACCGGTCAGGCTGCAGTGCCAACCGGCGTGGTGGGCCTGGCCTCGACCAGGCCGTGAGCGTGCCCCGCGGGTGATCCACGGGTGCTGACGACGTCCGGGCGGATGTCGTCAGCACCCCGCCGGGCTCTGTTGCGTTATTCGATCGCGGCCACCCAATAGGAGAGGTCGGGTCGCAGTAGAATTTCAGATTGCGTGCCTGAGTTCAGATCCGGATGATTGCCGGTCCCGAGGTCCATCCATGGTTACCCATTTCGGCAGTTGTGCAGGGTGCCTGTCGCGGTTGGGCGTGTCTGCCCTGATGGGGCCAGTCGGGTGGGGGCACCGATCCGGCCCAAGGTCAGATGGATCCGCCATCCCCCTGCGGGACGACGAAGACCCGGTCATTCCGCCGTAGCCTCCGCTGACTTCGTAGAAGGTTCCAGTTGGGACGGCAACACTTGACTCACCGGCCCCCAACGGATGGCCGCCAACCTGACTGTCCTCAAACAGCGCCTTGCGCGCCACGTAATCGCGTCGCAGCGCAGCATCCCCTTACCCGAGCGCAAAGATCATGCGGAAGGGCGGCCGCCGTCAGGCCGTCCAGCTGGTCGGGGATCGTGATCGCGACGACGGCGCTGGTGTTGCTTACTTGCAGAGACAGGCGGTGGCTGCGCCTTGAACGGAACTGAATCGCTGGGTCGACCGGCTCCCCCCACCCGTGCCCGCCGCTTCGGCATGGGTGAGTTGGGCGAAAGGGCGGTACGAGTCAGTGGTCGGTGGCGTTGACGCCGCGACCGGAGACGAGGGGTGCTGTCGCGGTTGCCGCGGTTGAGTTTGGTGGTCGCGATACTCGCGACGGCTGATGCGCCGTCCGGCCGCCGTCCCAGAGTTCTGGGATGGCGCGGCGTGGTGGGGCGGCTGATGGTTTGAGGTATCTGAACTCGAATCAACGGAGGTCATCATGTTTGCTAGGACGTCTACGTGGACCGGTTCGCCGGAGGCTTTGCAGAAGTGGGCCGACCATGTCACCGACAAGGTTGCGCCGATGGTGCAGGCTCTGCCGGGCGTGGCCGGCGCGTTCTTCTTCCTCGACCGGGCCGGCGATACCGCGCTGACGCTGACACTGT
Source organism: Actinomycetales bacterium (assembly GCA_038236535.1). Lineage (GTDB taxonomy): Bacteria > Actinomycetota > Actinomycetes > Actinomycetales > Dermatophilaceae > UBA4719. Next base: position 14,125 of record JBBRZQ010000059.1, read on the forward strand.
GGGACAACGAGGAAGCCGCGTTGGTCAGCGATCAGCATGCGGAGGCCAGCCGGGCTTCCACGGTCGCGGCCACGGGCGTCGAGCTGGTGTCGCGAGGCCGCTACGAGATCGTGACGCGGTTGTAGAGTAAGGGCCCACGGACAGGGGCCCGCGATGGCCAGTCGAGCTGCGGTGCAGGACGTCACGACATCCATCGTTGAGGCATGCCATCGGGGTTACCCGCCGGACCAGCTCAAGGTCGAGGTGCTGGCCCGATTGCGCCGAGTGCTACCCGTCGACGCGCTGTGGTGGGCCACCAGCGACCCGTCAACATTGCTGTTCACCCAGGCCTTCCGCGAAGGCATCCCCGACCACACCATCCCGGACTTCATCAACAACGAGTTCCATGGACGCGACGTCAACCAGTGGACCGAGCTGGCCCAGAACGCCGCCGGCGTCCGCACACTCTCGCGCGCCACTGCAGACGAAATGCAAGCGAGCGCCCGCTATCGCGACCTGCTCGAGCCGCTCGGACTCGGCGACGAACTTCGGGCCGTCCTACGCACAGGTGACACCTGCTGGGGGCTGATGTGCCTGCACCGCAAGATCGGCCACCCGTTCTCTAACTTCGAGGTCGCGTTCATTAAGCGGCTCACCCCGCATCTTGCCGAAGGCCTGCGTGCGGGGCCCCTGATGCCGGCCGCCACCGGCTCGACGCCGGATGCCCCCGGGCTGGTAGTGCTCGACCAAACCGGTGAACTGGTCTCGGTAACCGCGGCAGCTCAAGCATGGTTCGCTGAACTACGCCCACCATCATCGAGCAAATCATCCGTCCCCGCGGAGGTCCGCACCGCCGCCGCACTGCTAGGAGGCCCTACCGCAAACGAGCAATCAGCACTGACGTCCCTCGTGCCGCGGCTGCGGGTACGCACCCGAGCCGGGCCAATGGATCGTGCTGCACGCCTCACGGCTCAGAAGCCCGGACCGCGACGGTGAGCAGATCGCCGTCATCATCGAGCCCGCGACACCGTCCGAGGTAGCCGCCGTCATCATGCAGGCCTACGGCCTGACCGAACGCGAACGCGCCGTGACCGGCCTGCTCTGCACCGGCCGCTCCACCGCCCAGATCACCGCCGAGCTATGGATCTCCCCGAACACATTGCAAGACCACCTCAAGTCCATCTTCGACAAGACCGGCGTACGCAGCCGACGCGAAGTCATGGCAACAATCCTGCGCGACCACTACCTGCCCGGAGCCGTCAGGTCCTCGGCCCCCAGCGGGAAGCGCAGCCCGACCAGCGACTTGTCGTCGGAGTACACGATGCGACCGGTCGCGTCCCAGACCTTGATCCGCACGATCTGGCGCCCGATCACATGCTGGCGAACGACCTGGTCGAGCTGGTCATAGGCCGGCCCGGGCACCAGGGCTTCGTCGGACAGGACCTGGCCGACGACGCTGGCGACCTGATCCATGTGCTGATCGGCGGCACCCGGATCAAGACGGTCCGCTCTCACCTGTCGGTGAGCGACCTGGCGAAGCTCGTCGCCCAGGGCGCCGTCAACGCCGGACCCTCACCGTTGCCGCCCATCGAGGAGGGGGACGCGGTAGAGGTTGAACGTTGCGTGTCCCGCCTCGGGCATGTCTCGCTTGCCGGTCACCAGCTCCTGGCAGCGGAGATCCTCGGCGGTCGCCGGGTCGGGATCCGGATCGAGGCGGCCACGTTGATGTTCTACGACCTGGACACCCGCGAGCTGTTGCGCACCAGGGCCAACAAGTTGACCCATCAGCAGACCACGGGCTTGCGTGGGGTGCGCCCGGCAGGACCGCCACCGCGACCCTCAACGGAGCCGATCCGGGTCCAGCGGCGCGCCTCCAACACCGGGGTGATCATGGTCGTCGGGCAGAAGGTCGCCCTCGGCCGGGTCCACCAGCATCAGACCGTCACGGTCCTGGTCGCCGAGTCCACCTTGGCCATCGAGCTCGACGACCAAGAGGTCCGCGTCGTCCGCCGCACGACGACCCAGCCGGTGCGTAGCATCAAGGGACAGCGGCCGCGGAACGCTGCATCAGTTTCCTAGGCCGAGTGTCAAGCATCAGGTGACACAGATCCGTCAAGGATCAGTTGAGTCAAGGCATTCCACCCGTGTTGGGTGCTCGTTTCTGCGTCGCGCGCAGCCGGGCTGTCCACGGGGATGGCTGCGCCACAGCTCCCGAACCGGTGTCCGGGGCCGAGTCCTCCTCCCCGCCTCAGTACGGCAGCAAGATGAGTTAGTGCGGGTAATCCAAGATGCCCGCGCCCCGGGGGTCATCTCATGCAGCGCCAAGCCCCGACCGCGTTGCCCTCCCCGCACCCCGTCTTCGGCAAGGAATGATTGATGCCTGAGACCTGTCCATCGAGGTTCGCTTCATCGCAACGGCCCTCGGAGTTTTCCCTCTGAGGGCCGTTGTTACGTCAGCGCCACGCGGAGCCGTGCCGACGGTGCAGGGCTTTGTATCAGTCTTTCCTGCCGAACTGGCCGACCAGCAGGCCGTGACCTCGATGGCAGTAACAGCTGACCAGTCACCCAGGCGTTTCTACGCATCAAGGTGAGGGGCCGTCCGCGGTCTTGGCGCCGTCGATCTTCGGGACGCAGGGATGCAGCCCTCCGTGCGGTCAGCCCAGGTCTCTGGCCGATCGGTGACCGGTCACCGATCCCCCCGCGGTGACGGCCGGGCGCGTAGGGAGGGGGTCGATACACCCCTGGCCATCGTCCGGACATGCCTGCAGGTGAGGTTCTACAGGTGGCTGAACCCGCCTGACTCCTCCTTGGTCATCGACACGGCGATCGGGTGCCTGCTGAAGTGGGCCACGGCGGTGCCGAAGTCGGCCAGGAGCAGAGACGCCAGATCCTGGCTGACACCCAGACGAACCAGGATGCGCTGCACGGGGATATCGGAGGCTGTTCCGGTCAGGGTGTAGGCGGGCACCTGCCACCCTCGTTCACGGAGCCGGTCGGCCAGGTCGAACAGGGTGTAGCCGGGGTCCTCCCCCTGGCGTATCCGCCAGGTGACGGTCGGGATCCCGGTGGCCGGATTGCTGTCACACAGGAGCTCGAAGGGGCCCAGTTTGACGATCTCTGACGCGAGGTACTGACCGACCTGGTAGCAGGCGTCGTGGATCCCCTTGTATCCGGCAAAGCCGAGCCGCAGGAAGTTGTAGTACTGGGCCACCACCTGCCCAGCCGGACGAGAGAAGTTGATCTGAAAAACAGGCATGTCCCCGCCCAAGTAGTTCACGTGAAAGATCAGGTCCTCCGGGAGCTCCTCCCTGTCCCGCCAGATGACCCACCCGACGCCCAGCGGGGCCAGCCCGAACTTGTGCCCCGAGGTGCTGATCGACTTGACCCTGGGGAGGCGGAAGTCGAAGAGCACGTCGGGCGCGCAGAACGGGGCCAGGAAGGCGCCGCTGGCCCCGTCCACGTGGATGTCGATGTCGAGGCCGGTGTCGGCCTGCAGCTCGTCCAGGGCCTTGGCGAGTTCCTCCACCGGCTCGTACCCGCCGGTGTAGGTGACGCCGAACGTGGGGACCACCATGATCGTGTTCTCGTCGACCCGCTCAAGCATCGAGGCCACGTCCATGGCGTACTTCCCAGGGGACATCGGGACCTCGCGGATCTCGATGTCCCAGTACCTCGCGAACTTGTGCCACACCACCTGCACCGGACCGCAGACCATGTTCGGCCGGTCCGCCGGCTTCCCTTCTGCCTGCCGCCTGGCCCGCCAGCGCCACTTGGCCGCCATACCGGCCAGCATGCAGGCTTCCGAGGACCCGATGGCCGAACAACCCGCGGTGTTTGCAGCCTCGGGCGCATGCCACAGGTCGGCCAGCATGTGTACGCAGCGCCTTTCCAGCTCGGCGGTCTGCGGGTACTCGTCGGCGTCGATCAGGTTCTTGTTCATCGCCAACGCCATCAGCGCATAGACCTCAGGCTCGGCCCACGTCTGGCAGAACGTGGCGAGGTTCTGGCGGGCGTTGCCATCGAGCATCAGCTCGTCGGCCACCAGCTGGTAGGCATCCCTGGGTAAGGTCTCCTGCCGGGGGAACCGGTACTTGGGTACGGGACTGTTCAGGGCGTGGTCGACGAAAACCGAGTCGTCCAACCGCGCACGCACAGCGTCACGATCCTGCAGTGGCATAGTCAACTTCTCCCAATGACCTGTATTGATCTGTCGAAAGACGTCCATCAGAGCGGCCACATCGCATCGTGGTCGGATAAGGCTGATTCCCTTGCGGCCCACGACCGCGCTCCATGGCGCGAAGATAGCGCATTGACGTTGGGTGAGGGATCGGCATACGGGACGGTCAACGTCGAGCCGGCCGGAGAGCGCAAGGCTGCTCCGGTCACCGTTGGGTTGTCGGGACTGGGCGCCCGGAGCGGCTGTGGTCACCGTCAGCCAACCTGTGCCCCTGCGTAAACAACTGAGACACCCGGGCCGGTCAGTACGAGGTTCTCGGCCGCCGCGTCTATGTCCACCCGCTTATCGGGGTTCACCGAAGGCCAGAAGTCTTTGCATGTAGCTGTTGAACCAGGGTTCTGTTCTCCCGACCTGGACGTGGCCGGCTGAGCGTTCACTGAGGGAGGTTGCCGTCGTCCTGCGGGTCGTCTGCCCACCTGGCGGTGAAGCGGGCGTCCGCCGCCTGCGTCTCCTCCACCAGCCTGGCGAGCAGCTCCGTGGCGGTCCTCGAGCGCAGCAGAGCGAACTGGTCCAGCGAGCCGAGCGGCGCGATGCCGGCAATCTGCCAGATGCGTTCGGCCGACTCGTCGGACAACGCAATGTCGGCTGACCAGGGGAGCTCGACGAACTCGCTCGCCCTGGTCATCGTCGCGCGCACCAGAGCCTCGGCCGCGGCGAGCGCGGAGAGGGTGGGCGCATCGAGCTCCAACGCGTCGAGCTCGCGCACCTGCGCCCGAGGAAACGGGTCATCGGCCAGCCAGCGCACCACCTCAAACCGTGCAGCCCCGGTCGCGAGCAGCACGATCGACCCCTCAGTGATCTCCACCGTGGCGATCCGCGCCACCGTTCCCACCCCAAACCGCACGTCGCCGCCGCCCACCTCGGAGCCGCGCTCGATCAGCACCACCCCGAACTCGCGCTCCGTCTCCCCAACCACCGACGACAGCATCGCGACGTAGCGCGGCTCGAAGACCCGCAGCGGCAACGGCATACCCGGGAACAGCACGGAGCCGAGCGCGAACATCGCTAGCTCACGCGTGCCGTCGGACATAACTGCGATCCTGCCGCGCCCCGGCCGGTTATGCGAGTCCGAACGAGGGATCCACAGGAAACAGCCGCGTCGTCATCGGCCACGGTGAAAAACTCGACGTGACGGTCGTTGCGGTCGCTGGCTGAGGTCTCATGCGATCCATCATCAGTTCTCGACGGTCTCTCTCGCCCAGAGCACGAGATCGGGGCTCAACTGGTTGTGGCTCCACAGTGTGGACGGTCCGGCTTTGTGGACGGCGAGCCAGACCAGCCCGGGTCGGTCGGATAGAACGTCACCTAAACCGTCCGTAGCCGGTTCCGCAATCGGGACGGCTTGGTGATCCACGAGATCCGACCTGCCGGGCCGGCGTGGGTGGGGCGCCATCACACCGATTCTCGACTCGGCTCATGATCGCCGTTGGGCCGCCGAGAGAGGTGTGATCCGACTCCAACTGACCTTGAGAACATTGGGTCCGCGATCACGTTCCGCCCCGCGTCATCAGCGTCACTCCCTCGGTGGGCTGGATCGAGTATCTTGAGCCCGCCAGGGGGGTAGCACCGCGGGACTGTCAGGTGGTTTGCTGACAACCATGAGCCTGCGGCCGAAGATCCTGATGCTGATCGACCGGACCCCTGGCCAGCCACTGGGAACAGAAGCGGCGTTCGGGATCTCCTACTCGATCACGCCTGACCCGACCGACCTCTATTTTTTCTCGCTGTCGCACCTGCTGAGCACGCTACAGGCAGATGTCACCAAGGCCCACCGGCAGACCGACCCAGCGGCGGACCACGGAGCCCCGACGCCGGCCGACATCGAGAACTTTCGCTTCACAACGGCTGGCCTCAGCGCCGTTGACGAGGTCTGGTTGATCGGCTACAACAGCACCCGTGCGGACGGGCTCAACCTCAACTCGGCCGAGAAGGCGTCGTTCCTCGACGACAAAGAGCTCGACGTCCTGGCAACGTTCATGGACGCCGGCGGTGGGGTCTACGCCACCGGCGACCACGCGGGGCTCGGCGCATCACTTGCGGCTCGGGTGCCGCGGGTTCGCAGCATGCGCAAATGGTGGTACCCGAGCCCCGGCCCGCACGGTGAGCCAGTCGCGCCCCCACCCCTGTCCACAGGCACGGACTCACGGATCGACACCACCCAGTACGGCAACAGCGGCCCGCCGACTCCAGCCGGGACGACCGGGGTCTGGTTCGACGCGCAGTCCGACGACATCCCGGTCTACATTTCACCGGAGCAGACGACCAACCTCTGCTACGAGCCGTCGCGCTACATCCTCAACCCCAACCTGCTGCATCCGTTGCTACAAGGGCCGAACGGGCCGATCCTGGGTTTCGCAGACCATATGCATGAGGGTGAGGCCGTGCTGCCCTACGAGTACGACCGGGTCTTGACCTACAACGGGACGAAGTTCACCGAGTACCCGGCAGGACCCTCCGGTGTCGTCCACCCACAGATCATCGCCTGGGGTTTTACCAACGGCGCGATCAGCGTCGTACCGGCCACCGAGACCGGCGCCCACGTTGGGGACGCACGCCCGTCGATGTACCGCTCGTACGGCGTCGTCGGAGCGTACGACGGCCGGGTCGCCGGCGTCGGCCGGGTCGTGGTCGACTCGACGTTCCATCACTTCATGGACATCAACCTGGTCGGCGACCCGGTTGCACCACAGGGCGATCCGAAGCAGGTAGGGTTCCGGACCGGCCAGGGCGGTCCGATCCTGGCAGGCATCGAGGCCTTCTTCAACAACGTCGCGCAGTGGCTCTCTCCGCCCAAGCTGCAGATCAAGATTTGGGTATCGGTCGTGTACGAGGCCTTGCGCAACCAGATCGTCCGCGAGGGCGCCCTGTACGACCTGCCCGACCGCGTCCAGGAACTGGGCGCGGCCGCGGTCGACAGCGTCCGACACCAGATCCGGCACGGCATGCTGGTCGACCACCTGCTCTCGACCCTGCCGAGGGACGCGTTCGCCCAGCTCACCACGCTGCCATGGGGACCGGTGACCGGCACGGCGGGCTGCGGCAGCGTCGACCACTCCCAGCTCACCCATGCCGCAATGGGTCATGCCCTACAGGCTGCCGTCCAGACGACAAAACTCCGCGACGACGGCTCATCGATGGATGAGCGGGAGGCCGAGGAGTACATTCTGGCCGCGACGATCGCCGGACTTGCCAGCACAAGTCACGATCTGACCCGTCGCGGTAAGAGCATGCTCGACGTTGCCGAAGCCCTCACCCGGGCTGCGACGCGCGCGCCTGCCTCCCAGTCCCGCCATGGCACCGCCCAATAGCCTCCACGTCGTGTGGTGCCAGTTCCCCCCGTCCATGTGTTCGGTCGCCGGTGAACTCCCACGGGCTCTGGCCAGCAACCCCCTCGGCGGGATCATCACGGCAACCCGGGCCGTAGTTAGGGCGGCTCCATTTAGTGCCATGTGAGGGGCCCCGATCAAGGATCCGTCTGCGGTGATGATCAAGGGCGTGGCAAGGATCAATTAGACCAGCGCAAGGATCGTCGCCGTGGCGTCGTACTCGCCTGTGGTGACCCCGAGCGAGGAGTTGACTGGCGCGCCTCCAGGCCAGGTGTGGCCGCCGCCGTTGACGGTAACGAGTTGGGCACCGCAGGGGTAGGTGGTGTTCACAATGTGCGGGGCAAGTCGAGTGGTGAACGCTTTCGAGCAGCCGTCAAGGGCGGCCCAGCTTTGGATGGCGGCGGCGGCCGGCGGGGTCGGAAGGTAACCGGGCCGCCCGTCGGGGCCCCCGCGGTAGGGATCCACGGGGTCAGCGTCGCCGTGCACGGCGACCATCCGAATGGGGTGGCAGCCCACCCGGGGCTCGATCGACGCCGCCACTGTCACGACCGCCCGGAAGCTGCCTGGAAGGGCGCAGGCCGCAAAGACGGCCATGTCACCCCCGTCAGAGATACCGGTGATCACTACGCGGGCAGGATCGGCGCATTCGGTGGCTGCCAACTGCGTCAATAATGCTGACAGAAACGCCACATCGGCATTGGGTGTGGTGCCGGAGAGGTTCCAGGACCGGCCTGGGCCCGCGCCCTGTGGCAGGACCGCTAGTACTCCGGCTGCGATGGCGCGGGTCGGGATCCGGCTCTGTGCCGCTAGCTCTTCGGATGTCCGGCCAAATCCGTGCAGCCCAATCACCAGGGGCAGCCGGTGGCGACCGTCGTCCCCGGCGGGGGTAGCAAGCAGCGCCCGACGTCCACCCGGCAAGGCAAGCACAGCCGTGCCAGCGGTCCGCTCGCGGCCACAACTGGGCTTGGCGGTTGGCGCAGGGGAGATCGTCAGGACAGCAGTCGGAACTGCCGATGTCGGCGTCGGGCTCTGCCCGCCCGAGACAGCGGCGGGAGGGGATCCGGCGCACCCGGCAACGGCCAACAGCAGCATCGTGGCCCCATAGGCCTGTAAGTGCACCGCCCCAGCATCCCTGCCGTGCACCGTTTCTGTCTGCCTTCTGGGCAACCAACTCCCACTGACTCTGCTTGGAGAGGTCGTCCTAACGATGTGTGGGCATGCGGTTTCCTGGTCAGCGTGGCAACGGTCACGGGAGCCAGCCCTGGCACCTGGCTATGGCGTGATGGCTCCCGTCCCCTGGGTGCGGTTGATCGGGCCGAGGTGGATGACGTACCACTGGCCACGCCAGGAGATTAGCGAGAAGATCCCGAAGGAGCCCTCCTTCCCTGCGACCGTCCGATAGCGAACCCGCGTCCCGTAGATCCGCCAATAGGGGCCCTTGTTGTACTCCTGCCCTGGTGGGACCCACGTGGCGGAACGATCGGGCACGTCGCTCCCGAGCAGTGTTGCGCCCAACCCGACCCTTAGGTGCAGCGCGCGAACGTCGAGGTCGAAAAGGGCGATTAGCCTGTTGCGGTAGTCAGCGGCGGGGTTGCTGATCGCTTTGACCTGGAGGTATGCACCGAGTGGGAAGAAGCTGCTTTGAGGCGCCGTGTCACCCGCGACGATGGCGGCCCACAGGTCACGCATCCGCTGGGCGAATTGCGGATCCGACCCGCTGGGGTGGACCGTGGTCTGCGGAAGGGACCCCGGGTCGGGGGCTCGGGCGGTCGAGGAGCTCGGGCCCGGGGTCTCCGCCGCGTGAGGTAGGGCCGACCCAGACGTCGCCGCCGTCGGGATCGCGCGGTTGGACGACGCTGCGGAGGTGCTCCCAGCCGGGTTCGCACACGCCGCGAGCAGTCCGGCGAACGCGAGGACCCGGGCAACTGTGGCGACACGCGGCATACCGCCATCATCGCGGTAGTTCCACCGTGGGCGGGACCGACACTCGGTCACCGAACCAAGGAACCTCGTTCTACACCAAGCCCATCCTGCTCAAGCTCGGCCTCCAGGCGGTCACGACCACGGCTCCCCACGTCTGGACCCCAGCACCACGGCATGACGTTCAGAGAGGTCCCGTATTCGATCGTCATCTGTGACGCCAAAAGCCAATCGCCGACGCCCTGCTCGAACATCGTGATGTCGTCGTGGGCGGCTTCTGGATCCTGTTCTCACGATTTCCGCCGTAGGCGACGCCGTACCAAGAAGAGAAGGCGGCTCGCAGCGCCATCTTGAAGTTTGGTGGCGGTCACATCATCGCGGGGCTGCGCACGCTCTCCGCCACCACGACCCGGACCTGGCTGAGCAGGGCTACCGCCGCCGACATGAGCACGAGGAACAGCACCGACAGCAGCAATGGCACGACGCCGGGGCGCAGCCGTTCGTCGAACACGACGACACCGAGTATGACGCTGACCAGCGGGTCAATCGTGGCTGTGGCGGGCAAGCTCGCGGCGAGCGGTCCGGCCTGAAATGCCATCTGTGCGAGGAAAACCCCGACTGCTCCGGCGACCAGGAGGGCATACAGCTGCCAGCTGGTGAGTAAGGCCGCAGGACCGTCCTGGGCAAGGTCGGTGGATGCCTTGATGAGTGCGGCAGTACCCGCATAGATCGTCCCGACGGCGACTCCGAGCAGGGCTGCCGCACGGCGCGAGCCCAGTTTGCGGGCCGTCGCCCGGCGGGAGGCGGCAAGGCACCCGATGACAACGACCAGAGATGCCGCTGCGGCCAGAATCGCCGGTAGACGGCCGGTTTGGTCGGCCTGAGCGGTCGCCGCGCCCGAGACGATCAGGAATCCGGCCACCGATAGCACCAGCACGGCTCCGAGGACGACCTCCGGGCGGCTTATCTGCGTTCCGGCGACCCAGTGCCCGAGGATGAGCGCGAACAGCACCGCGCTGACAAGGACCGGCTGGACGACGGTGAGCGCGCCGATGTGCAGCGCGAGTACCTGCAGTCCCAGGCCGCCCACGTCGGCCAGGATGCCGCCAAGCCAAAACGGGTGACGCAGGGTCGCGGCCGCGAAGCCGACCAGCTCGGCGGGCCGGAAGTGGTGCACCCTCGCCAGCTTGCCTGCACTGCGGTGTTTGAGTGCGGTGGCCACGGAGAAGAAGGCCGCCGACCCCAGGGACACCCCAACGACGCTGACCAGGCTCGCGCTCACGACCTTTGCCATTCGCGAACGCGTCGCGACTTAGTCTGCGCGCGGGCGGGTTGGGTCATCGCCGCGGATGCGTACGCCTCC
>JBBRZQ010000060.1:0-24248 GCA_038236535.1 Actinomycetales bacterium
CCGGTTGAGGCTCACCACCTTGCCGTGCACTCCGGTGCGGTTCGCGACCTGCGGACCGTTGTAGACGATGCCGTCACCGAAGGTGAACAGCGGACTGTAGGCGCGGTCACCGACGGGACCGGCGTGCGTGCCGGGTGCGGGTGGGAACAGATCGGGACCCGGAATGACGACACGGCTTCCGCTGAAGTCAACGGTGCCCCGCAGGCGTACGTCGGATTCCTGAGTGAGTCGCCCCTTGTCATCGCCACGGGTGGCGCGCTGGACAGCCGAGGTGCCGAGCGCGTTGCGGAGCTTCGGCGACCAGTTCACTCCGAGTCGTTGCGCCTCGCGCAGATCGGAGGACTCGGTGATGACGAACCAGACCGAGCCGCTGCCCTTCACGACCGCGCGATAGAGCGGCAGCGTGGCGGTCTTGGCGACCTTGTCGAGCGCGAGCGCGCTCTTCAGCCGATTCGGTATGCCCACCTGCGCGTCAGCCGAGGCGCTTGACGCGGCCGCCGGCAACAACAACGCCACCGCGGCGGCGATTGCAGCCATTCTCTTCATGAACCGTCTCCTGTTCGAATCCGTGGTTACCGCGGACCCCGCGGTAACAGGTAGTCCCTCAGGCCGGTGATTCGTTACACCGGCTGGTCCGCCGGGCCGAATCGGCTCGTCCCGTTCTTCAGGAGCCCCAGTGAGATCGCCGGGAAGATCAGCACCGAGAGCAGGCCTGCGCAGATCATTGCGGCTGCGGTGACGGCCGAGAGGTTTCCGAGCTCGACACCGATCTGGGTGGTGGCGACGATGAAGGGCAGGGACGTCGCCTGAAGCAGTGCCGCGGCCAATGCTGAGCGTCGACCCAGGGTCCGGAGATAGAGCAGGGCGGGCACCCCGCGCACGAACAGCAGCGTGGCCAGGAAGACGGGCACCCTCAGCAGCGCCGCGGGGCTGCTGAACAGGCCCGCCAGGTCCAGCCGCACGCCACTGGACATGAAGAAGACCGGTATCACGAAGCCGAACCCGATGGCCTGCAGCTTGGTGCGGAAGTGCGGGTGACTTGCGGCGTCACGGTCGACCACGCTGACGATGACGCCGGCGAGGAAGGCGCCGAGAATGCTCTCCAGGCCGAACCGCTCCGCCAGCGCGGTGAAGGCGATGAGGAGCACGACGGCCCACCGCACCCGGATCTCGGCCGTGGTGTCCTGGAGCCGGTGCAGGACGTCGCCGAGATGCATGGACATGCCGACCCGCCCGACCACCAGAGCGGTCACCACCACCAGTGCAATGAAGAGTCCGGCGAGGATCAGTCGACTCCCGACGCTGGCGTCGGAGGCCGAGAAGAACAGGGACAGCAGCACGATCGCGGCGAAGTCGGCCACGGTCGCGGCCACGATGATGGTCTGGCCCACCTGGCCCTCGGAGCGTCCAGCGTCCTTGAGCACCGGCACCACCAGGCCCAGCGACGTCGCGGACAGGGCGACCACCAGCAGCAGCGGGCTCGCGACCCAGCCGGCGGCGCCCAGCCCGAGGCCGATCGGAACGCCCAGCGCCAGGATGATCAGGTAGCCGAGCAGCGCTATCCGCAGCGGGCGTCCGGCCAACCCGCCGGGATCGATCTCCAGCCCGGAGAGGAAGAGCAGGAACGCCAGCCCGATCAGGGCCAGCACCTGCACCGGGAGGTCGACCTTCACCCAGCCCAGCACCGAGGGACCCAGCACGATCCCGGCTGCGATCTCCAGGACCACCGAAGGGAACCGCAACCGTGGTGCGAACCCCAGCGCGAGGGGGCAAGCGCCCCGACCAGGCAGATGATCAACAGGTTCGTGAACGAGACGTCGGGCATCATGGCGGCCCGCCGCCCGGCACGATCACGTCATGAGTCCCCATCTCCGGTCCCTTCATAGACGGCGTCACGCTTTGACCCCTGTCCCGCCATCCTGCCGTCGCGTTACGCGGCCAGGGACTGTGCACGATCAGCGATTCCGGGCCACGACCCGCCGGCCAGACGGCTCAGGCGATGGTCGCCGAAGCCACCGGTACCGCGAAGGCACGACACCAGATCAACACCGTCACTGGCTGTCGGCCCCCGCCGCCCACGGGTACCGGGTAGGTCAGGTCGCCCTTGTTCGCGCGCAGGCCACCAAGGTGCAGACCACCGTCGGGTGCCTCGCGCGCGGTTCCGGGAACGAGATGCACCTGATAGTCAGGACCCGGCTCGACGTCCAGCCCTTCCAGGCGCAGCACAGATCTGCCGTCGGCCAGCCGGAGCAGCAGCGCGCGGCCCGAGGCCCGGTGGTCGATGCCGCGCAACGAGCCAGCGCCGACGACCTGAGCCGCCGCCGGAGCGGAGCTCGTCAGAGGGCCCGTGGCGGTCGGTGCCGCAGCAGGGAGGGGCTCCTCGACCTTCACGTCACGGAAAGCAGGGAGCACCGTGAGGGTGAACGCCGCCATGACGACGACCAGCTGGGCACCGGCGGTGACCGGCGCACCCCTTCCGCGTCGCGGAAGCAGCCAGCCAAGTCCGAGGAGTATCACCCCGACAGTCAGGCTGAATCCGAGCGCTCGCGGGCTGGCGAGCATCGAACGAGCCACCCCGGGCTTCCAGGCAAGAAAAGCTCCGCCGGCAAGCGCGGCGACCAGCGGCACCACCAGCGCGAACGGGCGGATCGGCAGCCGCCAGTGCCCTCGCTCACCACCTGGCACGCTCATACGGATGAAGTCACTCAGGCCCAGGATTCGTTACACAGTGCTCGAGCCACAGGATGTGTGACGGTCAGCGCGCCCACCTTCGCCCTTGCCCTTCGTCGTGTCGCTGTCTATAGTCGGCGCCAATAGCCCCTTGAGGAAGGTCTGTCCCGATGTCGACGGACCAGGCGCGTCTGTCGCCGCCGCAGGACGAGGCAGCCGACCGGGCATCCGGCGAACTCTCCGAGGCGGACCTGCTCAGTGGCCTGCGATGCGGGGAAGAAGCGGCCTTCGCCCATATCGTCTCGACCTGGTCCCCTATGCTGCTGCGGGTTGCCCGGACGTACGTGTCCACTGATGCGTCCGCACAGGAGATCGTTCAGGAGACGTGGCTCGCGGTGGTGCGGGGGCTGGACCGGTTTGAGGGCCGGTCGTCGTTGAAGACCTGGGTGTTCAGGATCCTGACCAATCTCGGCAAGACCCGGGGGGCACGCGAGACTCGCACGGTCCCCTGGTCATCCCTGTCCCCGGTGGACTCGCCCGTTTCCACCGTCGACCCCGGTCGCTTCCGCGGGTCCGAGGACGAATGGCCCCACCACTGGACGCCGGTGGGCACGCCCCAACCCTGGCAACCCTCTCCGGAGGAGGCCACCGTGGCCTCGGAAACCCGACGGCAGGTTGCCCGGGCACTCGTGGATCTGCCGGAACGTCAGCGCACCGTGGTGGCCCTGCGCGATGTGCACGGTATGTCGTCCGACGAGGTCTGCCTGGCGCTCACGATCAGCGCGGTCAACCAGCGCGTTCTGCTGCATCGGGGGCGGGCCCGGCTTCGCGAGTCGCTCGAGGACTACTACCGCGGCCTGCCAGAGGGGATGAGGTCATGACTGAGCCGGCCAAGCCGGGCTTGTCCATTCACTGTGCCGACATCGTCGAGCTGGTGACCGACTACCTGGAAGGTGCTCTGGACGAGCCGACAGCCGCCGAGGTTGAGGCGCACCTGGCCCTGTGTGACGGCTGCGACACCTACCTCGAGCAGATGCGCGAGACCATTCGGACCCTGGGGCGTGTCGAGGTCGAGTCCCTCAGCGACCAGGCAGTTACCGACCTGACGTCGGCTTTCCGCAATTTTCATGGCCTGGAGTCCCCCGGCCGGTGATTCGCCGTCTGCACTCGCCTCCGGAAGGTACCAAGACAGAAACCAGTGCCGATGCCACGCCGAGGTTCGTTTACTGTTCGTGCACAGCCCGGGCGCGCGCTCGGCCAGGGTGCCCGGCCCACAGCAGGGCAGCGACGAGGAGGGCCACGGCATACGACGTGCGGTTGCCGTGGACCACGACGAGCAGGGCTGCGGCGACGGCGACAAGGGCCTCGAGGCGGAACACGTTGCCCGCCCCTATGCCCGAGGGGGCCGACAGCTGGTAGCCGGAAGCGAGATGGAGGTGAACGACGGCGTCGACAACCAGCGCCACGGCGATCAGAGCCCGCAGAGAAAGTCCTGCTCGCTGTGTGAGAGTCGCGGTGCGGCCGGCGGTGCTCACTTGACCACCAGCGTCCCCGTCATGTTCGCGTGGAAGTCACACACGATCTTGTAGCTGCCCGGTGTGGACGGCGCCGTAAAGGTGGCGGTGCCGCCGCCGTCGACCTTGACCTCAAAGGCGCCCTTCGGGCTGGAGGTGACGGTGTGGTTCTGGTTGTCCTGGTTGGTGACCATGATCTTTGCCCCCGGAGGCACCGAGGCAGGCAGCGTGTACATGAAGTCCTTGATCGTGATCAGAGCGGGCGCTGCTGCCTTGGGCCCAGATGAGGTCGACGTCGCGCCGAGGGAGGAGGTCCCAGTGGTCGAGGCCGGCGACGATGTGGCGGACTGGGTGGCGCCGGACGCCGTGCCTGCGGTGGTGGCCGACGACCCGCATCCCGTGAGCGCCAGGAGAAGTCCGGCGGCGATGGTCATCAGGCCTGGCGTGGTGGTCGTTTTGCGGGTCATGGTGTGGCTCCTGAGGGTTGGTTGCCAGTCATTCGGAGCAGACGACCAATCCGATTGGTGGGCTGCTCCGAATGACCGGCATCCAGCAACACCCAATGGAGCCGGTGGCCGCCAGGTCGCCCGAATGAGGAGTCAACATGCGCACGTCCCACAAGCTAGCCACCCTCGTCCTGGGATCGGCCGCAGTCCTGCCCCTGCTCGGTGCGGGTACCGCTTTCGCCGCCGACGGCAACGTCAGCGCGAATCTCAAGCCCGTCGCCCTGAACGGGGTCAACGGCAGTGGCATGGCATCGGTGAAGGTGACCGGAACCACGATCACGGTCAACATGGCCGCGAACGGACTGCTCGCGGGCAGCCCGCACGCCGCCCACATCCACTTCGGTGCCGACGCCCGCCACGAGTGCCCGATCGCCTCTGATGACTCGAAGAAGGACGGGCACCTCAACACCACCGATGGCGGCCCGGCATACGGTCCGATCGTCGTCTCGCTCACCAAGACCGGCGACACCAGCCCGGCCAGTGGGTTGGCCGTGGACCGCTTTGACACCGCCCAGGGCGGCAAGATCTCCTACGAGCGAGGCAGCATCAAGGTCACCCAGACCGTGGCCGACGCCATCTCCGCTGGCAAGGCCGTCGTCGTCATCCACGGCGTTGACTACAACCACGACGGCAAGTACAGCGGCTCGACCAAGAGCGACCTTGCCCCGACCCTGCCCACCGAGGCCACCGACCCGGCTCTGTGTGGTGCGCTCAGCGCGATGCCGTCCGGCGGCGTCGCGACCGGCGCCGGTGGCGCCTCGTCCGGCACGTCCAACGAGGCCATGATTGCCCTTGGCGGAGGCCTGATGCTGATCGCAGCCGGTTCTGGCGTCTACTCCGTCCGTCGCGCACGCGCCCGGAGCTGATCACCACATGACAGAGCACGCTGGCCGTCGCCGCAGCATCATTGCGGCGGCGGCCAGCGTCGTCCTGGCACTGGTCGGCATCCTGGTCGTGTTCGCCGCGACCCGCACTCCGGCAGGGCCGCCCCAGCCACCTGACAGCGCCGGGACGACAGCGTCGGCCACCGCCTCAGCCGCGCCCACCCGCGCAGGGGCAAACACCTCAGCCTTGTCTCCGGGCGCCAGCCTGCCGGCCAAAGGCCCAGATCTGGGGCTGGTCCTGAAAGCTTCCCCACCGGTCGCCATCGACATCCCCAGCATCGGCGTTCGGACCAGCAACTTCGTCAACCTTGGCCTGGCCTCCGACGGCAGCCTGCAGGTTCCGAGGGACTTCTCTTCCGTGGGCTGGTACACCGCCGGGCCTGCGCCGGGACAGCTCGGCCCGGCGATTCTGGCCGGCCATGTCGACAGCCACAACGGGCCTGCGATCTTCTACCGCCTTGGCGCGCTCAGACCAGGAGCCCAGGTCAAGGTCTCCCGCAGGGATCACTCGACCGCCACGTTTGTCGTCGACCGGGTCCAGAGCTTCGCCAAGGACCGTTTTCCCACCGCGCTGGTCTATGGAAGCACCAACCGCGCCGAGCTACGGCTGATCACCTGCGGAGGCTCCTTCGACCCGAGATCCGGTCACTACGTCAACAACACGGTCGCGTTCGCCCACCTCATCCAATAGTGCTCGAGATCCAATAGTGCTCGAGATCCAATAGTGCGCGCCGTCCGATCGCCACCCTCATCCCGCGACCGGCTGCTCAGGAACGACGCCGCCGACGCTCGGCGCGCCGGCGGGCCGCCGCCACACGGAACTGCCGCACCGCCTGGCGCTGGCCCGCGATGATCGGAGGACGTCGCCAGTCCCGGCCCGGCGCGCGGACGGCCGCCTCGATCTCGATCCTCATCCGGTCCAGGTCGGCGAGCAGCGCTCCATGCTGCTGCCAGACCGCACGGTCCACACTCGACTCCTGGTGCAAGAGCTCGGCCAGGTGGTCCCGGCGACGGTGGAGCTCGGCGAGTCGCTGGTCGACCTCAGTCCGGGCTGCGTCTGTGGCTCCGCTGCCTGCTGTCACCTCTGAAACGTGTCCTATCGCGTCGGCCGCTGCTTCGAGCACCAGTGCCAGCGCCCCCCGAACGTCTGCGTCATACACCGTCTCGGCCTGTTCGCTGGGCACGAAGTAGGTTCGGTCCAGCAGGGACCGGCACAGGTTGCGAATGGTGACGTACGCGTGCTCGAGTCCGGTCAGGGCGGTCCGCAGACGCGGCATCGCCTCGCGGGCCCGGCCAGCCCGAGGGTTGAGACGGGCACTGTCCTGAGCGCGCGCCACGCTCTCGTCCGCCCGGTCGACCTCGTCACCGAGTCGCCGGGCCTCGTCCAGCATCCGGTCGGCAGACTCACGCGACCAGCCCGCTGTCAGCTGATCGGACAGCTGACGGAGAAACCCGGCCATCCGCTCTGCCAGCTCGCCCAGGGCATCGGCGGCCGGCTGCACATAGAGCGGAGGCGCGATGGCCACATTCACGGCGATCCCGACGACCGCTCCGATCAGTGTCTCGTAGACCCGGTTAAGCGCGGCTCCCTCGGCCCCTCCGACGGCGAGTACGAGCATGGCCGAGATGGGGACCTCGAGCAGATGCTCTCCCAGGTGCAGCAGGCGGCCGATGACCAGCGACGCAGCGACGACCAGGCCCAGGCTCCACCAGGTCAGCCCGACATAGGAGGCGAGGCCAACCGCAATCAGCACTCCGGCCACGACGCTGGCGACTCTCTGGAACCCGCTCGCCACGGTTTTGTACATCGTCAGCTGAACTACGAGCAGTGCCGTCAGGGGGGCCAGCACTGGCTGCGGGCTGGTCCCCAGCTGCTGGGCCAGAGCAAAGGACAGGACTGCGGCGAGGGTTGTCTTGGCCGTGCGCAGACCCGGTCTGGGTCCTCTGCCCAGCAGGGACGACCGCAGCTGAGCGGCGACGTCCGATCTGCGCGATGACACCCTGGCCCACCCCTGCCGGTTGTTGCGAAGTGGTCACCACCAGCGTCTCACTGCACCCCCGTTTCGGCAGCCCCTGTAGCCATCCTCGGCGGTGTCGCCCCAAGAGACGCAAACCGCTGGACGAGGCTCGATGCTTCCTGGATTCTCGGAAAGCGCGTCACGCCGTATCTGGGTGGTGTGCCAATAGGGCAATGGCACGGAGGCCTGCTTCCTCATGCCGACAGGCGCTGGCCCACCTGGTGGATGGCGTCGGCTACGAACTATTCCCTGGTGAGCTCGGCTCTGTCATCCTGACACCGCCCGCCCGGCGAACGACGGAGCGTTGCTGCAAAGGACCGCGGGGGACCTAGCAAGGGCGGACCGGTGAGACGGGTACGTCTCATCCGTCGGCAGCTAGCGAAGGGGCACGCCATGACAACGACTACACCCGCAGACCGCTCGCGTTTCCGACGCCGACTTCTCGGTGCCGGCACGATCCTGACAATGTCCACCCTGGCCGTTGCGGGTTTGGCAACCGCCAGCACCCCATCAACGCCCTCGGCGACGTACAGCGGCTGCCTGAGCACCCGGCTCAAGGTGATCTACAACGTTACCGTCGACGCCACGACTCCGCCGACATGCGCGCGACGCGACACACTCATCAGCTGGAACCAAACCGGCCCCCAGGGATCTCCCGGAGCCCTCGGACCGGCCGGTCCCGCCGGGGCTGCCGGACCGGTCGGGGCCACCGGAGCCACCGGCGACACGGGCCTGACAGGCGCGATCGGCCCGGTAGGCCCCGTCGGACCCAAGGGCGATGCCGGCGCCACCGGCGCGGTCGGACCCACCGGCCCCATCGGCCTGACGGGACTCAAGGGCGACGCGGGGGCAACAGGCCCGGCCGGACCTGCCGGTCTCGTCGGCCCTGCGGGGCTCAAGGGCGACACGGGCAACACCGGGGCGCAGGGACCGGTCGGTCCTGCTGGTCCTGCTGGCTCCGGGGCAACACAATTCGGAACGAACACCCAGATCGCCGCCGCAGGACACGGCGAGACGTGCACCCTCGGAGAGGTCATCCTGAGCGCGGGCTTAGTGGCCAACGGCTTGCCTGCCAACGGACAGCTACTTTCGATCAATCAGGAACAAGCGCTCTTCTCCCTGCTCGGTACAACCTACGGGGGTAACGGGATAACCAACTTCGCACTGCCCAACCTCGGTAGCGCGGCACCGAACGGACTGACGTATTCAATCTGCTCAGTCGGGGTATTCCCGGTCAGGAATAACTGACAACCCATGTCCGGGGCCGCGCGGACGGCGGCCTCGGACACGGGTCGACCGTTGAGAGTGCCGCATCGGACGCAGGGCCCGGTCTCAGTCCAAGGATTCGATGCACAGCGCTCCGGGTCTGCACGCCGGTGAGCACGGCGCACAGGCGTTCCCGGTGCACGAATACCTGGACGGACTGTCAGCCGAGGGCACACTGAGGCCACGGCGCGGGCAGATTCGACGCGGTGAACCTCAGGTCCAGTTCGGCTTGAGGGTTTCGGTCCGGTCGGTGGCTGGGGCCGGGGCTGGTGACAGTGCGGAGATCTCCTCACGCATCTCGGTGGTCATATCCAGGTCGAGGGCTGCCAGGGAGTCATCCAGCTGCGCCAAATTCCGGGCGCCGATGATTGGCGCGGTCACGGCCGGATGAGACATGGTCCAGGCGACCGCGAGGGTGGCGGGCTTGACACCCATGACCTCGGCGAAGGTCGTGAACCGGTCGGCCGTGGCGAGGTCGCTGTCCAGGCCATACCGGTCGCCATACCGGGCGTTCTCGACCAGCCGGCCGCCCTCGGGGCGCTTCCCGGCGCCGTACTTGCCCGTGAGCAGCCCGGCGCCGAGCGGGCTATAAGTGATCACGCCCAGGTTCTCGGCGGCGGCGAGCGGGAGGATCTCGACCTCCGCCTGACGCTTGACCAGGTTGTACATCGGCTCGACGAGCTCGAACCGGGCCAGGCTCTGCCTCATCGAGATGCCAAGCGCCGTCGCGATCTGCCAGGCGGCCCAGTGATCCGACGGTTTGGTACTCCATGGGACTTCCTTCTCGTTGTGGTGGTTGCCTCTAAGACCTTGGGTTCTCAGCTGGTATGGAATACCTGTTTGGCGACGGTCATCGCCGACATGGCCTTGGGCCAGCCGGCGTAGAAGGCAAGGTGGGTGATGGCTTCGATGAGCTCTTGCTCGGTGACACCGTGCTCCTTGGCCAGGCCCAGGTGGTAGACGAGCTGGTCGGTGTTCCCGCTCGTGGTCAGGCACGCCACCGTCACCAGGCTCCGGTCCCTCGGGGACAGCTCCGGACGCTCCCAGACCTGGCCGAGGAGGACATCGTCGGTGAAGCCGACGAGTGCGGGGGCGAAGCCGCCGAACATCTTCTGGGCGCCGGATGGTTTCCGGTGGGCTGCTTCGTTGTTCTGTGCTGTGTTATCTGTCATGACTGTCCTTTGTCTCCAGTTCATATGGGTGACATCGCTGTTGTGGCGCTCTCCGCGCTCGACAGGGGATGGCGGGCGGGGAGTGCGCGAGCCCAAACATCGCTCGCGGGCTCCCGCCTGCTGACGCCCCTGGCCGGTTCCTGTCGGGTGTTCCGCTGCCGTCAGGCCAGCGTGGCGGTGTCAATGACGAAGCGGTCCCTTGCTCCGACCGTCAGCCAGATCGTCGGCGGCGAGTGCGCGATGACTCGGTGCGTGCGGTCACGGCTGCAGAAGAACCTTGATCGCGGTGCGTTCGTCCATTGCCCGGTATCCGTCGGCGGCCTGGGCCAGGGGCAGGGTCTGGTCGAAGACCTTGCCTGGGTTGATCTGGCGGGTCCACACGAGATCGATCAGCTCGGGCAGGTACTGCCGCACAGGGGCGGGACCGCCGTGCAAGTGCACGTGCGAGAAGAACAGCTCATCGCCCGGCAGGGCGACACCGTGTGAGACACCGACATAGCCGACCGACCCCCCGGGGCGGGTCGAACGGATAGCCTGCATCATCGACTCCTGCGTGCCGACGCATTCCAGGACCGAGTCGGCCCCGAATCCATCGGTGTGTTCCTTGATCCGCGCCGCACCCTGGTCGCCGCGCTCTTCGACGATGTCCGTCGCGCCGAACTCTCGAGCGAGCGACTGCCGGGAGGCGTTGCGGCTCATCGCGATGATGCGCCCCGCGCCCATCTGCTTGGCGGACAGAATGCCGAGAAGGCCCACGGCGCCGTCGCCGACGACCGCGACAGTGCCGCCGGGCTGCACGTTCGCGGCGATAGCGGCGAACCAGCCGGTGCCCATCACGTCCGAGAGCGCAAGCAGGCTGGGAATGAGGTCCGCGTCCGGCATCCCGGGAGTAGCCACAAGGGTGCCATCGGCGAGCGGGACCCGCATCAGCTCGGCCTGGGCGCCGGGCATACCCTGCCGGTGCACGCAGGACGTCTGGTAGCCGGCGAGGCAGTTCGGGCAGGTGTTGTCGGAGGCGAAGAAGGAACCGATGACGAACTGTCCGGCAGTGACGGTGGTGACGGCGCTGCCGACCTGCTCGACGATGCCGACATACTCGTGGCCCATCGGGGTCGGCTCGCTCACCGCGTCGGCGCCGCGGAATGGCCACAGGTCGGAGCCACACACGCAGGTCGCAGTGATGCGGATGATCGCGTCGGTGGGCTCGATGATGGTCGGCTCCGGGCGCTCTTCGACGCGGACGTCGCCAGCGGCGTGAATGATCGTTGCGAGCAAGAGGGTGTTCCTTCGAGTCAGGGGTGGATGCGGTCCAGGACCGCGGTACCAGAAGAGTCAACCGCTCCCGCGTCAGGCGGGGAATACTCTGATGGAGGGCGTACTGGCAGTGCATCGCTCAAACGCCGGACGCCCCGTAGCGTGGGTGACATGGACAACATGAATGAGGTCAGGGACTTCCTGATCTCGCGACGATCGAGGATCGCGCCTGAGCAGGCGGGGTTTCCCGCTGGATCGAACCGGCGTGTACC
Source organism: Actinomycetales bacterium (assembly GCA_038236535.1). Taxonomy (GTDB): domain Bacteria; phylum Actinomycetota; class Actinomycetes; order Actinomycetales; family Dermatophilaceae; genus UBA4719. Next base: position 11,557 of record JBBRZQ010000060.1, read on the forward strand.
CGGGCTGCGTCGCAGCGAGGTCGCGACCCTCGCCAACATCAGCGTTGAGTACTACGCCAAGCTTGAGCGCGGCAACTTGACCGGCGTCTCCGAATCGGTCCTGCACTCCGTCGCCCAGGCGCTGCGACTCGACGACGCTGAAGCATCACATCTGTTCGACCTTGCCCGCGCGGCGAACGCATCGCCGGCGAGGCGGGCACGCCGGGACCCGCGAAAGACCGAAGTTCGTGCCGGCCTGCAGCAGACCCTCGACGCAATCACCAACGGGCCCGCCATCGTGCGCAACGGCCGCATGGATCTCATCGCGACGAACGCGCTCGGCAGGGCGCTGTACTCCGACGTCTACCTCGACCCGCAACGCCCGCCGAACTTCTCCAGGCATATCTTCCTGGACCGCGAGCGATCCGAACGGTTCTACCCCGACTGGGACGGCGCCGCCGACATTTCCGTCGCGATCATGCGCACCGAGGCTGGCCGTGACCCCCACGACCGCGATCTCCAGGATCTCGTCGGGGAGCTCTCCACCTGCAGCGCCGACTTCCGCGAACGCTGGGCAAGACACAACGTCCGCCTCCACGCCGCCGGCACGAAGAGCTTCCACCACCCCGTAGTCGGCGAGCTCGAGCTCACCTTCGAAGCACTCGACCTCACCGCCGACCTCGGCCTCAACCTCACTGTCTACACGGCCAAGGCGGGATCGCCCTCAGAAGACAGTCTCCGACTGTTGTCGAGCTGGGCCGCGACCGACGACACGACCACGGCAGAGTCCCCGCGCAGCGCCGACCGCATCTGAACGAGGCATTCGCCAGCGCTACGTGGCTTACGCAGGCGACCGTGGTCGCCTAGCCCTAGCTGATCGAACGTCGACCTCCACTACCCCTCTCAGACCACCGTTCACGGCTGACGATTCGTGCTGCCTGAACGGCAGCACGAACGAAAGGACTCCATGACCACGACCGCGACCGCGTACATGCCGACGACCACCACGCAGCCGCAGCGGCTCCCGTGGTTCGCGCTGATCGTGCTCGCGTTGATGGGTTTCATCCTCGTCGCAGCGGAAACCATGCCCGTCGGGCTGCTTCCCATCATCGCCAGCGGGCTGAAGACGAGCGAGGGCACCGTCGGGCAGTTCGTCAGCACCTATGCCCTGGGCACCGTGATAGTCACGATCCCCGCGATCAGCCTCACCCGTGGGATGCGCCGCAAACCCGTGCTCCTGGCCGCGATCGTCGGCCTGATCATCGCCAACACCATCACCGCGCTCTCTGTCGACGTGCCGCTATCGCTTGGGTCGCGCTTCGTCACCGGCGCGTTCTCCGGAGTCATCTGGGGCATGCTCGCCGCCTACGGCCGCCGCATCAGCCCGCCGAGGTATGGCGGTCTGTCGCTTGCGATCGTCTCCACCGGGGCGCCCATCGGATTCGCGTTGGGCACCCCGCTCGGGTCGTGGCTCGGCACCACCTTCGACTGGCGCTGGTCCTTCGGTGGCCTCACTGTCCTCGCGCTCATCCTGTTCGCGCTCATCGCGATGTTCGTGCCCGACGCCGCCGGACAGGCCACCACGTCCCGGCTCCCGCTGGGCCGCGTGCTCCAGATTCCCGGCGTGGCCATGGTCCTTGCCGTGATCTTCGTCTGGATGCTCGCGCACAGCACCATGTACACCTACATCGCCCCCTACCTGCGCGCGGCGGCCACCGGACTGTCAACCGACCTCGCGCTCCTGATCTTCGGCATCGCGTCCATCGCCGGCGTCGGCATCACCGCCGCGCTCATCGACAGCCACCCCCGCCCACTGCTGCACCTCAGCGTCGTCCTGTTCGTCACCGCAGGCCTCATCCTGCTGGTCGGCCACGCCTTGAGCATCGCGGTCATCATCGCGGCCGTGCTGTGGGGCATCACCTTCGGCGGCGCCCCAGCTCAGCTGCAAGCCGCGCTCACTACCGCCGGCGGCGAGAACTCCGACGTCGCCAACGCGTTCCTACCCGTCGCCTTCAACCTCGCGATCTTCGGCGCCGGCGTCCTCGGCGCCGTCCTCCTGGACCACTTCGACGCCCTCATCCTCCCCGTGGTCATGGCCACACTCGGGCTCCTGGCCCTGCTGCTCACCATCTACGGCCGCCTCACCGCCTCCACGGGCACGTCCTAACCGCCGGTCACCGCACAACAGCCCCTACCGACCCGTCCACCCGTGACCAACTGTCGCATCGCAGTTTGGGTACTGGCTTGCACGGTCGGCTGATAATGCGCATCTCGACAAATGGTCAGGGCATGGAAGGGCACGCCGTCGATTTCTGATCACGAAGGTCACTGCCTCGACGGATAGGACGGTGCCCAATGGTGTTGTCCTGCAATATCTTTCGTGATTGGAGCGGGTGACGGGAATCGAACCCGCACTGTCAGCTTGGGAAGCTGATGTTCTACCATTGAACTACACCCGCAAGCGCGCTCACCGGCATCCGGAGCAGGCGCGGTCGGCAGTCTATACGGACCCGGCGGTGCGGTGCAGACCCACCTCAGCCAGCGAGCGGGTAGCGTGTCGGCGTGCTCCTATCAGATCGTGACATCAGGGCTGAGATCGACGGCGGGCGGGTGCGCCTCGAGCCGTATGACGAGGCAATGGTGCAGCCGTCGAGCATCGATGTGCGCCTCGACAAGTACTTTCGGCTGTTCGACAACCACAAATACCCTTTCATCGACCCGGCTCAGGACCAGCCGGATCTCACTCACCTTGTCGAGGTCGAGCACGACGAGCCATTCATCCTGCATCCCGGCGAGTTCGTGCTGGGCTCCAGCTACGAGATTGTGACGCTGCCCGACGACCTGGCCGCGAGGCTCGAGGGCAAGTCGTCGCTGGGCCGGCTCGGCCTGGTCACCCACTCCACCGCCGGCTTCGTCGACCCGGGCTTCAGCGGCCACGTGACCCTTGAGCTGTCAAATGCGGCGACCCTGCCGATCAAGCTCTGGCCCGGCATGAAGGTCGGCCAGCTCTGTTTCTTCAGGCTGTCGAGCCCGGCCGAGAACCCCTACGGCAGCGCCAAGCACGGCTCCCGCTACCAGGGTCAGCGGGGCCCGACGGCCAGTCGCTCGTTCCAGGACTTCTACCGCACCGACGTCTAGCACTATCGCGCTCGCACAGCCACGTCACAGGTCCGGCACCTAGTTTGGCCGGCATGCGCCACGCTCCCCACCTGAGCTTCGCCGGCCATGACGCTCACGCCGAGGCCGTCGTGCTGCTCCTGCATGGCGGAACCCCTGACAGCTTCGCCTCGGTCCACGCCTACGACCCGTCGGTCCTGCGCCTGGTCCCCTTTGGCCGCAGCGTCTCCCGGGCCGGCGGTAAACGCATCGCAGTGGCCTCGCTGAGGTACTCCGTGCGCGGCTGGAATGGCGGGTCCGAGTCACCGCTGGCAGACGCACGCTGGGCCCTGGACCGGATCGCCGAACGGTTCGGCCACCTGCCGGTTGGCCTGGTCGGGCACTCGATGGGTGGCCGGGTGGCGCTGAGGGTCGCCGACCACGAGAGTCTCGACGAGGGCACAGCGCCTGGCGGCGGTATCCGCGGCGGGGCAGTGCGCAGCGTGGCCTCCCTGGCGCCCTGGCTGCCCGATGGTGAGCCGATTCCGCCGCTGGGCGACCGGTCGCTGCTGCTCGCGCATGGCACCGCCGATCACACGACGGACCCGGCAAAGACGATCCGGCTGGCCGAAAGGCTTTCCGCGGAGGGAGGCGACGTGAAGCTCGTGACGTATCCCGGAGCCCACCACGCGATGATGTTTCCGGCCAGGCCCTGGCACACCCTGGTCGCTGGCTTCATGGTGCGGACCCTGCTGGTGCCGGCCGTGGACGGCCCGGCCAGCGGGAGACACTGAAGCACCCAGACCACCCGCTGAACCCCGGCGATACGGCTCACCGAACCTCGCCAGCACTGGCCGCTGATCCCCTGACACGCCCTGGGTGCCGCAGCATCTGGCTCGCTCTATCTGCCGCAGCGCCCTAGGTTTGTGGGCATGATCCGGTTCGACGCGGTCTCAAAACACTATCCGGATGGCACCAAGGCCGTGGATGGGCTGACCTTCGAGGCTCCGACCGGGCAGATCACCGTGCTCGTCGGGCCCTCCGGCTGCGGCAAGACGACGTCTCTGCGGATGATCAACCGGATGATCCAGCCGACCGGCGGGCACATCTGGATCGACGACCAGGACACCGCCACGATGGACGAGACCGAGCTCCGCCGGGGCATCGGCTATGTGATCCAGCACGCAGGCCTGTTCCCGCACCGCACCATCGTCTCCAACGTGGCCACCGTCCCCAGGCTGCTCGGCTGGGACAAACGGAAGGCTGAGTCCCGCGCCCTCGAGCTGCTGGAGCGGGTCGGCCTGCCGGCCGGCTTCGCCAAGCGTTACCCAGCGCAGCTCTCCGGTGGCGAGCAGCAACGCGTGGGGGTCGCCAGGGCGCTGGCCGCCGACCCGCCGGTCATGCTCATGGACGAGCCGTTCAGCGCCGTGGACCCCGTCGTGCGCGAGCAGCTGCAGGACGAGTTCCTGCGCCTGCAGAGCGACCTCGGCAAGACCATCGTCTTCGTCACCCACGACATCGACGAGGCGATCAAGCTGGGGGACCGGGTCGCCGTGCTGCGGACCGGCGGTCACCTCGCCCAGCTGGCCGACCCGGCATACCTGCTGGCGCATCCGGTGGATGACTTCGTGGCCGACTTCGTCGGGAAGGACCGCGGGTATCGCGCGCTGAGCTTCCAGGCGTCACCGGACTTCGAGCTCACCCCGGAGCGGACCGTGCCGATCGGGGCGACTCAGGCGCAGGCAGCCGGGGCCGCCCGGGACGGCTGGGTTCTGGTCGCCGACCAGAACCGGCGTCCTCTCGGCTGGATCGAGCTCGACCGGGTTACCGAGCCGGTCCGCCCAGCCATGCTGCAGCGTGGCGGCACTGTCGCGACCGTCGGCGGCCCGCTGCGCAACGTCCTGGATGCCGCGCTGTCCTCGCCGAGCCGCCGCGGGGTCGTCGTCGATGGCCATGGGGCGATCCTCGGCACGATCCGCGCGCACGAGGTGCTGGCCGAGATCGAGGACCGCGAACGGCCCGAGCTCCAGCTCGAGGACCAGGTGGGCGGACAGGTGCCCGCCCAGGTCGCGGTCCAGGTCGAGAAAACGGACGCCGACGCCAACGCCTACGGCGGGTCCCTTGTCCGGGAGGAGGACGTGCCCGCTGCCCGGGATGGGGACGCGCCGGCATGAGCTGGTTCGTGGACCATCTTGGCGACGTGCTGGACCTGACCGTCCGGCACATCTACCTCGCCGGGGTGCCGCTGATCCTCGGACTGCTGATCGCCCTCCCGCTCGGCTGGCTGGCCCGGCGATACAAGGGGCTGTACCCGGTGCTGATCATCGGCACCGGCCTGCTCTACACGATCCCGTCCCTGGCGCTGTTCATCATGCTGCCCCTGCTGCTGGGCACCAAGGTTCTTGACCCGAACAACGTCATCATCGCGATGACTGTCTACACCGTCGCGCTCCTGGTGCGCACCGTTGCCGACGGCCTGGGCGCGGTGCCCGACGCGGTCAACCAGTCTGCGACGGCCATGGGCTACAAGCGAGGCCGCCGGTTCGTCTCGGTCGAGCTGCCGCTGGCCGTGCCGGTCATCTCGGCCGGGCTGCGGGTCGCCGCGGTCAGCAACGTGAGCATCGTCAGCGTGGCCGCCCTGATCGGTGTCGCGCAGCTCGGCTCGCTGTTCACCGACGGGTTCAACCGGGCCTTCATGGACCCGATCATCGTGGGCGTCATCGCCTGCGTGCTGCTGGCGCTGCTGTTCGACGCGACGATTCTCGCGCTGACCCGGCTTGCCACGCCCTGGCAGCGCGCCGTCAAGGCCCCGTCATGATCGGCCGTATCCTCGCCTGGCTGGCCGAAGGCGCCCACTGGCAGGGCAGCGACGGCATCCTGGCCCGGCTCATCGAGCACCTCGCCTACTCGCTGACCGCCGTCATCATCGCGGCGCTGATCGCCATACCCCTGGGCCTGTTCATCGGGCACACGGGGCGGGGACGTTTCCTCGTCGTCAACCTCACCGGCGCCGCCCGGGCCATCCCCTCTCTGGGCCTGCTGTTCCTGGCGGTGCTCTGGCTCGGGCCCAAGTTCAGTGGCGACATCGCTTTCCTGGCGCCTGCCGGCCTGGTGCTCGTGGTCCTGGCCATCCCGCCGATCCTGTCCGGCGCCTACGCCGGGGTCGAAGGCGTGGACCCGCAGGCCCGCGACGCCGCCAAGGGGATGGGTATGCGCGGCACGGAGGTCCTGCGTCACGTCGAGCTGCCGTGCGCCCTGCCGCTGATCATGTCAGGGATCCGTTCGGCGACCCTGCAGGTCATCGCCACCGCCACGATTGCCGCCGTGGTGGGTCTCGGCGGGCTCGGCCGGTTCCTGATCGACGGGCTCGCGGTGCGCGATACCCCGCAGACCGCCGCAGGCGCCGTCCTGGTCGCCCTGCTGGCCCTGGCGGTCGACATGGTGCTGGCACTGGTCCAGCGCTCAGTGGTCTCCCGCGGCCTGACCGGACGGTATGGCAGGGTCCCGGCGGTCGACCTCGAGGCCGACACCGGGGTGACCGAGCCCACGCCGGCTCTGGAGCACAGCGCCTGAGGCCGAGGGTATTGTCCCCGTTCAGGCGAATTATCAGTTCTGTGCTGGATTGTCCTTCCGCCCACGGAATGTGCGCCGCGCCAAAACACTTGGACCCCAACGAGAAGGCCTTCGACCCAACCAGAGAGAGACCATCATGAAACGCACCAGAATCGCCCTTGCCGTGACCGCTGCAGTGGCCATGCTCGGCGTCGCAGCGTGTGGCTCCGGCTCCAGTGACCCTCTGGCTGCGGGCACGCCGGCCAAAGCGGCCAGCGGAACGATCGTCGTGGGGTCGGCCAACTTCCCGGAGAACGCCCTGCTGGCCGAGATCTACGCCGGCGCGCTGAGCGCCAAGGGCGTCCAGGTCGACAAGAAGCTCAACATCGGCAGCCGGGAGACCTACATCCCGGCGCTGAAGGACGGCTCCATCGACCTGATCCCCGAGTACACCGGCGTGCTGAACCAGTACTTCAACAAGAACGCCAAAGCCACCACCGCCGACGCCGTGTACGCCGAGCTCAAAGCAGGCCTCCCGGCAACGCTCACCGTCCTGGACAAGTCCGCCGCCGAGGACAAGGACGCCGTGGTCGTCACCAAGGCCACCGCAGCCAAGTATGGCCTGAAGTCCATCGCCGACCTCGCCCCCCAGGCCAAGAACCTGACCCTTGGCGGACCGCCGGAGTGGAAGACTCGCCCCACCGGCGTGCCCGGCCTCAAGAAGGTCTACAACCTTGACTTCAAGACCTTCCGCCCCCTCGACGCCGGCGGACCCTTGTCGGTCCAGGCGCTCAAGAACGGCCAGGTCGACGCGGTCAACCTCTTCACCACCGACCCGTCCGTCGCCGCAAACGGTTTCGTCATCCTCAGCGACCCCAAGAGCCTGTTCGCCGCCCAGAACATCGTGCCCCTGATCACCAAGTCCAAGGTCACCCCCGAGATCACGGCAGCCCTGAACGCGATCTCGGCCAAGCTCGACACCGCAACCCTCGGCCAGCTGGTCAAAGAAGTAGTAGTCGACAAGAAGGACGCCTCAGCAGTAGCCAAGGAGTTCCTCGCCAAGAACAACCTCGGCTGAGCTCCAGCGGCAGCAACGAGACGACGCGCGATGAGTCGCAGGCCCCCCGGTCAAGGGAGCCTGCGACCAGAGCCAAACGCGTACCGGAGGAAGTTGACGAGTGGCTCGGCGCCCCGTCAAGGGAGCTTGCGAGCAGGGGCAAGAGCCACTCCTCAGCCCGACGACCAGGAGATGCTTACTGGGCTGCCCCCGGCTCCTGCCCTCCTGAGCTGGTCAGCTCTTGCTGGGGACTCGGCGGACGGCGGCCAGGAGCATCTGGGCCACGTCCACGACCTCGACCTCTTCGTGGGCGCCGCTCTCGGACTGCTCATTGGTCAGGCCGTCGGAGAGCATGACGTTGCAGAACGGGCAGCCGACCGCGATCCGGCCGGCGCCGGTGGCAACCGCCTCTGCGGCGCGGTTGTTGTTGACCCGGGTGCCGAGCTTCTCCTCCATCCACATCTGGGCGCCGCCGGCGCCGCAGCAGAAGGACTTGTCGCCGGTCCGCGGCATCTCCCGCAGCTCCACTCCGGGCAGCGCGCCGAGCAGCTCGCGCGGCGGGGCGTAGACGCCGTTGTGGCGGCCGAGGTAGCACGGGTCGTGGTAGGTGACGCTGGCCGCGGTCGAGGCCACGTTGGCCGTGTCGGCCTGGTCCGGGCGGGATACCGGGATCAGCTTCCTGTCGCGGACCAGCCGGTTGAGCAGCTGGGTGTGATGGACGACCTCGTACTGGCCGCCGACCTGCGGGTACTCGTTCTTGATCGTGTTGAAACAGTGCGCGCAGGTGACCACGATCTTGGTGGCCTTGGCCTCGTTCAGCGTCTCGACGTTGGCCTGGGCCAGCATCTGGAAGAGGAACTCGTTGCCCGCGCGGCGGGCCGGGTCGCCGGTGCAGGTCTCGCCGTCGCCGAGGATGGCGAAGGTGACGCCCGCGGCGTTGAGCAGCTCGGCCACGGCGCGCGTGGTCTTCTTGGCGCGGTCCTCGTAGGCGCCGGCGCAGCCGACCCAGAACAGGTAGTCGACCTCGGTGGCGTCAGCGACGTCCTGGCCCAGCACCTTGACGTCGAAAGGCAGGTCCTTGGCCCAGTCCAGGCGGGCGCGGGCCGGCATACCCCAGGGGTTCTGCTTGTTCTCCAGGTTCTTGAACAGGCCGCCGAGCTCGGTCGGGAAGGCCGACTCGATCAGCACCTGGTAGCGGCGCATATCGGCGAAGTGGTCGATGTGCTCGATGTCGACCGGGCACTGCTCGACGCAGGCGCCGCACATCGTGCACGCCCACAAGGCTTCCTGGTCGATGATCGGCACCTCGGCGCCGCCACTGCGATGTCCGTCGGAGGTGTACCCGTCGTCGACGGAGTGCTCGCTGCCCTCACGCGACCCGATGAAGGGACGCTCGACCTGCGCGCGGACCTCGGCGCTCAGGCTCTCCAGGGCCGGCTTGTGCAGCTCGCCGAGACCGGGGTGCTCGCCCTTGGCGGCCAGCAGGTAGGGAGCCTGGGCGAACATCGTGTCGCGCAGGTTCATGATCATCAGCTTCGGGCTCAGCGGCTTGCCGGTGTTCCAGGCCGGGCACTGCGACTGGCAGCGGCCGCACTCGGTGCAGGCCATGAAGTCCGTGAAGCCCTTCCAGGTGAACTCCGCGATGTGCCCCTTGCCGAAGCTCGCGTCCTCGGGCGGGTCCTCGAAGTTGACCGGCTCGCCGTTGTGGTAGATCGGCAGCAGCGGGCCCAGCCCGTTCGGCCGGCGTGAGGTGTAGACGTTCACCGGGGCCGCGCCGATGTGCAGGTGCTTGGAGTTCAGCACGATCACCAGGAACAAGAGGACCACGGCGATCTGGGCCCAGAGGCCTGTGGTCTCGATCCACAGGTTGGCCGTCTCGCCCAGCGGGGCCAGCAGCGAGCCGACCCATTCGGAGGCGAACGCGCCGCCGTTAGAGAACGGGAACGCCCCGGTGTTGACCTGCGCCCCGCGATACCAGAACAGGGTGAAGACCACCATGAAGATCATGAACAGGATCAGCCAGGCGCCCTTGGTGTGCGAGCCGAAGAACCGGGACTGCCGGCCCTGTTTGGCCGGGTTGTTCGTGGCCCGGATGACCGCGAAGATCGCGATACCGACGACCACCAGCACGGCGAAGAGGTCCTCGAGGAAGCCGAGGACCGGCCAGGTTCCCACCAGCGGGATGTGGAAGTCGGCGACGAACAGCGCCCCATAGGTCTCCAGGATGGTGAGCGTCAGCACCAGGAAGCCCCAGAACGCGAACACATGGGCCACCCCGGGCACGGTCCACTTCAGCAGCTTGCGCTGGCCCAGCACCTCGAACGCCTCGGCCTGAACCCGCTTCGGCGTGTCCAGCAGCCTGCCCACTGCGGGCTTGCCCGATCTGGCGAGCTGGATGAGGAACCACAGGCGCTTTCCTGCGAAGAACAGGATCAAGACGGTGAGCGCGACGCCGACACTGGCGCGCACCAACATATGCGAGGTCATATGGCCAAAGTGTACGTACGGGTCTACGCCACGTCGCGCTGACACAAAGGAGTGAGGTTGATCACAGGTCATTGAGGACCAGCGGTTGGACTCAGTTTGGCGGCCGTACGGGGGTCGACATAACCTGTGCTTGGAATATCCATAACGGGTCGTTTGTTGCCGTGATGGATATCGACCGAGCAGAGACCTTTCCGTACAGACCTAGAGGCGGCTGAAGTGCCCATTTACAACGACGTCACGGCCCTCGTTGGCAACACCCCGCTCGTCCGGATCAACCGGCTCAGCACGGGCTCCGGAGCGACCATAGTGGCCAAGCTCGAGTTCTACAGCCCGGCCAGCTCGGTCAAGGACCGGATCGGCGTGGCGATCATCGACGCCGCCGAGAAGTCCGGCGACCTCAAGCCGGGCGGGACGATCGTCGAGGCCACCAGCGGCAATACGGGAATCGCTCTCGCGATGGTCGGTGCCGCCCGTGGATACAAGGTGGTGCTCACCATGCCGGAGACGATGAGCAAGGAGCGCAAGATGCTGCTGGCCGCGTATGGCGCCGAGCTCATCCTGACGCCCGGCTCCGAAGGCATGAAGGGCGCGGTCAGCAAGTCCGAGCAGATCGTGGCCGAGCGCGGTGGCATCCTGGCCCGCCAGTTCGCCAACGAGGCCAACCCCCAGATCCACCGCGAGACCACCGCGGAAGAGATCTGGAAGGACACCGACGGCACCGTCGACATCTTCATCGCCGGAGTCGGCACCGGTGGCACCATCACCGGCGTCGGCCAGGTGCTCAAGGCTCGCAACCCGCAGATCCAGGTCATCGCTGTGGAGCCCGAGGAGTCCCCGATTCTCAACGGCGGCGCTCCCGGCCCGCACAAGATCCAGGGCCTGGGCGCCAACTTCGTGCCCGAGATCCTCGACCGCGACGTCTACGACGAGGTGATCGACATCAACGCCGACACCGCCGTCGAGTGGGCCCGTCGCGCCGCCAAGGAAGAGGGCCTGCTCGTCGGTATCTCCTCCGGCGCCGCGCTCGCGGCGGCAGACCGGGTCGCCCGCCGTCCCGAGAACGCCGGCAAGACGATCGTCGTGATCATCCCGTCGTTCGGCGAGCGGTACCTGTCAACCATCCTTTTCGCTGACCTGCTCGTCTGATCGGGTCGACTTTCTCTGAAACGACAACGCCAATGGCCTTATTGCGATTGACTAGGGATCTGTCGATCGACCGCGCTGCCACCCCCCCTGATGCGCGCGGTCGGTCGACCAGACTCTGGCCCGCTCAGGCTGCCAAACCTGTCAAACCTGCCAAGGGCCGCATCCGCGAGGATCTGGACGCCGCGATCGAGCGGGACCCCGCAGTGGAGTCCAGGATCGAGATGGCGCTCGCCTCACCGGGGCTGCACGCGATCTGGGTGCACCGGCTGACCCACCGGATGTGGGCCAAGCCCGGTGGCCGCCTGGCCGCCCGCCTGCTCTCCCAGCTCGCTCGCGCGGTCACCGGGGTCGAGATCCACCCCGGCGCACAGATCGGTAGCCGCTTCTTCATCGACCACGGCATGGGGGTGGTGATCGGCGAGACCGCCGAGATCGGCGACGACGTGATGATGTATCACGGGGTGACCCTGGGCGGGCGCTCGATGGAGCACGTCAAGCGTCACCCGACGGTCGGCAACAACGTCACCATCGGTGCGGGGGCAAGGATTCTCGGTCCGGTGAACATCGGCGACGGCGTGCAGATCGGCGCAAACTCCGTGGTCGTCAAGGACGTTCCCGCCGGGGCCGTGGCCACCGGTGTTCCTGCCACGATCCGGTTCCCGGACAAGGGCGAGGATCCCTACGAGCTGATGTTCAAGGATCCCGCGCTCTGGATCTGAGCTGGACCTGCAGATCTGGTCATTCGTGGCGAAATAATTCTTCGGCCGGGCGGTGTTGACCTCTCGGGAGATGCGCCGTGGCACTCCTTCTCCGACTCCGTCTGCCAGAAGGAACCTCATGGCCAGCTCCCCTGATGTCCCGCCCGACACGCTTGTCGAGAGCGGGGTGGCGCCGCCTGCCGGCACCCCCGTGCCGGATCCCACCCGGTGGCGTGCTCTGTGGGTTATCGCGATCGCCCAGCTCATGGTCGTGCTCGACGCCTCCATCGTGAACCTTGCGCTGCCGAGCGCGAAAGCATCCCTGGGGATCACCGACGCCAACCAGCAGTGGGTCATCACGGCATACACGCTCACCTTCGGCGGGCTGCTTCTGCTCGGCGGGCGGGTCGCCGACTACGTCGGCCGCAAGCGGGCGTTCATCATCGGGCTCATCGGCTTCGCGACAGCCTCCGCTATCGGTGGCCTCGCCCCGAGCCAGCAGTTCCTGTTCGGCGCCCGCGGCCTGCAGGGTGCCTTCGCGGCCCTGCTGGCACCTGCGGCCCTCTCCCTGCTCACGGTGACCTTCCACGATCCCCGGGAGCGCGCCAAGGCCTTCGGTGTCTACGGCGCGATCTCCGGTGGTGGCGCCGCGATCGGCCTGCTGCTCGGTGGAGTCC